>NZ_LTBL01000001.1:1800000-2100000 GCF_018687785.1 Methanovulcanius yangii
GATCATATGGCAAATCAACTATTCCTGACCAAATCGCAGTTTAAGGATGTGGTGGATTGTCCTTTAAAAGAAGAGGACCTAATTAATATTTACTCCGAACAGGGGCTTCTCTAATTTGTTATAATGGCCGCCTCTTCTCACGAAAACCCCTTATCCAGCGTCTTTTGGCTCTCAACGTCCAGGCCGGTGACATAGACCGACGTGCCCTCCTGCTGGTACTTGTCGATGACCCGTGCTATCGCCTCGACGGCGGAGTGATCCCAGATGTGGGAGTGGAGGAAGTTGATTTCAATGTTTTCGGGGTCGCCGGCATAGTCGAAGAGGTCGATGAATGCGGTCATGGTACCGAAGAAGAGCTGTCCGTGGACCGTGTACACCTTCACGCCGTCCTCCCGCATATCGGCGGACACCGATATCACCGACATCTTGTACGCCATTGCAAGGGCGGCGAGCACCACGCCCGCGAGGACGCCCTTGGCGAGGTCATGGGTGTAGACGACGATGGCGATGGTCGCAACCATCACGAATGCATCGCTCTTGGGGATTTTCGCGATATCCCGAACCGAATCCCACTCGAATGTCCCGATGGCGACCATGATCATCACCCCGACGAGGGCCGCCATGGGGATCTGTTCCACCAGGTCGCCGAGCACGATGATCAAAAAGATCAGGAACAGCCCGGCCGTCATCGATGAGAGTCGCCCCCGGCCCCCGGATGTCACGTTGATGACCGACTGGCCAATCATCGCGCATCCGGCCATGCCGCCGAAACAACCGGCGACACAGTTTGCAATGCCCTGCCCCTTCACCTCGCGGTTCCTGTCGCTTCGGGTGTCGGTCATCTCGTCGATGATGGATGCGGTCAGGAGGGATTCGAGGAGTCCCACGATGACGAGCGTCACCGAGTAGGGAAGGATGATCAGCAGGGTGTCGAGGGTCAGGGGCACCATGGGAAGGTGAAATGCCGGAAGGGCCCGGGTGATGCCGCCAAGGTCACCGACGCTCAGCACATTCAGCCCTGTCCCTATCGCAACCGCTGTCATCACGACGATGGCAACGAGGGGGGCCGGCACCACGCGGGTGAAGCGGGGCAGGAGGAGGATCATCCCGATCGTCGCCGCCGCCATCGCATACACCGGAAGGGAGGCGCCGAGGAGGAAGGGTACCTGGGCAAGGAAGATCAGGATCGCCAGTGAATTGACAAAGCCGAGCACGACCGAATACGGGATGAACGAGATGAACCGCCCGACCTTCAGGAGGCCGAGGCCGAACTGAAGCATGCCGGTCAGGATGGTGGCGGCAAGGAGATACTCGAGCCCGAAGTCCCTCACGAGAACGACCATCACAAGTGCCATCGACCCCGTTGCGGCGGAGATCATACCCGGACGTCCGCCCGCAACCGAGATGACCACGGCGATGCAGAAGGAGGCGTACAGGCCCACCATCGGATCGACGCCTGCAATGATGGAGAATGCGATGGCCTCGGGAATCAGTGCAAGAGCAACGGTAATGCCGGCAAGGATGTCAGCCCTCGTATTTGAAAACCATTCCTCTCTGATCTGTTGCGCGTTCAAGTAGTTGTTCTCCCGTTGTGTGAAATAGTGGAATATTTGATGTATTTTTTGTAAATATCGGATAATTTGCAATATTTTTTATAATGAATACTGATCGCGGATGTGGGAGAATCTCCGGAATTATTGAGCGATTATTTAAAGAGACTCTCTGGTGCGATTATTTACTTCTGTCAATACATGTCGCCGTGGGGATGGTTAATAATTCCGCACACTGCCTGTGTCGGCCTGTACAGGAACATCGGACAACGTGGTGTATCCACGGTCTGTATGGTTCCAAAGAACCGGTACCGGCAGGAATGAATCAGGGATTGGCGTCCGGGAATCGTGCAGGGGTGGATGGGCTTTTTCACCTTGGAGCATCGTCGTGCCATGGAGCGCATCGGGCCCATGTGCCGGATCGCTATCCCTTTATACCCCGTAAATCAGATTCTATCGCGAATTTGTGGAGGGCCATACACCAGTGAAGACGGGGTGGCGTATGGCCGGCCGCAAGAGATCATCCCTGTGGGGATTCCCGTGGGTTTCTCACCACCGGCAGGGCATGCCGGACGTGGTGGAATTTCCTGAAGGGGTGGCACCGGAGTAATACTGACATGTACAAAAATATCCTGCTTGCAACGGACGGGTCGGAAAATGCACGACGTGCGGCCGGGGAGGCGGCGGGTTTTGCCAGGGAGGGATCCTCCCATGTGACCATGGTCCATATCAAAAATTCTCCTCCTTCCCAGTCACGGATGGTGAAGGCAAATTTTGATGTCCACTCCATTCTGGAAGAGGATGCAAAATCCGAGATAAAAAACACCATCGATATCTTTGAAAAGGAGGGTCTGCCCTATACCCTGAAGGTGGCGATAGGCGATCCCGCGGCGGAAATATTTGAGATTGCCGCAAAGGAACAAGCCGACCTGATCATCATCGGGAGCCGGGGGCTTGGTGCGATCAAAGGTGTCTTCCTGGGAAGTGTCAGCCAGAAGGTCGCCCAGCATGCACCATGCCCGGTGCTGATTGTAAAATAATATTTTTTTTTTAAATTTGCTGATGCGATCGGAGGGTGGGGAGCACATCCTCATCCCCCCACTCGTCTCACTCCTCCCTTCTGACCACCAGCACGGGCTGCTTTGCCGTCCGGATCACCTTCTCGGAGACGGAGCCCAGAAGAGCGCTTGTGATGTTGGAGCGGCCGTGGGAGCCCACCACGATGAGGGATGCGTCCCGTGCGTCGGCGATCTTTACGATCTCCTTGGCGGGAACGCCGCTGATGATGATCGGTTCGACCTCGAGGCCCACCTCCTCGAGCATGGCCATCAGCTCCTGCATCTTCTCGCGGGCGTGGCGGATGATGCGAGCGTTCAGGTCGCCCTCATAGCGGCCCTCGTCGTCGATAAAACCGGAGGGTTCGCTGATGACGACACCGGTCTCGATGGTGTCGAGGACGAAGACGGCGATGACCTTTTTGCATCCGGCCTGGCGCAGGCGCCGGACGTAGTCCTGGGCCCTGACGGAGGTCTCGGAGAAGTCGGTTGCAAGGACGATGGTCTCAAAGAGCGGCATGATGTTCTCTTTTCCCTGATTTTAGATAAATGTGCTTCTTTTCTCGCTTAGAATCGCTCTATATGCGACAAATCCTTTTGCCGCCTCTTCCTCATGCCGGCATTTCGGCGGTTGTTGTCCCCCTCTCCTCACGCATACCCCGAGATTTCGTAATCAATCTCGGTCGACTTCTCGGCACACTCCTTGCCGTGGACGAGCACCTCCTCGATGCGTTTTTTGAGGATGGCGGGATAGACGGCGCCCACGAGGTCCTGGACCGGTTTTCCGCCGCAGAAGAACTTGAAGGTGGGCGTCGACATCACCCCGTACCGCTCTCCTATCCATGCACTCTCGGCGAGATTGATGCGGGCAAAGACGACCTTTCCTGCAAATTCGCCGGAGAATTCGCGGAAATACGGCTCCATCGTCCGGCAGTGTGGACAGGTGGGGGTGTAAAACATCACGATGACGGGGATGGTGCTCTTCTCTACCGTCTGTTCCCATGTTAGATCGTTTGCCTCGATGACGCCGTTTCCATTCATGTCCACCCACTTCCTGAGGCAATACTTTCCGTGTGACAAAAAAAGGTTTGTGGGGGACGGCGCTCGCGTGGAAATGAATCCGATATCGCATCATTGCGCCCGAAACACTACGTGATGGGTGATGATGTCCAAAAAAGTGAATAGAGGTGAACCCCGGGGAGCCGGCCCATGCCTGTTCTGCCGGCCCCCCGTTGTTGTCTGCGAGACACTGCTGGTTGGAAACGTTGGTCTCGTGAAGGTGGTGTGATCTCTGTTGTTCATTTGCCGGACGGGGCGGGTTGGGGGTCTGCCCCGGCCTGCTGATGGGGGTTTTCTGATCTGACCGGACGTCCAGAGCGGAGAGCTGGGCGTCCTTTGTGGTGGTTGGTGCATTCCTGCTGCAGGTGATTTTGGGCCATGTCCGGCGTCGGGAGACGGACCGGATATGCCCGGGAACTGCCTGCATGAAGGATCTGTTCTGTTTTGTGTCGAAACCCGTTCGGGCAAAAGGGGGCCTTTGCCCTCCCGGGCCTCTGATCATACCGTCGGCACGAAGAGGGATAAATGGATAAAATGGCGTGGCGACCATGATGCAACCGGGAGGTTGCACGATGGTGCCGTGCGTTTCCGGCATATCATTGTACGGAGAAGTATTCGCCATGCATGCAATCCGGGCAGTGGCATGGAATTCCCTAAAAAGCGTACCGAGCGGCCGGGATGCCGCAGGGGTAATTTTCTGGTCGGTCCGTCTCCTTCCGGGAATGCGAAAGAAGCAGTGGTAAATGATTTGGAGACGGGGTCCGTGTTCGTTCCGGCATCCCTGCCTCGCCGGTGAAGGAATAAAAAAATGGGGGGGGTGGCGGATGCCACCATCCCTGCTGTCCGTCGGGACAACAGGTTTCTGAGATGGTCTCTACCTCGGAGGGTGTTGGTGTGGTTACGGAGGTATTCCTCGAAATGGTTCGCGATCCCTACTCGGTTGCTGTGGCGCCATGCCTGAATCCAGCACCGGCACCGTCGGGTCTGTTCTCCTGCATGAAGGTGCGGACGGCTTCCCTGTCGCCGTTCTCAAGAGCTGTCTCGAGGTCGGTGGTGTCGATGCCGTTCTCCTGCATCATGTGGATCATCTCCCGGATCTGTTCTTCGTTCATCTGGCGTTCGCCGCTTGGTGCGTCGGGTCTGTTCTCCTGCATGAAGGCGCGGACGGCTTCCCTGTCGCCGTTCTCAAGAGCGGTCTCGAGGTCGGTGGTGTCGATGCCGTTCTCCGCCATCTTATGAAGGGCAGCCTGCATCCTCTCGGCGTCACAGGTTCCATCCTGACAGGTGGCGTTCTTTGCCATGCTTCCGCGTCCCGTTCCGTCACCCATGGCAAACGGTGCTGCCACGGCGGCGCAGACACAGAGGACGGCAAGGCCGGTCACTGCGAGTACTAGTTTTCTGCTGGTCTTCATTTCTCATCTCCTGTTCGGTCGGGTCCGGGGGGGACGGTGTTCCCGCCTCGCCGAACCTCTGGGTATGAGGTGCACCCGGTGGGGAATAAATGCGTAAAATAGGGGGGATGTCATGGTGCAACCATGCAGTTGCACGATGGCACCCCCGGGAGATTATTCGGCCCGGAGGGCCTCGATCGGGTCGAGGTTCGACGCCCGCCATGCGGGGTACACCCCTGAGATGATGCAGATGACGGCGCCCACGATCATCCCCTCGGGGACATTCACGAGACTGTCGAGGGCGAAGAAGTACTCCGTTGTCCCCACCATCCCGAAGACGACCACATAGCCGATCACGAGGGAGAGGGCGGCGCCGATGCCGGCACCTACGATGCCGATGATCGCTGCCTCGTAGATGAACATCCGCAGGATTTCGCCCTTCTGCGTCCCGATGCTGCGGAGGATGCCGATCTCGCGGACCCGTTCGGTAACCGACATCATCATCACATTGAAGATGGAGACCGCCGCCACGAGAAGCGAGATGCCCGCGATGGCAAGGGCAAAGGTCGTGATCGTGCCAAGGGTCGAGGAGATCGTATCGAGCATCCGGCTGGAGTCCTGAATCGAAACTTCATCGTCCTTCTTGTTGAGCGATTCATCAATGCTCTCGGAAATGGCATCGATCTCGTCGATGTCGTCGACGACCACGTTCACCTGCGCATACTCGTCCTCCCCGCCGTAGCGCCCGGTGAAGAACTTCTCGGTCGTAATGATCGCACTGTCGGAGTTGATGTCCATCGACATCCCGCGTTCCTCGAGGATGCCGGTTACGCGGACGGTCGTCGCTCCGTCCTCGTCATCCTCGTCACCGATGGAAATCTTGCTTCCGACCTCGATGCCGTAGCGCTCGACCATGTCCGGCCCGATGACGACCTGCGACGTCGTCGAGGGGAAACTGCCCTCGGCGAGGGTGAGAATCTCCGTCATCGCGTCATCGTCCATCGCGTAGATGGTGGTGCGGCCGTTGCTGTCGC
The DNA here is from genome assembly GCF_018687785.1 of Methanovulcanius yangii. Classification (NCBI taxonomy): domain Archaea; kingdom Methanobacteriati; phylum Methanobacteriota; class Methanomicrobia; order Methanomicrobiales; family Methanomicrobiaceae; genus Methanovulcanius; species Methanovulcanius yangii. The sequence continues at coordinate 1,806,090 of NZ_LTBL01000001.1, forward strand.
CCGTCTCGATGCTATCGCTCTCCGAATAGAGGGAATAGACATACGATGAGCCCGCGGCCTTCCGGATGTCGTCGAACTGGTCGTCCGAGATGTAGTCGTCATCGTCGTCGCTACTTCCGCCGCCGCCCGGCATGCCGAAGCTCCCGCCTCCCCCGCTATCCGGTTTTACCACGAGGACATTTGCCGTTGCCGAGAGCTCTTCCGTGACCGAGAGGGTCATATTGGCAGAGATCATGCCGATAGATGCGATCGCGACGACGCCGATGACAATGCCCAGTGCCGCAAGCACCGATCGCAGGAGGTTCAGGCGCACGCTGCGCATCGAGAGCTGGAAGATGATGTCGGGTTTCTTCATGCAATCCTCCCGTCCTCAATCAGGATCGTCCGGTCGGCGTACCCGGCCGTTCCCGCGTCATGGGTCACCATGATCACGGTTCGCCCCTGCCGGTTGAGCGTTGCGAGCATCTCCATGATCTGGGTGCTCGTCTTCGAGTCGAGGTTGCCCGTCGGCTCGTCGCAGAGGAGGATCGCCGGTTCGTTCACGAGCGCACGGGCGACGGCCACCCGCTGCTGCTGGCCGCCGGAGAGCTCAGCCGGCCGGTGTTCGGCAAGCGCCGCGTCGATGCCCACCGAATCGAGAAGGGCCTGCACCCGGCCGGACGTGTCATACGTCCGGTCTTTGAGGACGAGGGGGTACTCGACGTTCTCGTAGGCCGTCAGCAGGGGGATCAGGTTGAACTTCTGGAAGATGTAGCCGATCGAGTCGCGCCGGAGCGCCGTGAGGTCATGGTCGCTGAGCGTGCCGATGTCCTGCCCCTCGATGCGGACGGTCCCTGACGTCGGGACGTCGAGGCAGCCGATCTGGTTCATCAGGGTCGATTTCCCCGACCCGGACGGCCCCATGATGGCGACGAACTCCCCCTTCCTGATGGTCAGGGTGACCCCGTCGAGGGCGTGGACGTCCCCGGAGAGGAGGGGGTATGTCTTTCGCACCTCCTCGAGTGCGATAACCGGTGTGGAGGACATGTCTGGTTCCCCCCTCACTTCTTTTTCTGCAGGCGTGCCTGGATGGCATCACGTCCCCGTGCGAGGTACCCCGTCTTCCAGGCAATGAGACCACCGGCGATGATCAGGATCCCGAGGATGATGGGGATGACGGGAATCCGGGCAAAGCCGCTGCCCATGGAGCCGAGCGGGTTTCGGTTGCCGCCGGGTCCGCCGGCGGGCATCTGGGGTGATGTCGTCTCGCCATCGCCGTCGGCTGCTGCAACCGCATTTCCGCCGCTTACGTAGAACGTCTCCTCGTAGATGTTGCCGTCCTCATCCTTGTACGTGACCAGCACCGGGACTTCTCCGGCACCCTGCATCGTATAGGTCACCTCGAATCCGGAGAAGTCGTCGGGCTCAAGGGCGCCGATGACGGCAACGGGGTTCGGGTTCGTCGCAACGGCGGGGCTTCCCACCGTCACCATGACGGAGTAGGCCTCCTCGAGGCCGGCGTTCGTCACGTCACCGGAGACCGTTGCGGTCCCGCCGGAGGAGCTGACTGCGACCTCGTTTACCACGAGGTCGGCGCTTGTCTTGTCCGTCCCGAAGGTCATGGGAATCGAGACGGTGGTGCTGTGCTCGTTGACGCCGTTTTTGTAGCTGATCTCAAAGGTGAGATCCCCCTCCTCGAGGGGTGTGATGGCAAAGGCGACCTCGGCGGATTCGTCCTTCTCCAGATTGCCCACGAAGTAGCTGGTCCGGTCGCTCTTTACGCTGTCCGTCACCGGGGTGATGGTGATCGCGCTCAGTTCACCGTCGCGGGGGTTGCCCACGAGGACGGTGATATCCTCGGTCTTCCCCCCGGTGAAGGTCTCGGGGACTCCGAGGAGGGAGACCTGCGGGCAGGTGTCGTCCACGATCACCGGGATGGAGGTGCGCATGGACCCCGCCGAGGTATAGTCGAGGTAGAAGGACGGGTAGAAGATCCCCTCGGCCGCCTTCGCCTTCACGGTGAAGGTGAACTCCATGTCGTTGCCCGCCCCGATGTCGCCGACGGTGTCGTAGGCGTTGTCATTGACGACGGCAAGGTCGCTCGTGTAGAGCTTCGCCCGGTCGATGGAGACGCTCTCGTCCCCGGTGTTCGTAATCTCGACGGTGATAAATCCCTGGTCCCCGGGCATCAGCGTCTCGGGGGTTTTGGTGATCCCGGTCACCGCAATCTGGGACGCCGCGTCCGATTCGCCGTCGGTCGCCGCGGCCGCTATGCCGCAGAGGGCCGCAAGGACCAGGAGTGCAATACATATTCGTTGGTTCATATCTCTGCCTCTGTAAAGATGCAGGGAACCCTCTCACGCAAACGGGTATATATGCAGAAAATAGGGGGAGTGGTATGATGCAACCGCGAGGTTTCACAGGGCCGCGGATACCATGCGCATTGCCTCTTCGAGCGCCGCCGCCGAGGGGAAGCGCCCCTCCTTCTCCTTTGCGAGGCAGCGCATCACGATATCGTCCCAGGGGGCCGCCGCCGGGACCAGTGACGAGGGAGGTGCCGGTGTCTCGGCGAGAATGGCATCCGTCATCTCCCCCAGTCCGCCGTCCCCGAAGGGGCGCCGGCCGGTGAGGAGTTCGTAGAAGACGACGCCTGTCTGGTAGATGTCCGTCCGGGTGTCGGCCTCGCCGAACCGCCGCGGGGCGATCTGCTCGGGTGCCGCGTACTGGATCGAGAAGCCCACGATGGAGGACTCATGCCCGTCGCCCATCACGGTCCCCAGCCCCCAGTCGGTGATCCGGGCCGACCCGTCCTCTGCGAGGAGGATGTTATGCGGCTTGATGTCGCGGTGGATGATGCCGCGGTCGTGGGCATAGGCAAGGCCGCGAACGATGTCGGTGACGATCGCCGCCGCCTCACCGGGGGGGAGCGGCAGGGTGACTCCGGCAAGGGAGCGGGACACATACTCCATCTCCACATAGGGGACGGGCAGGATATTGACCGAGCAGAGGCGGACGATGTTCGGGTGGACGAGCCCCTCCCAGAGTTTCATCTCCTTTAAAAATATCCGCCCGGTCGTCTCATCGAAGCTGATGGGAACCTTGACGGCAACGACAGCCCCGTCGGACCTGCGGACCGCCCGGAAGACCCGGGCGAGCCCTCCCTTGCCGATGAACGTCACGTCGCGGTACCGGTCCGCAAGGCTTGCAGGGAAGTACACGTCACGCAGCTGCGTGTCCATGATCCGCGTTTCGTCGAAGGGATCACCTTCATGGGCAATGCGGGTGCGCTCGTCCGTGTCTTCCGGGGCGCCGGGTGCCACGATGCGGGAGCGGTGGTAGAGGCCGAGGGCGAGGGCGGCGATGGCAAGTCCCAGGCTGAGAGGGACGCCCGGCCCGGCGCCGGCCCTGCCGGCAAGGAGCAGTGCCGCCGAGGCCACCGCCATGATGCCCGCTGCGATGAGAAATGCGGCGAGGAGATACCGGGGCGTCCGCTCCGTCGCCGTGGATGCCGCAAGGAAGATCGCAACCATCGAGAGGAAGGCCAGTCCTGCGATGAGAGGATTTGCGCCGGGCACCACACCAAGGACTATGAGGGCCTGGAATCCGGTCACAAATATTGCGGAACTGCAGAGGACGGCAAGAATGGTGTACCCCGCCGTCAGGATGAGCGTGGCAGAACCCCTGCGGTCAAGGACGCTCCGGGTGCGGGTACGCCGGTCGGCAACCGTAAGTCCCCCGGCAATTGCGAGGGATACGAGAAAGGCGGCGACATTCCAGAGCAGGCTTTCCGGTTCGCCCGGAAAAGTGAAGGGGGGGCCGCCGTTCGTTCCATTGACGCCGGGCCGCTGTCCCGGTCCCTGCATATCCACGGGGATCCCGGAAGCAGAGGTGACGGTATATGCATCAATACCTGCGATGAGGGGAGCGTCATCCTCGACTGTGACAGCGCCGGTGAGCTCATCCAGAAGGTCGAGGGGCCGCCGGTTGAACGGGTATTCTCCCCCTTCGTCCTCCCATGCCCTGAACTGGTCCTTGGAAGGTGACGGGACGATATAGGGCTCATCCCCGATACCGTCGCCGTCGGTGTCGGTTCCTGCATACCCGCTCCAGCTGTTGCCCACCTGCCCCTCGAACGTGGAGCCTTCATACTGGTAGGTGATCGCAGGCGATGTCCACGTCGTTCCCGGGGATGAAGAGACCGCGCCCAATATGGTGGCAAATTCGTTGTAATAGACCGTTGTTCCGTCGGACTCGCTGATCTGGATGCCGATACGCTGCCCCTCGATGAGGTTTCCCGTCACCCGGGTCAGGTCGGCGTCATAGATGCAGATGCCGACGCTGGTGCCGGGAGAGGCGGTCGCGATCGTCGTGCCGGTGATGATGTTTCTGTCCGAATGCACGAAGATCCCGCAGGGGACGGTTCCGGTGATGACCAGCCCGTCGACGGTCGTCCCCCCCGCCTTAAGGACGATGGCAGCCTCGCCTTCCGTTGCGACGATCACGGGGAGCCCTCCCCCGGTATCCGTGCCTAGAATCGTCACCGGGACGTCGGTGGTGAGGGATTCCTCATAGGTGCCGCTTGCCACCGTGATTGTGTCTCCCGGCGCGGCATCCGCGAGTGCGGCGGAGATGGTGGCGTAGCCATCCTCACCGACCTGCAGGGATGCAGCGCCTGCAATACAGCAGCACACTCCTGCGACGATCAAAAGGGCGGCAATGAGGAGCCATCCGGGGCGGATTTCTCCCGTGATGTGTGTTCTCCTGTACGGACCATCGGTCCTTCGGTCGTTCATAGGCACGTCTTCTCTCTAATCGTCGGCGTCGTCGTCCTCCTCGGCAACGGTGAAGAGGAACCGGACCCCGCGGGGGCCGCGGGCGAGGTCGATGATGTCGCCTGCCATGAGCCGTACCTCCTTCCCCTGCTCGCAGGGGGTGTCGTTGACCGCGGTGCCGCCGGTGCTCCCTTTGTCGATGATGTACCACGCGCCGTCATGGGAGGTGATCGCGGCGTGGGGGCGGGATATACGCGTAACAAGGTCGAATTCACGGGAGACGACGATGGCGGCATCGCCGGTGAGGGCTCCCGGCGGAGCGTACCGGACGGGTGCCGCACCGTTCTCCGCCGGCAGGGATCCCAGCCGTTTCTCCTCGCGCCCGATACGGGTTGCCGCCTCCTCGAGGGGAAAGGTCTTCCCGTCCGCCGGGCCGCCGAGGACGAAGAGGACCGGCGTCTCGCCTGCATATTCGCGGGAGACCATCCTGCGCGCCTCCTCCACCTTGTCCGCAAGTTCGCTCCCCTCGATATGGACGTCAAGGTTGGAGAAGAACCCGAGATTGCGGATGATCTCCTCGATGCCGCCCGGCCGGGTGGTGTACTTCCAGACCGGCAGGGAGCCCCGCGAGGTGGCCCGCCCGAATCCCGCCTCCTTCGTGATGATCCCGGCGTTGAGCATCTTCTCGAGGTGCTTTTTGGTGTTCACATAGGAGGTGCCGATGGCGGCGGCGATCTCGCGGGCCTCCATCGGGGCGTGCTCGACAATCTTGAGGATGCGCAGGCGCACCGGGTTGGAAAGGACGTTGAGGTACTCGGAGAGATCTTCGTAGTACTCGGGATCTTCGGTCATCACCACGGTCTCTGCGTTGCTGTAATCTTCCCTGTCTGTCATCTCCATCACTCCGTTTGCTCTGAGGAACCGTCGTTTCGCACCCGGACGACGATGAGCGTGATGTTGTCGGTCGAGGTCCGGGCAGCCTCTTCCATGAGGAGCCGTGCCGCCTCTGCCGCGTTCATCGCCGCCCCCGCCGCGGTCATCGCGTCACGGGAGACGTAGTCGTGCAGACCATCCGATGAGAGAACGAGGGTGTCGCCGGGATGGATGACGTGCGTCCGGCAGTCGGCCACAAAGTCCGCCCCCAGCGAATGGGTGATGATATTTCCCATCGGGTGGGAAGCGGCCTCCTCCCGGGAGATCACCCCACGGTCCACCAGCCGTTGCACAAAGGAGTGATCGCGGGTGAGCGGACAGACCGCCCCGTTTCGTATCAGGGTGCATCGGGAGTCTCCCGTATTGCAGAGGGTGACCTCCCGGCCGCAAAACCAGGCGGAGACAAGGGTCGTCCCCATCCCTGCACGCCGGCCGGTGGCCTGTTCCAGAACCGCCTCATGGGCGAGGGCATGGCCCCGCCGGAGTACATCCCCTGCCGTCTCCGCTCCGCTGGAAAGATCCGCGTCACGGACCGTCTCACCGAGAATGCGAATGGCAAGCGCGGATGCCACGTCCCCTGCCGCGTGGCCGCCGATACCGTCGGCAACGGCGCAGACCAGCCCGTCGCCTGCCGGGGCGGCGCACCAGGCATCCTCGTTGACGGGCCTGACCCCGGCAATGGAGATGGCGCTGCAGTCAAATCGTCTGCCGGTTGTTGTATTCTCTCTCATCTGTCCGACTCGTAGTTAAGGAGGAGATTGGTCTTCACCGGTAATAAATGTGGGAAATGGCACCGGTTGCATACAGGCATGACGGCGGGTGACTTCCCTGTCTGTTCCGCCTCTTCTCTTTCGGCGGCATGATAACGGCAATGCAGGCTCTCCGGGAAAAAGCGATGTCCCTGCGGGGACGAAAAAATGTTCATTCTTCCGGAAAGACGGCATTCAGTTTCTGCATGAATGCCCTGTCCGAGAAGACATGGGCGCACTGCTCGGCGAATATCGTTTCGAGCGATGACAGGTCATCCTCGGATATCGTGGCCATGTATCTGATGCGCCGGGTAAAAACATCGGCTACGTCTGTGCTCATAAGCCCCCAATGTATAGGGTCGCGTGTTTGTATTTATATTTTTTGTCTGCACAGCAAATAAATATATACTAATTTTTTGTGTATTTATATACTTAGATCAATGCATGATATGCAAAAGGGGTTCCATCCACATTCCCGCGGGAAGTCGTGGGATGCCTTTCATTGTCCGGTGTTCTTCGGTGAAAAAACGGGTCGGGAGGGTTCGTCCCTCAGTCGGTATACCTGTGGATTGCCGCGTAGAGCTCTTCCTTGCCGGGGTTCACCTTCACGAGCCGCCCGTTGCCGGCAAACCAGAGATAACAGTCCGGCTCCGTATCGCCGGTGAGAAGGATGGCGGCCTCCCGGTACATCGCCATCTGGCAGCTGTAGGCCGCATCCGTCCCCTCGTGCCACGACCCGGACTTGTAGTCGATCACCGCCCATCTCCCATCCGCTGTCCGGATGAGCCGGTCGATACGTCCCGTGCAGTGCCGGCCTTCAATATCCACTGAGAAGGGCACCTCGCACCTGTGGGCGGTGGCGTCACGGACGAGCGGGAGGGAGAAAAATGCCTCCCGTGCCGCCTCCAGTCTGCGGATATGCTCCGGGCTTCCCGTCTGCCCGGCCCGGAAAAGGGCGGTTTCGGCGGGCACCCCTGCCATCACCTCGTGGAGGATGATGCCTGCGGATGCCGGCATCCCGGCGTCCGGGGCAGAAAAGAGCCGGGGAACAGGTTTGGCACTGGTATCTCCCTTCTCGAGACGGCTGACGGTGACTGGCCTGCGGGCCCCTGCCGGGGGGGCGTCACTCCATGGAGGACGGGCAAATGCATCCCTGCGGGCGGAGGTGCCCAGCGATCCCGGTTCCGGCATCGTCGGCACCGTCCGCCGTTCCTGTGCGGTGATCGCCGCAGGATCGGTGATCACCCGTACACGGGATGGTGTTCCGCAGGCATCGGTGTATCCAATCTCTCCCGCGGCAATCGCGTCCTCCCCCATGCCGAGGGCCGCACAGAACCAGTCCATCCGGGAGGTGCCTGTCTCCACCGCCGGGACGGCGTCCGCTGCCGGCCGCATCCCGGAGAGGATCAGGTGGTCTTCTGCACGTGTCATCGCCACATAGAAGAGCCGTTTTCTCTCAGCCTTCACCTTCTGGCCGAGGCGGTGATCGATGAGGAGGCGGACCGGCGTATCCGAAAGGATGCCGTCCCCGTCCGGAACCTTCATTCCGATGCCGCACTCCTCGTCGACAAGGACGCCGGGGGGCGGGGCGGTGCGGGAGCGGGCCATCCACGGGAGCACCACGATGGGAAACTGGAGGCCCTTGGAGGCATGCACCGTCATCACCGTGACCGCGTCGCGCACCGATCCCTCGACGGGAGCCTCCTCCTCGTCCCGGCCTGACGCGATCGCATCTGCGAAGTCGCGGGCGCAGTCATCGAGGGTGTAGATGGCCGCCTGCCCCCGCTCGCGGATCATGGCGGCAATCTTGCCGAGGTTCGCCGCCATCTGGTCGCCGCCGTCCAGTGCGGCATAAACCGCACGAATTCCCGATTCATCGGTGATGCGGGAGATCAGGCGGTTCAGCGGCTCCCTGCGGGCATAGGCGAGCCACCGGTTTAGGAGCGCGGCTGCAAAGACGGCCTTCCCCTCGCCGGATCTGCGCAGGCGTCCAAAAAGACCCCGGCCGTTCCCGCCGGCGGCCCGGTAGAGGGCGGCATCCGAAAACCCGAACCACGGGGACCGCAGGACCCCGTAGAGGGCGAGGTCGTCGTCGGGGCGGGCGAGGAAGGTGAGGAGCGACCCGAAGTCGCGGACCTCCTGTCGCCGGTAGAATCCCGTGCCGCGGTGGACGTGGAAGGGGATGCCGTAGCGCCCGAAGGCATCCTCGAGGTATTCGAGATTGGTCCGTGACTCGATGAGGACCGCACAGTCCTGCCATCGGGGAGGGGCAGGGACCCGCTCGTCTCCGTCGCCGGTCGCCGGGTCGTACCCATCCAGCTCCTTTCTCTTCCGGTAGACGGGCTTCGTCTGCCGGGTGACGATCTCCTGGAGGGAACGGGCGACCATCGTCGCCTCATCGCGGAAGGCCGCCGGTCCCTTCGCCGGCGGTGTGAGGAGGAGGTCGACCGAGCCATGGTGTTCCTCCCGCCCCTCGGAGGGGGTGATCGGGTCATAGCGGAATTCCCATGGGAGCCGGTCGGAGGCGAAGAGGCGCGAGAAGACGGCATTGACGATGCCGACCACCGCAGGAGTGCTGCGGAAGTTGATGTCGAGGGCGACGGTGGCCCCCCCGGCCCCTTCGATCTCCTCCATCGTCCGCCGGAACTGGGTCACATCGGCGTTGCGGAAGAGATAGATCGACTGTTTGGGGTCGCCCACGACGAAGAGGGAGCCTGCGGCCCCCTCAGCGCCGAGGATGGTGCGGATGATGGAGGCCTGCAGGGGGTCGGTGTCCTGATATTCGTCGACCATGATGTAGCGGTACCGGCCCCGGAGGTGGTCGCGGGAGATCTCCGGGTGCCGTTCCAGGAACCGCGCCGTCAGGACGATCATGTCGGTGAAGTCGATGGCGCCGCTCGCTCGTTTGGCTGCCTCGATGAGGGCGGAGAACCGGTGGTACACCGTGGCAAGGTCGCCAAGGGCGTCGCAGGCCGCCAGCGTTGCCGGTTCCTCCTGTCCGATGGTGACCATGCAGAGGTCGGTCGGTACCGCCTGTGCGACCGCCCTGAGGGAGGTAAAGGCGGTTCCGAGACGCTCTTTGTCCTCGCCAAGCGTCTTTTTCGAACCCATGTTCGCCCGTCCCTTCACACCGGCGAATTCTGCCATGGCCGCACAGAATGCCGTCGGCGGGGCGTCCGTACAGATGTCACGGAGGATTGGGGCGACCTCCTTCAGGTACTTCGCCGCAGCATCGCTCTCCCCGGCATACCGGTCGGCCAGGTCGGCGAGCACCGCCGCTGCCTCCGCCGCCCCTGCGGCACATGCCATATCGCGTATCCGTTCCTGTTCGGTCACAAGCTCAGCCATCCATGTCCGTATGACGCCGTCACGGTCACGGCTGAGCCGGTCGAAGAATGGTTCTGCGAGGTGACGCCTTCCGTAGAGCTCCCGGAGTGCGGCTTCGAGGGGCCGGTCCCCCATCGCCCGCAGGAGGGACATGAGCGGCCCCCGGACGCCCTCCGGCGGATCGGTATGGAAGAGGTCGGTGACGCTCTGCGCGAGGATCCGTTCCAGTTCGTGCTCCTCGAGGGGGACGAAGCCCGGTTCGACCCCGGCTTCGAGGGCGAACTCGCGCAGGATGCCGGAACAGAAGGCGTGAATGGTGGAGATATGGGCGAAGAGAAGATCCTCTGCCACCTGTTCCCATTCCTCCCCCGCCTTGTCGGCGACGGCGGCGCGTATCCTGGCCTTCATCTCGGCGGCGGCCTTTTCCGTGTAGGTGAGGGCGAGAATTCCCCCCACGCCGCCATTTCCGATGCCGTCTCTGCCCGCACTCCCGTTTTCCCCGTCGGGCGCAATCATCCCGAGATACCGGTTGACGAGGACGAAGGTCTTTCCCGTCCCGGCCCCGGCGGTGACGCAGAGGCTGCCTGCCCTCTCCACCGCCTCCTTCTGTCTCCCCAGCGGCCCGCTCATTCGTCGTCCCCTCCGGTATCGTCCGCGGTCTCTCCGCTGTTCAGCGTCCTGAGACGCGAGAACCTGCATATGGATGAATAGTCGCAGTATGTCGGGCACTTCCGGCTGCCGTCCGAGGGTGGAAACCGGCCCGCACGGATGCCGCCTGCCGCACGGACTGCGGCCGTCACCGCACCGTCGATCATTCCGGCAAAGTCGGCGTCCGGCGGCATCCGCGTCGGGGAGAGGCTCCCCAGGACCGGGGCACGTGCGGGGTCGTGGCTGATGATGGTGTTCTTCGTATTTCCGCGTTTGATGGTGTAATAGCTGCAGGCGATGCCCTCCATCCCGGTTGCGGTCTCGAGCGCCCGGAGGTAGAGGGGAAGCTGGAGTGCCCGCCCCTCCCGGATATCCGTCTGCGTGGGGGCGGTGCCGGTCTTGTAGTCGGTGATCATGCACTCCCCGTCAGCGGACGCGTCCACACGGTCGATGGTGCCCCGGACCCGCAGGGTCTCCCCACCACCCGGCACCGCGAGCGGGATGGGGGCGTCCGACAGGGAGGGGCTCCGTTCAGGGATGCCGAAGGACACTTCGAAGAGCGATGGTGCAAGGCCGCTGTCGGATGCCTGCTCCTCCTCAGCGAGAAACTCGCCGAAGAGGCCCCCCCCGTCCGTGGTTCCGAGCAGCTGCTCTTTTACCACTTCCCAGACCGGCCCTTCCCAGAAGTACCGCTCCGTCTGCACACGGGCGATCTCCCGGATCAGCCGCTTCGCGTCCTCATGGTCGGCAGGGGCAGGCCTGCCGGAGTGGCCCGCCGCCCGCCATTCCTCGTAGAACCCCCTCAGGATCTCGTGCACCAGGGAGCCCCGGTCGGCGGCGGAGATCGTCCGTTCCGCATCCGGCATGGCGGCAAGGCCGAGGACATGGGTACAGTAGAACCGGAACGGGCAGCCGACGTACATTTCGAGGGAGGTCGGCGACCATGCCCGCTCAGGGCCGAAGCGGCCGGCAAGCTCTGCCGTGATCTCCTCTTCCCCGGCAAGGATCCCGTCCCATGGGGTGGTGTAGGGCCCTATCCGGCAGGTGGCCTCGGCCCTGATGCGGGAGAGGATATCGTCGGCCACCGCCCCCTCCGGCAGCCATCCGTCCGCGGGCGGATATCCTGCGGCAATCTCCCTGCCTGCTGCCTCTGCACGGGCCCGTGCGGACCAGGCATTCTCCGTATCGGGGTCCCAGGCTATGGCACCTGCAGCCTCTGCGGCCGCCCGCAGGAACGGGGACTCTACGAGAGGGGTGCCCCCCTCCCGCTCTGCGGCGCTGAGATAAATGGTGGACTCTGCGGCGCAGAGGGCGGCAAGAAAGGCGTAGCGCTCCTCCCTGAGTTTCTCTCTCCGGGTCTGGGTTCCCATCCTCCCCTCCTCGCGTTCGGTCGTATAGGGCAGAAGAGGAGGGATGTCGGGCATCCGGCCGTCGGTGAGGTCCGCAAGGAAGAGGTAGGAGGTATTCATGTGGGCCAGTTCACGGATACCGGTCACCTGCACCCGGTCCCGGTCGTTCACCGGGGAGAGACGCATCTCACGGACCATTGCGGTCCAGAGGCCGAGAAACTCACCCTGGGAGATCCGCTGGTCCGAGGAGGGCCCGGCCTCCAGGCGCTCCAGGATACTCTTCAGGAGAAGAAGCGCGTCCTCCTCGCCTGCCCGTACGGCGTCGTCGGGTGCTGGGGGGAGGTGGGGGGCGTCCCATGCGGCAAAGACCTCCTGCAGGGCCCGGACGTGGGCGGCGACCGGGCGCACCCCTTCCAGCGTCTTGAGGCGCGAGAGGACGTCCATGATGGCCCTCGCCTGTGCGGCAACGGATGCGGCCAGCGCCCGTGCCTGTTCATCACCCTCCTCCGCCTCGGCCGCACGCCGTCCGGCGAGCCGTTCGAGGCCCCGTTCCCACGAATGGAACCCTTCGGTGATCCCGGCCTCGCGGGCCAGCCGTTCCACGTCGCCGCCGGTCGGGGCTCTGCCGGCCCCGAAGACGAAGTACGGGGAGGCAAAGAACGCCGCAACATCCTCGCGGCGGTATCTCCCGGCCGGTATGCCCGCTGCGAGCAGGATCGCCTGGACCACGGGGATGGTCGCAAGGGACGGGCGGGTGGCAGAGGCATAGGGAATTCCCGCATCGGCAAAGGCATCCTCGAGGAGAGGGGCCGCAGCACGCACATCGGGAAATGCCACGGTGATCGCTCCGGGAGGGGTGCCGTCGGCCAGCAGGCGGGAGACTACGCCTGCGATCGCCCCGACCTCCGCCTCCCGCGTGGCAGGCCGGGCCGTCCGGACCTGGCAGACGCCGGTGACCTCCCCGCCGCCGAAGAGCGGCAGCCACCCCGTCTCCCCGGCGGCTATGGTATGGTATTCATCCGCTTCGAGCCATTCCCAGCCGTCGGCGAAGACCGCGGGGTTGTGCGCGTAAGGGACGAAGGCCGTGAAGATCCCCTTCCCTCTGGCAAAGGCCGTCAGAAAATCCCGGAGCGACGCGGGCGGCTCGTAGAGGCCGTAGGAGATCACATGCCACGGCTCCTCTGCCTCCCGGACGGCCGCGGCGGCGCAGCCGAGGACCGAATCGGCATCCGCGAGGGTATGATCGGCGAGGAACTCCCTGTAGGCCTCCAGCACCGCCCCCACCTCGGCACTACGATGCCCCTGCAACTCACCGAGGCAGGCCGGATAGTCTACTGACCGGGCCTCGATGACCTTTCGCAGGACAGACAGGTCGTCCGCCTGCCGGATGCCGGGCTGGCGGTCCGGCGGAACGAGCGGCGATGCCGCCGGCCGGCCCTTCAGAACCGCAAGGAAGATTGTTCGCGCCTCGTCTCTCTCGATCACCCGGACCGCGGGGCGATAGCGGTGCAGGATGGCCCGTGCCACCTCCTCGGGAGTCCCGACGAGATCCGGCAGGAACGGCGACCCTGCCTTCCTCAGTTCGTCCCGCAGTTCCCCTGCGAGTCGCTTGGTCGGCAGGATGAGTGCGGTGCGGAAGGGATCGGCTGCGGCGGCGTTCCGGAACTGCGCGAGGCAGAACGGCCGCCCCTGGCCGGGAAGAATGGTATAAACGGTGGTACGGGCCATAGACTCCAGTACCAGTACCTCGTCCCCTCTCTCCTATTAGGTTGACGCTTCTGAGAGGCGGGGGAAGAGAAGAAAGGCGGAGACCCCCCGCGCCTCCTGCCCCATGGCGGGGTTATCCGAGTTCTGCAATCCGTTTTGCGACCTTCTGCGCCTCTTTGAGTGCCTTTGCGTCGTTGAGGATCTCACCTGCCTCGGCGGCCTGTCCTTCGATCTCGCCGAGATAGGAGAATTCATGCGTGTTCGCGAACCCTTCGAGGGTCTCAAGGGCACGGTCCGCCCCCTTCGTGCCGTGCACGGCGATGGTCACCACATATTTGCCGGCCAGTTTGCGGTCATGATACATGCTGTAGGTGCGGTCGATGCAGTTCTTCAGCTGGCCGCAGACATCATAATAGTAGACGGGGGTGCCGACGACGAGGACATCGCAGTCCAGCATCGCCTCGGCGATCCGGTTCCATCCGTCCGTCGCAATGACGCACTCTTTCTCTTCTTTGCACTTATCACAGCCGATACATGGCCCGATTTCGTAGTCGGCGAGGGAGATGAATTCGGTCTCGATGGAATCGTTACCCTTCACGACCTCTTCGAGCACCTTCTGCACGAGAATGGCGGTATTTCCTTTCCGGCGCATACTCCCTGAGATACCGAGGACTTTCATATGTCCAGAATCGGAATCTGAATATATCATTCTTTTGCACGTACCAAAAAATCGGGCCCGCGGTCCCCCGGCCGCCAGAGATGCGGTCTGCATCCGGCGGCGGTGATGGCCCGGCAGACCTCCTGTACCGGGTCTTCCTGCCGGGAGAAGAGATGGGTCGGGCACCGGCAGTCGCTGCACCCGAACCCCCGGATGCCGGGGCCTCCCAGCGTCCGGGCAACGGTGCACTCGAGCCGCTCCCGTGTTTCGACCCAGACCACCGCCTCCGGCGAAAACCGCGGGTCGGTGAGGAGGTAGTCGATATGCCACCGCGGGGGCCGGTCCGGTTCCGCTGCAAGGCGGAGATGGCGGCAGACGCGGAGAAGTCCCCCCGGGCCGAGGGCCGACCCGATGTAAACGTGCCTCCCGGCGGGAAAGGCCAGAGCCCCCAGCGCGCCGACCCGGACGGTGCATGCCGGATTTTCGAGGATCAGACAGTAGATGCCCGGCGCTGCCATTGCCGTTCAGTAGTACCCGAGCATCCGGAGGGCCGCCTTGATGTGAACCGCCCCGTTCGTCTCCACCGCCATGCCATGGCCGGGGTAGAGGCCTTTGACGTCGAGGGCGGCGAGCCGCTCAAGGGATGCCTTCAGGTCGGGGAGACTTCCGCCGGGGAAGTCTGTCCTGCCCACCCCGCCGTCCGAAAAGACGGTGTCTCCCGAGAAGAGGTTCTTCTCCTCCTCGTCCCAGAGGCATATTCCGCCGGGGGTATGGCCGGGGGTATGGATGACCCTGAGCCCTTCGACCGTATCCCCGTCCCTGAGGGGCCGGGCGATGCCGAGCACCGGAGCCCGTTCGCCGAACATCATCGCAAGCGTCCGTTCATCGGCAGAAAGACCGGCCACATCCGCTTCGTGCATGCAGATCCCTGCATTGCACATGTGGGCAATCTCATGGGCGTGGGCGATGTGATCATAGTGGCAGTGCGTCAGGACAATCCACTCGATCTCATCGCGGTGGGGTGCCACCTGCATCGGCGTGACCCCCGCATCGACGAGCACGTTTCCACGGAGGTAGGCATTTGCCCAGTATCCCTCCCCCGGAATCCATCTGACCTGCATGCAGGATAATAAGGTTTTACCACCAAATGTCAGTTATGCAGACCCTGATACGGGAGTGCCTTACGACCGTGCCGCCGGAGATTGAACAGCTGGCGCATGTCGAGGGCATGGATCCCCGAAAAATGGCCAAACAGATTGCGCGGGGTCGGATTGTCGTCCCGGCAAATCCGCGGCGGGAGCACCGTCTCTCCGCCATCGGAGAGGGGTGCCGGGTCAAGGTGAATGTCAACGTCGGCACCTCCGGGATCCGCTGTGATCCGGCAATGGAGGTCGAGAAGGCCCGCGCCGCGGTGGAGAACGGTGCGGACGCCCTCATGGACCTCTCGACCGGAGGAGACCTTGCGGCGATGCGTGACTCCATCCTTGCATTCGATGTTCCGGTCGGTACCGTCCCCATATACGACGCCGTCCGGCGGGCGGGAAGTGCCGTTGATGTGGACGCCGACCTTCTCTTTACGACCATCCGTGATCACTGCCGGCAGGGAGTGGACTTTTTGACCCTGCACTGCGGGGTCAACCTCGACACCCTCGCCTCCCTGCGTGAGGACCCCCGGATAATGGGGGTCGTCTCCCGCGGAGGGGCGTTTCATACCGTCAATATGGCAGAGACCGGCGAAGAAAACCCGCTCTATGCGGAGTTTGACTACCTCCTTGAGATCCTTGTGGAGGAGGATGTCTGTATCTCGCTTGGGGACGGTATGCGCCCCGGTGCGGTCATCGATGCCCAGCGCCAGGCGAAGACGGTGGAATACCTGAACCTCGGGCGTCTTGCAGCCCGCGCCCAGGAGGAGGGTGTCCAGCGGATGATCGAGGGGCCGGGGCACATGCCGGTCGACCAGATCACGTACAATGTAAAGATGATAAAAGAGCTGAGCGATTTCGCCCCGCTCTATCTTCTGGGGCCGCTCGTGACCGATATCGTCCCGGGCTACGACCATGTCTCCGGCGCCATCGGCGGGACGATCGCCGCAATGGCAGGAGCAGACTTCCTCTGCATGGTCTCCCCGGCGGAGCACCTCGCCCTCCCCGATGTGGATGACATCGTCGAGGGGACCCGCGTGGCAAGGATCGCGGCGCACATCGGGGACACCACCCGGCGGGGAGAGGCGTGGCTCAGCGAGGGCGAACGGCAGATGGCCGACGCCCGCCGCCGCCTCGACTGGGACGGCCAGTTCTCCCATGCCCTCTTCCCTGAGCATGCCCGGCGGATCCACGAACGCGACGGCGAGGTTGACACCTGCTCGATGTGCGGGGACCTCTGTGCGGTCAAACTGGTTCGCGACGTCCTGAAAAAACCAAAAAAATAGCCTTTTTTTGTAGATAGTCCGCAATTTTTGCAAATTCTCTTCCTTTGGCGGGAGCCGGGGCGCTGCACGAAGGTTTAACTTGGATCGGCTAAAATATCCGGCCATCAGTACCCGGCGGGATCGCCGCGGGTGGTGGGAATTATGGCGATGTACAGGTGTAATGTCTGCAATGTGTTCGAGTATGATTCGGAAGAGGGGTCCATTGAGGGGAACATCCCGCCGGGGACCTCTCCGGACGGGCTGGATGACGACTGGCACTGCCCGGTGTGCCGCTCCGACCGGACCCATCTTTTAAAGCAACCCGGCGTGACGAACGATCGGCTGCAGGAGGAGGCGCGGGAATTTGTCGAGGAGGATCCGGCGGCCCGCCTCTGCCGCGAACCCCTCTTCATCGAGCCGCATTTCGTTGAGATCAAGACGATGGCGGCGACGGGCCGGCCGATCATCGAACCGATGCGAAGCGGAAACCTCCGGGTCTCGTGGGAGGAGATCCTCATCATCGCCGCAGGTCTTGCCCGTCTGCCGCTCAACCCCGAAGAACCGGTCTCCATGCAGACCGTCATCGGCCCGAAGGCACAGCAGCCGATGGAGCTGCAGCTCCCCTTCTTTGTCACCCACATGTCCTTCGGGGCCCTCTCCCGCGAGGCGAAGGTGGCGCTTGCAAAGGGATCGGCCGCCGCTGGGACCGCCATCGGGTCGGGCGAAGGGGGAGTGCTCGACGAGGAGAAGGAGCATGCGTACCGCTATATCTTCGAGTATGTGCCGAACCGGTACAGCGTGACCGACGAGTACCTGCGCACCTCGGATGCCATCGAGATGAAGTTCTCCCAGTCGGCTAAACCCGGGATGGGCGGGATGCTTCCCGGCAGCAAGGTCACGCCGGAAATTGCCCGGATACGCGGGTTTCCCGTCGGGCATGACATCCACAGCCCTGCCCGGTTTGCAGATATCCGCACCGCAGAGGATCTTGCGGCAATCATCGGCGACCTGCGGGACCGCAGCGGCGGACGGCCGGTGGGGGTCAAGTTTGCCGCAGGCGACATCGAGGGAGACCTCGAGGTGGCGATTGCCGGGGAACCCGACTTCATCACCATCGACGGGCGTCCGGGAGGAACGGCCGCATCACCGAAGTCCATCAAGGATGCGACGTCCGTTCCATCGGTCTACGCCGTCGACCGGGCCCGTCGCTTCCTTGACGAACACGGGGTGGAGGGGGTCTCCCTTGTGATGACCGGGGGATTCAGAATCTCATCGGACATCGCAAAGGCTCTCGCCCTCGGCGCCGATGCGGTGGCCCTCGGGACGGCGGCGATGATCGCCGCGGGGTGCGACCAGTACCGGATTTGCCATTCCGGCAAATGTCCGACCGGCGTCACCACGCAGGATCCGGCTCTCAGGGAACGGCTGGTGATAGAAACGGCCGCCCACGGAGTCGAGAATTTCTTCCATGCAACCGCCGAAGAACTGGAGACGTTCTGTCGCCTCTGCGGCCATGCCGATATCCATGATCTCGGGGTGGACGACCTCAGGACGACCCATTCGGAGATATCGTCCCACACCCGCATCCGGCATGTATAGGTGTCGTATTTCCGGCATCCCCATTCCTTTCCCCCAATCACAGTGGAGCAGATGTCTGCCGGGTATGGGAACAAACGGCCCGCAGCAGGGGGAAATGCCTCCTGGGGCCGGATCACAAAGTATTCAATTTCTCCTTCCAGAACAAGCAGTAGATATGAACGGGGATGCGAAAGGACCACTACTCGGACCGGCCCGGTGCCGGACGTGCGGAGAACCGCTGCCCTTCGAGGGGGCACCCTGCGCCGCGTGTGCGGCGGGAGAAGACGGCACCCCCCTGCCGCCGCCGCAGAAGAACGTGAAGGCGGCGGCCCTCCTCTCGCTCGTCTTCCCTGGATTCGGGCAGGTCTATAACGGGCAGTACAAGAAGGGCGTCCTCTTCCTGCTCGGGGTGGTCTTTGGGGCGGTTCTCTACGTGATCCCGGGTCTCCTGATCCATGTGATCGGGATCTGGGACGCATGGAAGACCGCGACGAGGATGAACACGGGAGAGACGGAGTTTCAGGAGATGGTCGCGGTCCAGGCGGTCCTCTATGCCGTCCTCTGGGTGCTTGCCGTCCTTGCAGCCGCCTCGGTGGCGCAGATGCTCTCCCTCTTCTCCCCTGCCTGACAGAGGCAGGTGGTTTCCGGTCTCCCGGGTCCTGCGGTCTTTGCCGTTTCCGGCGGGAATGCCTCCCCGACCGGGAATTTCTCCTTTTTTTCTCCTCCTGCGTTCCAAAAATCCCCGTTATGGCTCTTTTTTCGGCAAATGATTATATACCGGTGCGGGGTATTACGGCATGGTGATGATATGCCTGAGGATGGATCACAGCGAAAAGGCGGGGATGAACCGGAGGAGATGACGGAAGAGATGAGGGAGGAGCTCGCCGAAGAGGCGGCCGACCGGGGACCCGAATCCGAGAAGGGGATGGATGAGGCGGACCTGGGGTACGATGAACAGGCGGAGATGCCCACCACGGTGATGGCGGACGATCTTGCCGAGGAGGCAGCCGACCGCGGCCCGGACCCCGAGGGGCCGATGGCGGCCGGGGATCTTGGGTACCCGGAGACGGCGGAAGAACCGGCGCCTCCACCGGTACCTGCGTCGGTTCCGCCGGAGATGGCAGACGATCTTGCCGAAGAGGCCGCGGACCGGGGCCCCTCCGCCGAGAATGTGATGAGCTGCGAGGAGCAGGGATACAAGAGCCCCGTCAAGGCGGCGGCGCTCTCGATTCTCCCCGGCCTTGGCCACATCTACAACGGCAATATGGCTAAGGCGGTCCTCTTTCTGGTCGCAGCCTGTGTGGGGCTGATGTATTACATCATCCCGGGTCTCGTGATCATCGCGTATGCGATGTACGATGCCTACCGGACCTCCTACCGGATGAACCGGAACGAAATTCCATGGAGGACGCCGGTACAGGGTGGTTATGTGGTCTATTTCCTCCTGATCATCCTGGCGGTGGCAGGCTACCTCTGGTTTGCAGGGGAGTCGTGGCAGTTCCTGACAGGTCTTCTCATGGGCCAGTAACAATAATTTCTCATTTTTTTACATTATTGTCCCGACCGGGATTTTCTTGTGGTGCCGGGTCATATCATGGAGAGAAGGTGATGGAATGGAGATCTCGATTCTGGTGGACAATACAACAATAACCGATCATTACCTGCTCGGTGAGCCCGGATTCTGTGCATGGCTCGATGACGGTGAGACGCCGGTGCTCTTTGACACCGGGTATTCCGATATCTTCCTGCACAATGCCCGCAAGATGCACATCGACCCGATGGAAGCAGAGTATATCGTGCTCTCGCACGGCCACAATGATCACACGTGGGGCCTCGGGCCGTTTCTGGCTGCACGGTCGGAACGGCAGACGGCGGGGGAGCCCCTGTCCAAACTGACAATTCTCTCGCACCCATGGGCGTGGCGCCGCCGACGGACGAAGAAGTCCGGAGATGTCGGGCCCCTCATTCACCCGGATGTCTGCCGGACCACCGCAACGGTCCGGACGACCCGCGATCCCTTCTGGATCACGGATGATATCGTTTTTCTGGGGGAGGTGCCCCGTACCCTCTCCTTCGAGGAGTGGACACCCTATGCGATCATCGAGGGCGAGGACGGCCCGGTCCCCGACTCCCTCATCGACGATTCGGCCATCGCGTGCCGGACGGAGGAGGGGCTTGTGATCCTGACCGGGTGTTCCCATTCGGGGATATGCAATATGATACAGTATGCAAAGGAGGTGACGGGGGACCGCCGGGTCATTGACATCGTGGGAGGGCTGCACCTGATGCGTGCCGATGCTCAGCGGATAGGCGAGACCGTCCGCTTCCTCAAAAATGAGAATCTCAAGGAGCTGCATGCCTGCCACTGCACCGGATTTGCCGCCCTTCATGCGCTCTCGCGGGAGACGCCCCTCAAGGAGACCGGAGTGGGGACCGTCCTGAAATACCGCTGACCGGTTTGGATGGGGCTATATACGACTATTGAAAATATATTGGGTCATGCAGAAGGGCATTCCCGGAGCGCTGGAGACGAAACGGCTGCGTATTCGTCCCTACCGGCAGGAGGATCTCGGGAATGTCACCCTCCTTCTGACGGACGAGGAGGTCGTCCGCCAGACGGGGGTCACAGAGAACCAGACTGAAAAGGAGATCTGCTCCTTCTTCCAGGTCATTCTCAACTCATATGCCACCCGGCACCCGGTCTGTGCCTTTGCGATCGAGGAGGCGGCGACCGGTACGGTCGTCGGGTCGTGCGGGTACGAGACGGTCGGAGACTACGGGGATGTGCAGATCTATTATGCCCTCCTGCCCGCCGGCCGGGGGAAAGGGTACGCGACCGAGGCGTCCGAACGGCTCATTTCGTTTTTGCTTGATGAATACGGGGCCCGGCGGGTGATCGCCTATACCGCCTCAGATAATGCACCCTCGGTCGCCATCGCCGAGCGTGTCGGGATGGAACTCGAAGAGGAGCTCTCCATCAACGGACGCCACTCGCTGATGTACGCGATCAGCTGATCGTTGAAAAAATGACTCTTTTTGGTGCCGGACGAACGTCTCAGGCAATTCCTTTCTGAATCGTTTCCAGAAGCTCAGCCCGGCGGATGGGTTTTGTCAGAAATGCCTCCGGGTGGACGGAGTCGGCCCGCCGGAGCGTACTCTCGTCCGAGTAGGCGGTGATGAAGATGATGGGCACATCGGAGAACTCCCTGATATCCATCGCCGCGTCGATGCCGTCCTTTTCCTGCCCGAGATTGACATCCATCAGGATGATGTCCGGGTTCCTGCTCCGGGTATTGTCGACCGCCTCATCGGGTGTCGCGACCTGGTAGACGACGTCGAACCCCTCGCGGCTGAGGATCTCACTCATGAGCATCGCTATCATCGCCTCGTCCTCGACGATCCCGATCCGTCTGCCGGATTGCGCTTCGTTGTGCATGGTCATCGTACTCCTTCCTTTGGAGATCATGACGGGTCAGTGGGCAGCGGGGAACCTGATCTCCCATTGTGTGCCGGGAGGCGGCCCGAGGACGATCCGTCCGCGGAGCTGGTACTCCACGAAGTTCTTCACCATCCGAAGGCCGAGGGAGTCCGCCATGGTGAATGGGTCTCCCGCCGGCATACCGACACCGTCATCGGTGAACTGCAGATATACTTCCGTATCATCACAGGAGAGGATAATGGTGATGGTTCCGCGATCCCTCCCCACAAAGGCGTACTTCATGGCGTTTGTGATGAGCTCGTTTACTATGAGGCTGCAGGGCATCGCGATCGCAATGGGGAGGCGGCACCCATGGGCCTCGACCCGGATGCCGACCGTATCGGCATGGGGGAACGAGCGGACGATCCGGTCAGCGAGGGCCGCAAAGTGCTCCTGTGCATCGATCTCCTCAAGGGTTCGGGACTGGTAGAGGGACTCATGCACCGCCGCCATGGAGAGGATTCGTCCCTCGGCCTCACGAAGCACTGCAGCCTCGTTTCCCGAGAGTCCCATTGCCTGCATCTCAAGCATCGAACTGATGACGGCGAGGTTGTTTTTGACCCGGTGGTGCACCTCCTGCAGGAGGACGGTCTTCTCCGCAAGGGAGCGCCTGAGTTCCTCCTCAGCGGCCTTGCGGTCGGTGATGTCGATGCCGACGGACTGGTACTCCGCGACCCTGCCGGCCTCATCGAAGATGGCACGGTCGTTCCACCGCTGCCAGCGGACCTCGCCGCCCTGCATCAGTACCCGTTCCTCGATGGTGTCGACGGGGTGTGCGGGGGTGAGAGAGGCGAGGTGGTCCTTCACACGTTTCTCATCGTCGGGGTGGACGCGGAGACATAATGTCTTTTTGGAGAGTGCCTCCCGATTGAGGCCGTAATATTGGAGATAGGCTTTGTTTGCAAAGACGATCGTCAAATCCGGCAGGAACCGCGCGATCAGCTCGGTCTGGGCCTCGACGACGGAGCGGTATTTCTCCTCGCTCTTCTGGAGGAGGTTTTTGACCGCACGAATCCGCCGGTGGGAGACGGAGAGGATGAGGACGAGGATGAAGAGGATGCCGCCCGCAGCGCCAATGCCTATGACCGTGGTCCTGTTGAAGGTCACCTCGGTGGAGGGTAGGTTCAGAATCGTGCTGCCGGGAGGGAGGCTCTCCTCCTCCAGCCCGAAGCGCTGCAGGGCCGCATAGTCGAAGACCGGGTCGGCGGGAGGGTTCAGGTTGATCGGAATGGCCTCGGGGGAAGTCCCGTTCAGGATGCGAACTGCCGTATCCGAGGCATCCCACCCGAGGACATAGGGGTTGTTCTGGACACCTCCGACGATGCCCATGCCGTTGAAGATCGAGGCGGTGGAGTAGATCGGGACCGGGCTTTCGTCCGCAAGCGTCGGGACAATCAGGTCGACGTGGTACTGGATCATGCCCTCGTTGACGAGCGAATAGGTGGTGATGAGGATGATGGTACCCTCAGGAAGGGCCCTCACCTCGGCGATCAGCTCGGCTGCGGTGTCGACCGTCGGGTACGGGTAGCGGACGGTGACGGTGCCGTTGTATGCGGCAAGGGCGGATTCGATCTGCCTGCGGATGGCTATCCCGGTCGTCGTCGTGTCGGTGATGCTGTAGATGGCGGTGACGGAGGGGTCTATCGCAAGGGCGGCATCGACGGTCTCTTTGACCGGAAGTCGTTCGACAGTGCCGGTATAGCCCGGCATCGCGTCCATGCTGATGAGGTTTAGATCATTGATGCCGGTGAAGACGACCGGAACGGCAGGGAAGAGTTCGTCTCCATGGAGGAGGATGAACCGCAGGGCGTTGTCGTCGGAGACGATGATCACGTCCGGTTGATGGTCGGCGTATTTATGGGCATAGAGGGCGCGGAGATTGGCATAATGGAGTTCGTCATTTGCCGTCTTCGTGTCCATATGCTCGACGGAGAGCTGGATTCTGTCCCCCTCTTCACCGATACGATCGGCAATGCCTGCCGTCAGATCGTCATTCCATGAGTAGCCGGGGGCGTATGAACTGATGTACAGTATCCGGTTCTCACCGATAGAAATCGCCGGCGCCGCTGCCATGGTTCCCGGCACAAGCATGCAGAGGATGGCCGCGATGAGGAAGAGCGGCACTCCTGCCTGTCTGTTCACACAGAAAGGATGGAAGATTGAGAAGATAAAGGATTACTATTTGTGGGAAATCTACGAATTCCGGAAGCATATCGCGGGGATTTGCCGGGAAGAAGTGAATGGAGAAAAACGGGGTGGTTTGGCCCTGTCTGCGGAAGACCGGACCCGGAAGTGATGGGAACACGCCACCAATCCCGCACCGTCTGGTCGGGTGACCTCACGAGAGGGAGAGGATGCGGATGGCGAGGTGGGCCGCGTTGGAGCCGTTGTCGATCCCCACGCAGGCGACGGGGACGCCCCGGGGCATCTGCACGATCGAGAGGAGGGCATCGAGTCCGCCCAGCGTGCCGGAGACCGGGACCCCGATGACCGGTTTGTCCGTCATGGAGGCGACGACCCCGGGGAGAGCCGCCGAGAGGCCCGCGATACAGATGAAGACGCGTGCACCGCAGGATTTCACATACGCCGCCAGTTCTTCGGGGTCCCGGTGGGCGGAGAGGATCTGTTCGTCGTAGGAGATGCCCGCACCGTCGAGGACTGCGGTCGCCTTCCGGATGACCGCCTCGTCGGATGCCGAGCCCGCTATCACTGCAACATCAGCCATGGTATAATAGTATCACCGTGGTCTGGTATTATGCTTGTTTATGGGGCGGCGGGGACCGGCCGGGTGTGGAGGAGGGATAACCATTTTGCCCTTCGTGGTCAACCCCTAAGGCACTGATGCCAATATGGAAAACGAATCACTTCTCATGATGCCGGGCCCGGTCCCGATGCCCGAACGCGTACGCCTTGCCATGGCACGGCAGGCAATCAACCACCGCGGCGCCGAATTCGGCGAGATCATGGACGGCCTCTCCGTGATGCTGAAGGAGATCTTCTGCACGGAGAACGACGTCCTCCTGATCTCCGGCTCCGGGACGGCGGGGATGGAGGCAGCGATCAGCAACTTCTGCCAGAAGCGCTCCGTCGTCTCGCTTGCAAACGGCAAGTTCGGCGACCGCCTCTACCGGATTGCGCTGCGGTACACCGATAAGGCGACGCTTCTTGCAGCGGAGGACTACGGCATGCCCCTGCCCCTTGCCGCCCTTGAAGAGGCGCTCGAGGAGGGTGCCGAAGTGGTGACGATGGTCCACAACGAGACCTCGGCGGGGATCATGAATCCGGCAGAAGAAGTCGGAAAGATGGCCAAGAAGCACGGGGCGCTCTTCATCATGGACGGGATCACCTCCATCGGCGCGGATATCGTCCTCCCCGACAGGTGGGGCGTCGACGTCGCCGTGATGGGCTCCCAGAAGTGCCTCGCCGCACCGGCGGGCATTGCCGGGATATCGGTCTCCGCAAAGGCATGGGAGATGCAGTGCGAAAACCCGCCCTTCTACCTCGACCTCCCTGCATACAAGAAGAACGCGGACAAGTCGATGACGCCGTACACCCCTGCGGTCCCGATCTTCCTTGCACTCCATGAGGCCTGCAAAATCGTCCTCGAGGAGGGTATGGAGGCCCGGATCACCCGGCACCGGATGCTTGCGGCCGCCTGCCGCGCCGCCGTCGCCGAGTGGGGCCTCGAGATGTACCCGACGCTCGATGATCTGCATGCGTACTCGAACACTGCGACCGCCGTGAAGTACCCGGCAGGGATCACCGACGCCGACGTCCGCGGCAGGGTGAAGAGCATGGGTGTCGAGTTCTCCGGCGGGCAGGACCACCTGAAGGGCAGGATCTTCCGGATAGGGACGATGGGCGCAACGAACGCACCCGAACTTCTGGGGACGCTTGCGATGATCCAGGGCGCACTTTCCGCGGCCGGCTATACCCCCAAGGGTGACGGGGTATCGGCCGCCTGCGAGGTGCTCTTCGAATGAAGGTCGGCGTCGTCGACACCACGTTCGCCCGCTACAATATGGGCGCCGCCGCCGTGGACGAGCTCAAGCGGCACGCGGCGGTCGCAATACAGCGGGTGACCGTGCCGGGCATCAAGGACCTCCCCGTGGCCTGCAAGAAGCTCATCGAGGAGGAGGGCTGCGATATCGTCATGGCGCTCGGGATGCCGGGCGGAAAGGAGAAGGACCGCCTCTGCGCCCACGAGGCCTCGCAGGGCCTCATCCAGTGCCAGCTGATGACGAACACCCACATCATCGAGGTCTTCGTCCACGAGGACGAGGCGAAGGACGACAAGGAACTGGCATGGCTCGCCGAGCAGCGCTCCCGCGAGCACGCCGTCAACGCCGTCCGCCTCATCCTCTACCCCGATGCCCTCATAAAAGAGGCCGGCACCGGCCAGCGGCAGGGCTTCGAGGACGCGGGGCCGGCGCGATAACTCCGGCAATAAGACGATTCGGATATACAAAAGTTGTCCAATACCAAACGCAGGAGGCGGGGAGTCTACTTCCCGCCCAGCACCTCTTCTATCACCGGTTCTGCCACGCCGGTCTTCTCCGCAATCGCCGCGACACTCATTCCTTCCCTGTGCATCCGCCCGATGAAGCCCGCCACGGTCTCCCCGACCTCGATGAGATGGCCGTCGGGGTCGAAGCAGCGGAAGGTCATCTGGCCCCACGGCTCCTCCCGGACGGGATGGAGGAAGGTGAGCCCCTCACAGGTCACCGCATGGAGGCAGGGCGCAAGGTCGTCGCATTCGAACCAGACCTCCGCCCCGTGGCGGGTCGCGGTCCCCATTCCGGACATGGGGTCGCCGTAGAGGACGGTGCGGGCGTACTCCGCCTCCCAGACGGCAAGACCGCTTTTATAGGAGACCATCCGCTCCGTCTCGAGCGCCGGAATCTGCCCGAAGCACCCTTCGTACACCGCCCGCGAGCGGGCGATGTCGGTCACGAAGAGGACGAAGCCGCCGAAGACGGGCCTCTCTGGTGGGTCATTCAGTGTCATGAAGGGTGAATGCGGCGGAGGGGTGATAAAGTACTGAGGTGGGTGGGGAAGATGACGGTTGATTTATCACTACCAACTGCCAAAAACAAGGGATAACAGATTTGAGGAGATTCCCAGATATGGCAATAAAACTCGGATTCGTCGTCGCGGAGTTCAACCGTGACCTGACCTATATGATGGAGATCGAAGGCGAGGAGCACGCAAAGTTCCTCGGTGCGGACGTGACGGAGAAGATCTACGTCCCCGGCGCCTACGACATGCCGCTTGCGATCAAGAAGATGCTCATGAACGGCAACGTGGATGCAGTCGTCACCATCGGCTGCGTGATCGAGGGTGCCACCCAGCACGACGAGATCGTCGTCCAGCACGCATCCCGGAAGATCATCGACCTCTCCCTCGAGTACAACAAGCCGGTCACCCTCGGCATCTCCGGTCCCGGCATGACCCGCCTCGAGGCCCACCAGCGTATCGATTACGCCCGCCGTGCCGTCGAATCCGCCGTCAAACTCGTCCAGCGATTGGCATGAAGACACTCTCGGCAAAGGTGGGGGCCATCGCCCCCTCGGCAACGATCGAGATATCGGACCGGGCAGCCAGAATGCGGGCCGGGGGCATCGATGTGATCGCCCTTTCCATCGGCGAACCGGACTTCGACACCCCGGCCCATATCACCGAGGCCTGCATCGACGCCCTCCGGCGGGGGGAGACGCACTACGCCCCCTCCCCCGGCATCCCGGCGCTTCGGCAGGCGATCGCGGAGAAGCTTGCGACCGAAAACGGCATCCCCTGCACCGCCGGTCAGGTCGTCGTCGGCTGCGGGGCGAAGTCCTCCGTGTACGAGACCTGCGAGGCCGTCCTCAACCCCGGCGACGAGGTGATCCTCATGGACCCCTCGTGGGTGAGCTATGAGCCCTGCGTCCAGCTCGCGGGCGCCACCGCCGTCCATTACATGGTCCGCGAGGAGGACTTCCAGCCCGACGACCGGCTGTTGGAGGCCGTCACCGACAAGTCGAAGATGATCGTCATCAACAGCCCCTCCAACCCCTCCGGGGCCGTGATGACGAAGGCGTCCCTCGGGCTCGTCAAGGACGTCGCCGAGGACCATGACCTCATCGTGATGTCGGACGAGATATACGAGAAGCTCATCTACGACCGCGAGCACCTCTCCATCGCCGCGATGGGCGACATGCACGAGCGGACCGTCACCATCAACGGCTTTTCGAAGGCCTACGCGATGACCGGCTGGCGGGTCGGCTATGCCGCAGGACCGGATGCGATCATCAGACAGATGATCAAGGTCCAGCAGCACACGATGAGCCACACGGCAACCTTCGCGATGTTCGGCGCCCTTGCCGCCCTCACCGGCGACCAGACTCCCGTGGAGGAGATGCGCCGCGAGTTCGACCGCCGCCGCCGCTTCGTGATGGAGACGCTTGCGGGCATGGGCCTGCACGCGGCCCCTGCAGACGGCGCCTTCTACGCCTACGTGAAGGTCGAGGGCGACGACATGGCCGTCGCCTCCCGGTGGCTCGATGAGGCCCACGTCGCCGTCACCCCGGGCACCGCCTTCGGAACCCCCGGATGGCTGCGCCTCTCGTACGCCGCCTCGATGGAACGGCTTGACGAGGCCCTCGGACGCATCCGTGCGCTCGACGGCTAACATTCATACTTTTTTTCAGGAGGCCATGCAATGTCACGACCGCCGAAACACGCCAAAAAGGTCCTCTTCGTCTGCACCTACAACTCGATTCGCTCCCCCATGGCAGAGGGGCTTCTCAACGCCCGCGGGGACGGGGTATGGTCGGCGGAGAGTGCGGGCGTCTACCCCTCCGGGGTCGACCCCGGCGTCGTCGCCGTGCTGGCGGAGGCGGGCATCGACATCTCCGGCCACCGCTCACGGTCCGTCGGCTCCTGCTCCGGCCCCTATGACCTCGTGGTCTTCATGTCCCCCTCCGTGCGCGAGGCGTGTTACGCGCTTCCCGACGCGACGGAGTATATTACCGCAGATATCCCTGTTCCGGCAGTTTTGGGAAAGGATGGGCTTGATGGGTATCGAAAAAACATGAAAGACGTTAAAAAATGGATAGATGCGAATATAAACTAATATTTGGGGATTTTATCGGCCCATTTTTCGTGTCACTATCGCGAAGTTCAAGAAGTCCTTTTTGAAATTATTAAAAGACTTTTGAACGTGTCATTAGCCACGTCCGGGGGAATCAGGTGAGCGATACAATATCATGGCATTCGGGAACACCCGATGGGATGGCCCTCTTCTCGGACATCGCCACTTCATTTCTCGAAGCCCCCGCCGGGGAAGGCATTTATGACCTCATTGCCGATGCCGTCACCACCCTCTGCCCCGGCTGTTACGTGATGGTCTCCCGCATCGAGGAGGAGAAGCGCCTTCTCTCGCTTCAGGCACTCGGCGGCAATCCGGAAGTGATCCAGAAGTTTCTTGGTGACCTTGGCATGGAGGGCCTGACCGCGGTCGTCAGTCTTCCGCAGGAACGCATCAACGCCCTGAAGAAGGAGACCGTGATCACGGTGCCCCCCAGTCTTGCAAGCGTTACCAATCATTTCATTCCCGCCGGGCTCTGCAAAAAATTCGACCGGGTGCTCGACATCGGGACCATTCGTATCATCTCCTTTGTCTGGAAAGGCAGACTGTACGGGGCCGCTCCCATCATCTGTCCGAGAGGGGCATGTCTCCCCGAACCGACCGTGCTCAAGGCCTTTGCCCGGATGGTTTCCGTCTCCCTTCAGCGTCTGGAGGCCGAATCGCAACTCATCCTGGCGGAGAAGAAGTACCGCACCCTGGCGGACCACGCGAGCGCGATCATCCTCCAGACCGACGAGAATCTCATCATACGCTACGCCAACCGCCATGCGGTCGAACGGCTCGGGTGGGGCGAGGAGGAGCTCGTCGGGAGCAGTTTTGCCGACCTCATCGCCTATGAAGAGAATGACGATACCGGTCGAAAGGAGCACCTGCAGCGGGCGATCCGTGAGGGAGAGAGGGATCTCGAAGGCGAGCAGTGCTTCACCAGTGCCGACGGGGATCGTATCTGTCTTGCATGGCGTGCCTCCCTCGGCTATGGGGATGATGGATCGTTTACCTGGCTGAGCTGGACCGCTCTCGATGTCACCGATGCCCGCCGTTCCGAGCGGGCCCTGCGTGAATCGCGTGAACAGCTCCGAATGGTGACCGACGGCAGTTTCGATGGGATCATCTCGAGTGACATCGGCGGGACGATCACCTACGCCTCACCCTCGTCGGAGCGTATCCTCGGCATTCCCATGACGAAGATCCTCGGGGCGAACTGCATCGCCCTCTTTCCCCCCGACCGGCAGGGAAGGGCGGAGCAGATATTCGCAAAGATCGTTGCGGGAGAGGTCTTCGAGGGGATTCGGTTTCCCTACAGACGTCCTGACGGCTCGGAAATCCTGGTCGAGCTGAACTCGGGCCCCATCTTTCGTGACGACAAATCCGTCGGCGCCATGGCGGTCGTCAGGGACATCTCTGCGATGGAGCGGGCGCAGAGGGCCGAACTCGAGGTGCAGTATACCACCTCTCTTCTCTCCGCCTCCCTCAGAAACACCCCCCTGGGGATGGCGCTCTTCCACCTGACAGCGGATGGCGTACAGGTTGCCGACTGGAACCACTCGATGGCGAAGATCCTCGGGTGGCAGCCGGAGGAGATCGTGGGAAAGATGCTCGGTGAGGTCATTCCGGTGCGGGTCGCCGACGCCATTTACGATGCCCTTGCAGAGATTGCCTGGTTCCAGCGTCCCGGTGTGGTCCGGTCACTGTGCGGTACCGCCACCGGTCAGAGGGTCAACCTCAACTGGTTCCACAACCCCTTTACCGATCCGCGTGATGGCGAGCAGTATGTGATGTCCCTCGCCGAGGACATGACCGAGGTCGAGCAGGCCCGCCGGGCTCTCGAGGATTCGGAGAAGCAGTACCGCCGGACGATCGACGCCCTCGCCGAATTGGTCTTTGTGGTCGACCGGGAACTGCGGGTCCGGGTCAGCAATCGTGCCTTTACCCGGTGGCTGGAAAATTTGGGACACAGGGGGGAGATCACCGGCCGGACGATCACGGATGTCCTTCCGTTCAGTACGACGAAGGAATGCACGAGAATCGAACAGGTCTTTGCCCTTGCCGAACCGCTCGATACGGTCGAAGAGGTCAGTCTCGGTGAGATCCACTGGATCATGGCGGTCAACCGGGTGCCGGTCATCAGAAACGGGACGGTGGTAGAGGTGGCGGTCCTGATGCGCGACATCACCGCGGTACATGAGCTTGAAATTCTAAAAAGAGAGGCATTCGAGCAGATCGAGCGGAACATGGAGCAGTTTGCCATCCTCAACGATCACATTAGAAATCCGCTGCAGGGGATTCTCGGCATATGCGAACTGGACGGAATCGAACATTATGACCTCATTTACAAGCATGTAAAAGAGATCGATGCGATCATCCGCCGTCTCGATATCGGGTACCTGGAATCCGAAAAAATCCGGGAATTTTTAAGAAAACATTATGGGATGCTGGATGCCTAATTAACGAAGCAGGGGCAGACATGGACAGCAGCAGAGTAACCCGGACCCTCGTCGTAACCCTCATTCTCAATATCATCGTCGCCGTCCTCAAGGGCGTGACGGGATTTTTGACGGGGTCCGTGGGCATGATCGCAGATGCCTTCCACTCGCTTTTTGATTCGGTCTCGAATATTGTCGGCCTCATATCCATACGCTTCGCCTCCCTCCCGCCGGACCGGAAACACCCGTACGGTCACGGGAAGGTGGAGACGATGGGGACGCTCGTCGTCGGGGGACTTCTTGTCTTCACCTCCATCGAGGTCGTCCGCGAGGCGCTCATGCGGGCACTGGAGGATACGTATCTTACGATCACCCCCGTGATGGTCGGGGTGATGGTGATAACGATTCTCATCAATATCGGCGTCAACCGGTACGAGCGCAAAGTTGGGGTCGAGGAGAACAGTGAGTTCCTCCTCGCCGATGCAAAGCACACGCTCTCGGATGTCTTCGTCTCCTTCTCGGTCCTTGGCGGATTCGCTCTCGTCGCGGCGGGCTTTCAGCTCGGGGATGCGGCGGTGGCGGTCCTCATCGGTCTCCTCATCGCAAAGATGGGTATCGAAGTGCTCAGGGACGCGGTGCTCGTCCTCATCGACACCTCGGATGTCCATATCGAGGAGCAGGTGGCCGGGGTCGTCCGCCGCATCCCCGGTGTCCTCGGGTATCATGACTTCCGGTGCCGGGGGAAGGCGAGCGAGATGTTCTGTGACCTGCATATCGTCGTCGACCCGGAGATCACCGTCAGGGATGCCCACAGGATTGGCAATGCGGTCAGGGACGGGATAAAGGATGATATCGAGGGAATGGTCGACGTCGTCGTCCACATCGACCCCGCGAGGGGTACTGAAACAAAGGATAATACCGCCTCCGGAGAAACCCCTGATAAAGAGGCGAAATGACGAAGCAAAAGGTCCTGTTTGTCTGCAACCACAATGCCGGCCGCTCGCAGATGGCCGAGGCGTATCTCAACGCCCGGTACGGCGACCGGTACGAGGCATACTCCGCCGGAAATTCACCGAGCAGCCGGATGAACGAGTACACCCTGCGGGTGATGGCCGAGGCAGGCATCCCGATGGACGGGCATGCTCCCAAACCGCTGGACGGGTTGAAGGCAGAGCGCTTCGCCGTGGCCGCCCGCCTCTGCAACTGTGCGGACACCTGCCCCCTCCTCCCGCCGGCAGACCGGGTACTGGACATGCTCTTCCCCGATCCGTCACAGTTCTACGGCTCGGATGACGAGATCATGCGGGGATTCCGTGAGGTGCGCGACCTCGTCTTCGCGTGGGTCGATGAGACGTTCGGTGATGCGGATGACTGAGAACGTCCCCCTTGTCATCACCTGGCGCCGCCCGGAGAGCCCCATGCCGCCTGCGGTGCTCTGTTCCGATACCGGCCGCCCCCTCACCGAGGCCTTTGCAGGCATCACCGCCATGCTCGAAGCACAGGACGTCGCCTGCCGGATCGTAGAGGAGGACGGCCCGATGGCCATCCTCCTGGACGGCATCCCCTTCGAGGAGATCGTCCCCATCTATGTCCCGAAGACCTGCAGCCTCTGCGGGTCCTGCGACGGGTCGGAGGCGGAATGCACGGGGCAGCGCCGCTATGAGGGCATCCCCGAATCGGTCCTCCGTCTTGCCGCCCGCCGTGCGGCGGGGCTGTAGCTCATTTTTTTGAATAGTGCGAACATCACGTCATCTCCGGGGGAACGCCATCGGTATGGCGATATGGCGGGATACCTGCCCGGCCTTTCGTATCCTTCCTCTCCAATGCCATATTGGGCAGCAGGTGACCGCCCCGGAGGTTATCCTCCCGGCCCCGGTGAGAAGGTGATGAGTACGAACGCGATGAGAAACACCGCAGCAATGAGAATAGGGTAGAGGAACCTGAGGAGCCAGTCTTCATCGTCGGTCTTGGGAAACAGTCGTGGCATGGCAACCGGTGGACGGGGCGGGGCACGCATCCGCCGCTACACCTTCACCAGACACCGTGTTCTCCCTTCACGCTGAAGAGGCTTGCGTCTCCGTTTCACCATCCGGGGGTGAGTCCTTATAAATGAACCGTGCGAAATATGCTGGTATTATGGGAACCTATCGTGATCTCCTCATAAACCCCCGTGCCTTCTTTGACGGGATGTTTACCGGGGAGAAACCTGACCTGAAGATACCTGTTGCAATCGTCGTGGTGCTGGCCCTTCTCAGCGGCGTGACCGCGATGACGGTCTCGTCCGTCACCGCCCAGCTCATGCCTGCTGACCTTGCCGGGATGGGGACGGTCATGAGCGCCATCGGGTTCATTGCGGCCTTCATCATGTCATTTCTGATGTGGATCATCTGGGCGGCGGTCTTCCACGGGATATCCGCTCTTCGTGGGGGGAAGGGGAGCTTTTCCAACACCCTTGCCGTAGCCGGCTACGGGCTTGCCCCGCAGATCATCTCCGGGGCCATCGGTGCCGTCTTCTCGTGGTGGTACTTCTCCGGCGTCACGGTGCCGGTGGTGACCGATCCCCTGCAGATACAGGCGGTCGTCGAAGAGATGATGGCGGCACCGGAACTGATGGCCATCTCTGCCATCGGCATGGTCTTCCTCGTCTGGAGCGCCAATATCTGGATATTCGGGCTCATGGAGGCACGGCGCATCGGGGCAAAGGATGCGGCAATCGCCGTTCTCATCCCGGTCGCGGTCTCCGTGGCCTTTACTCTCTGGCAGTTCATCGGGTGACGTCATGAAGGGATATGTGTATCTTCTGTGTGCGGTGATCCTCCTCGGCCTCCTGACCGGGCCTGCAGCGGCGCAGCTCACTCCCGCCGAGGAGGCCTCGCAGCTTGCGGTCACCGCCTATGAGGTCGACCCCGCCGTCTTCATCTACGGCGACACCGGTACGATCAAGGTTACAGTGACGAACACGGGCACAACGCCGGTTGCGATCTCGCGCGTCAAGCTCTACTCCAACGACCTCTCGGTCTATGATGACGGAAACTACGACTCCGTGGGGACCATCGGGGCGGGCAACAGTCTCGCCTTCACCTTCACGGTCGTCGCGGACACATTGGACGGCATCTACTACCCGTTCTTCTACGTGGATCTCCGCGATGCCGGCAGCCTGCGCTATCGCATCCCCGTGACCGTCGACTCCACCGGCCTGACGGCGTCGGTCATGTCGAAGCCGGATGTCTTCTCGCCGGGCAAGAAGGAGGAGATCACCATCCTCGTCGGCAATCCCCGCGAGAATACGGTGAATGCCGTGGAAGTGGTCCCGATCAAAAACGGGTACACCACCGTCCAGACGGCCTCCTTCATCGGCACCCTCGTCCCCGACCAGGCGGCGGAAGTGACCTTCGAGGCGACCCCATCGGAGGAGACGGTGATGACGTTCGCCGTCAACTACCGAAACGGGATCAATGACCACCAGACCCTCGTGGATGTCCCCGTCGTCTTCGGCGAGGACAAGAAACGGGCGGAGATCGTCCTGAACAACATCGTCGTCGAATCCTCCGGCACCTCGTACATGGTCACCGGGGATGTAACGAACGCGGGCCTCGAGGATGCAAAATCGGTCGTCATCACCGTTGCGGAGCCCGGCATCCCCGTCGATCCCTACCGCTCCTACGTGGTCGGCGCCCTTGAGCCTGACGACTTCGCCGGGTTCGAGGTGACCTTCGATGCAGAACCCGGCGAGGAGGTGCCGCTCGTCGCCATCTACAAGGATGTGGACGGCAATATCTACGAGGACGAGATCCTCCTGACGACCGGTGCCAAGGTGAGCGATTCCCGGCCGGTCGCCGACTCCGGGATGCCGGTTCTCTGGATCGGCCTTGTCATCGTGATCGTCGCCGTCGTGGGCGGCATCATATTCTACTCATGGAAGAAGCGATAGGCCCGGCAGGTCCCGGCAACGGGGCGGAACCGGTCATCCGGCTGGAGGGAGTCACCAAGGTCTACTCCCTCCCCTTCGGCGATGTGGTGGCCCTTGACGAGGTGAGCCTGTCCGTGATGCCGGGGGAGTTCATTGCGATCATGGGGCCGTCGGGTTCCGGAAAGTCGACGCTCCTCAATCTCATCGGATCGCTGGACGTCCCGACCCACGGCCGCCTCTTCATCGACGGGCGGGATACGAGCGGGCTCTCCGACGATGAGCTGACCGAACTGCGGCGGGACCGCATCGGCTTCATCTTCCAGCAGTTCAACCTCATCCCGCTCCTCAACGTCTTCGAGAACGTGGAATACCCGATGATCCTCAAGACCCGGCGGAGCATCAAAAAGAGCCCCAAGGCGCACGATCTCCTTCTGCGCATCGGGCTGACCGAGTCGATGCTCGCCCACAAGCCCAAGGAGCTCTCCGGCGGCCAGCAGCAGCGGGTCGCCATCGCACGGGCGCTCATCAACGACCCTGCAATCCTCCTCTGCGACGAGCCGACGGGCAACCTCGACACGAAGACCGGGGAGCTGATCATGGATCTCCTCAAAGAGGTGAACGCCTCGGGCAAGACCGTCATCATGGTCACGCACGACCCCGATGTGGCCACCTATGCCAGCCGGACGATCACCATCGTCGACGGGAGGATCGTATGATATTCTTCGAGCTCTCCCGGCGCAATATCCGGCTCAACTGGCTCCGGTCGCTCCTTGCGGTCACGGGGATCGTCATCGGCGTGATTGCCATCGCGTCGATGGGCATGTTGGGCAACTCCCTCACCCTCTCGGTCACCGAATCCCTCTCGTCGGTCGGCGACTCGGTGACGGTCGTCCCCTCCATCGGGGGCGGGGGTATGGGAGGTCCGACGACGGCGAATGAACTGATCACCGACCGGCAGGTCCAGCAGATCCGCCGGGTGGCCGCCCCGAACGACGTCGTCCCCCTCTATTCGGGGGCCGATCGGTATGAGATAGGCGGAGACAAGGGCGTGGTGGCGGTCTACGGCATCTCACCGGAGGAGATGCCCATCCTCGTCGACATCGCCGACGGTGTCTATCCGCGGACGACGGGCGGAGCCCTTGCAGGGGCCACCTTTGCCGAGGAGAACGACCTGAAGCCCGGCAGCCGCCTCACCCTCGGCGAGGAGACCGTCCGCGTCGTCGGCATCCTCGAGGAGCAGGGGATGGGATTCGACATCAACCCGGACTTCGCCCTCATCGTCTCCGACCGGTTCTACTCGCAGATGTACGAACAGGAGGATTATGACATGGTGATCGTCAAGGTCCGCGACATCAATGACATCGACGATGTGAAGGACGCCATCGACCGGACCCTGAACCGGCGCGGTGATGATGTGGTGACGGTCTACGATTCACGGGCGATCCTCGAGGTCATCACCGAGGCATTCAACCAGATAGCACTCTTCACGACCGCGATCGGCGGAATATCGCTCCTCGTGGCGGGCGTCTCCATCTTCAACGTCCAGATGATGTCGGTCACCGAGCGGATCAAGGAGATCGGCATCATCCGCTCCATCGGGACGAAACGGGGCGAGGTGCTGCGCATGTTCATTTACGAGTCGCTCATTCTGGGCGGCGTGGGGGCGGGCATCGGCGGCATCCTCTCCTTTGCCGGCGGGTATCTTGTCTCGATCATCATGCTCC
Source organism: Methanovulcanius yangii (assembly GCF_018687785.1). Taxonomy (NCBI): domain Archaea; kingdom Methanobacteriati; phylum Methanobacteriota; class Methanomicrobia; order Methanomicrobiales; family Methanomicrobiaceae; genus Methanovulcanius; species Methanovulcanius yangii. The sequence continues at coordinate 1,842,858 of NZ_LTBL01000001.1, forward strand.
AGACGACGGAGTACCTCTTCTACCCGTCGACCCTCGTCTACATCCCATATGCCATCGGCATCGGCCTCGCCGTCACCCTCCTCTCGGGGCTCTACCCTGCGTGGAAGGCCGCCAATCTCAACCCGATAGAGGCGCTCAGGTACGAGTAGCTTCTCCTCCTTTTTTTTAAAAAAAAATCCGGTTCCTCATTTCGTCCGTTCAGGACAGGAAGGCAGGAAAAATCAGGACTCTGTTTCAGAAATCTTTCCGGTATCTGGTCTGATGATTGTTTGCTGAGACCGGGTATCAGGCGTCCGCTCCCGCCGGTGTCCCCTCATTCGCTGACGGGGTCTCCGGCACGATGCCGGCAAAGGCGGGGTGGCAGGTGCAGAACGCCTCCCACCACGACGAGGTCTCGGCAAAGGGGAGTATCCTCATCTCCCCCTCCCCCTCCTCAATGAGGAGGAGGCCGAGAGGCTCCGATGATGCCCCATAGCCGGGGGGGACGCTCCAGCGGACCGTCCGAGCGACCGGGATGATGACGAGGCGGCCGTGGCGGCGGACCGGCCCGGCGGTGATGGTGGTCGCAGGGAGCATCCCCTTCCCGGCTGAAGCGCATCTCTCCCTCACTGTTTCATCATCTCCCTGAGGTCCTTGATCATGATCAGGCGGACGGTTGGGGGGAGGAGAGCCGCCGGGTGGCGTATCACGAGTTCGCCCTCCCCCTCCCCCTCGAGGAGACGGTCCGTGAAGACGGGTTCCGCCTTAAGGTCGATGCGTGCGCAGACGGCAAGCACCCCCCGGATTGCGGCGAACGCTCCGAAGGCCTGGCCGGTCGCTGCCGCATCCCCCAGTCCGAACCGGCATTCAGACGTCAGGTGCCCGAAGGAGACCTGCCGGAGCATCGCGAGAAGATGGGGGCTCACCTGCGGCCAGAGGGAGATCCCCTGCCGGGCGAGCGCCGTCACCTCATCGACCTGAAAACCACCCTCTTCCCCTGCGGGGGGTTCCGGCTCCGCTCCGGTCTCCCCGGCCGGGGTCTTCGGGGCTGCCTCCTCCGCCCGTTCCGGCAACGGCAGTTCCTTCACCGTCCGGCCGAAGAGCGTCACCCGTGCGGTCCGTTCACGGACGAATTCGACGCTCACGAAGAGCGCCCCCCATCCCCCGTACACCGCGGCCGAGAGGCCCTTCTCATCGCTGCAGGACCATCTCCCCCCCGCCCGGACGGGGACCGCCCACAGGAGAACGAGGAGGAGTGCTGCAGCTGCAAGGAGCAGGCCAAGGATGGTCAGGAGAACGGAGGGCATGGAAAAAATGTGGGAGGGGTTATGCTTCCTGTGCTGATCCTTCGCCTTCCTCTGCCTTCTTCTCCTTCATCGCCGCGATCGCCTCGGTGACCTGCGGAAGGATGCTCTCCCCGATGGTCGCGATGACCTCGGAGATGACCCCGCCGCGCTTGAGCGAGAGGACGCGGACGCTGTCGAATCCGGTGGCCCCCTTCTGGATGACGACGAGCGCCACCGGGGTGATGCCGCCCCCTGCCCCGACGCCGGACCCGCCGGCCCCCTTCTCGTTTGCCCCCGTGCCGCCGCCGAAGCCGAACCCGAACGAGGCGACGGGGATGATCAGCTTGTCCTCCGACTCGATGGGGTCCCCCATCACGGTGTTGGCATTGATGAGATGGTCGAGTTCATCGACCGCATATTTGAACAGTTCGTCTCCTTCCATGGATATCACTTCTCGACATCGGCATGAAGGGGTATAAAGATTATTGAGCGTGGGAACAGTCCGGTCTTCGCGGACCTCAGCGAAGATGCTCGTTATCAGAGGTTCGCCGGATCCTGACGGGCCGGGCAGAAGTTGCAGATCGAATGGATGATCTCCTCCTCCTTGTCCCGGATGGCGCAATAGTAGTTGCCGTCCTTGTAATAGACCTCGAACCCGCCGGGGAACGGGGTGCCGACGGGGTGGCCCGGTTCGTCGAGGACGTACATCCCGAAGGCGCAGAGAAGGTAGTAGAAGAGCTGATACCAGGGGGCCATGGCGGGGTTCGCCCTCCAGCCGATCTCTCCCTCGTCGTTCTCCCGCAGGCAGCCGTCGGGGAGCATGTCGCAGAAGGCATGAAAGGTCGCCGGGTCGGTGATCCCCTGCTGCACTGCGGCGCCGTGAAACGAGCCGTCCCGCGCCATCTTCAGGAGTCGGTGATACCGGCCCCAGAACCACTCCTCGGCGTAGGGGCGAAACGCCTCCCGGTAGGGCATCGGGAGGAGGTCGATGTCATGGCGCAGCCCCCCCGCGATCACCTGAAGGTCGAACATGGAGTATCGCCCGGCAAGTTCGGCGAGAAAGGCGCCGAGCCCGCCCTTCGTCTCAAGGCGGCGCATCTCTCCTGCGATGCGGGGGATCTCCTCGTCTGCTGCTCCCAATCCCATCATGTCCGTCCCCTCTCCTCCGGGTCCTGCCCTGTCGGCATCACCGCGGTCCGCTCCTAGCGCTCCTCGGGAGGGGTGCGTATGGGAGCACCCCTGCCGTCCATGTGGGTGTAGTGCTCCACCTCCCCTGCGATCTCCATCGTGCCGGTCGCATAGAAGGAGATCGCCCCGTGGCCGCCGAAGATTGTACAGGGCTCACCGCTCTCGCGTTCGTACTCCTCCGCCATCGCAAAGAGCGCTTTTCTTTCGGTGCGGGCGAGATTGGAGTCCACGTTCACCGAGGTGACGAGATAGTCGGCATAGGAGTTGTACCGGCGGCGGTCGGGGGTGAGGCTTGCGAAGTTCATCAGGCTGTCAGCCGGGAAGAGGTATCCCTTCTCCGGGCACCAGAGTATCGTCTGCCCGACCTGGTGGCCGCCGAGGGACAGGAGGACTTCGAAGGTGAGATCCCCGATTGTGGTCGTCCCGAGGACAGGGAAGATGGAGCGCTTCATATCGCTCTCTTCGGGGAGGAGGGTGATGTTCTCCTCTGCGGAGGGGTTCCAGCGGGAGTAGAGGGCGATCATCGTCGTATAGACCTCCTCGAGGATGAGGTCCTCGTTCACCGAGCCCCAGGCACGGTTGCCCGAACGGATCACCTCGAGGGTCGCCGGGTGCATCAGGGCGGGGACGTCGAAGAAGCCGCCCGCTCCGCAGTGGTCCGCATCCCCGTGGCTGACGATGATCCTTGAGAGCCCTTCGTGGAGGTTGAGACCATAGACCGGAAGCATCTGCATCACGTCAGGATAGTAGACGGCGTAGCCGGTGTCAAGCATCACCAGTTCATCGAGCGTCCGGAAGAGGTAGATGTTGCCGCCGCCCGGCAGCTGGAACGCGAAGACCGTGACCTCTTCGGAAGCCTCGAAGATCTGCACATCCGCGTAGAACCCGTCACCGCAGGTCTCCCGGATATATTCCCCCGCCTCGAGGACATTTTTGAACACCTTCTTCGGGTCTTCCCCAAGGTTCGTCAGCTCATGGACGGTGTGGTTGATGTCCGCCATGAAGGTGAGGAGGAAATCGTCGTCGTCCCTGTCGATGAGGGTGCGCATCTTCTGCGCAAACCGGAGATAGAAGACGGTATCGTCGAGGTGCTCGCCGGTCTTGTCGTACTCCACCACCTCGATGGGGTAGCGTGCCGTCAGTGCCCCGAGGAGTTCGTCTGCGGGGCCGCTCTTCTCGATGATGATGGTGACGGTGACGCGGTCCGGGTGGGTCCCGGTATCGTCGAAGGCGATCCTCCCGATTGCCGCTCCTGCTCCGGTGATATAGGTGAGAAAAGTGTCCAGTGCGCCCGGTTCATGGGGGAGGCCGACATGGAAGGTGAGGGTGGCAAGCGGGGTGATCGTGGTCTGGAGATACCCGATCGCGCCAAGTTCCTCCCGGATTCGGGCAAATCCGTCCCCGGTTGCCGTCACCTCGAAAAAGACCGTGTGCGGGTCGATCTGCCGGTCATAGTGGATTCGGTTGATGTTTCCGTGATGCTCGGTGATGATCGCGACCCCGCGCTGGAGCGAACCGGGGCTGGTGGGAACCTGTGCGATGAATGAATGCCTGTTCATGGTATGATTCCTTGGTCTATGGGGACGGGGTGAGGAGGTAGAGCCCCCATCCGATATGTTCGCGCCCGTAGGCGAGGTACTCCTCCTGGATGGTGCGGACGTAGTCGAGGATGTCCTCCCGGCGGGGATCGCCGGGGTGGGAGCGTACCCATGCAAGGCAGTTTCGCCAGATGCCCGCTTCATACCGGTCCCATTCCTCCACAGGGGCGTGCCACACCCATGCGAGATCATAGCCCTCGTCCCGGCAGGCGGTGAGAATTTCATATTCACTCCGGATCTCCGGCCATTCCCGCGCAAACTCCGGGGGCACCGCCGTCGATTTCCAGTACCGCTCCCCGAAGAGTATCTGTCCCGTACCACCCGTGGCAGCGGCGAGTGCCGTGACCGCCTCGGGGACGCCTCCCCATATCTGGGAAGCCCCGAGTGCGACGGCGCAGTCCGCCGTGGCCGGGGAGGTGTAGGCGGCGGCATCGGCACAGATGATGGTGATGCCGTCCCCGCACCCCGCCTCCGCTGCCGCCGCCCTTGCGGTGTCGCATGCATCGGGCCGTGCCTCGACGCCGGTGCAGGACGCCCCGAAGACCCCGGCAAAGAGGATGAGGGCGGTGCCGTTTCCGCATCCGAAATCGATCACCGTCGTCGCCTCATCAAGGCCGGCCGCTTCTCCTGCGGCAACGAGGGCCGTATCGCTGACAGGGTTCATGTGCAGGAGGGGTCCCTGCGAGATCGAGACGAGGTCTGCATCATAGTCGATAGGTCTTCAACTCCGGGTGGTATGTGATAACCGGATGTACTTATGGAAATATCACCCCATAAATCACTGTCACGCGGGGTGCCTCCCGTGCCCGTTGTGCCGACTCCCCGGCCGGGAACCGCGCACACGCGGAAAAACAGCGGTATGGCGATGCAGGACTCAGTGAATACGGACGAGATCGATCGTCACACTAATTTGGCGTATTTCAGTCCTTTTTTCAGAAATGAAATTGATTTAGCCAATGAAATTCGTTTTCAACCCCGAAAAATCGCCGCCGGGAAATATGTTCCCTAACATAGGACGAAAACGAAAAAAACCTTGATTTTAGCTTTATTTTCGAAAAGATAGCCTATTATATCAATACTATCTAAAAAGTTCTGATATGAAGAAAACAATAGGAAGAATTCTCGGGATCGTTGTATTCCTCGCCATTCTCTTGTGGCCGGCGGACCCGTCATTCTTCCCGGTACAGGCGACTGCCGCGTCGACTGCACTGATGGTCATCTGGTGGATCACCGAGGCGATACCCATTCAGGCAACGGCGCTCCTGCCGCTGGTCCTCTTCCCTGCGCTCGGTGTTCTCTCGTCCGGTGACGCTGCGGCCCCCTATGCAGACAAGACAATCTTCCTCTTCATGGGTGGTTTCATCATTGCCATGTCCATGCAGCGTTGGGGGCTGCATGAACGTATTGCCCTCGCTATCCTGAGCAGGATGGGGTCCAGTTCACGGATGCTCATCTTCGGCTTCATGGTGGCGACGGCGTTTCTGTCGATGTGGATCTCAAACACCGCCTGTGCGATGATGATGATCCCGATTGCCATTGCGATCATCGCGACCATTCTCCCCCGCTCGGATGTCCGGCTGGAGGAGATGGAGGAGACCCAACGGGAATTTGCCGAGTGCATGGTCATCTCGATTGCGTATGCCGCCTCCATCGGCGGACTTGCAACCGTCATCGGCACACCGCCCAACGGGATATTCCTTGCACAGATGGAGACGCTCTTCCCCGGCGTCCCTCCGATTGACTTCTTCACCTGGCTGAAGATCGGTCTGCCGCTCGTGGTTGTCTTCCTGCCAATTGCGTGGCTTTGGCTCGTCTACGGTCCGTACCGGCACATGCCGAAGAAGATCTCGCACGGAAGGGAGATCATCGAACAGCGACTGAAGGAGCTCGGGCCCATGGGCGCCGGCGAGAAGTGGACGCTTGTTGTCTTCGTCCTGACGGCACTTGCCTGGATCATGCGCACGGAGAAGAGTATTGGTGACTTCATCATACCGGGAATCAACACGTTTCTCCCGATGGTCCATGACTCCACGATCGCGATTGCAGGCGCCGTCCTTCTCTTCCTCCTCCCGGTGGACCGGGCAAACGGCGTCTACACGATGAACTGGGAGTGGGCAAAGAAGATCCCGTGGGGAATTCTCATCCTCTTCGGCGGCGGTATCGCGCTCTCCAAGGCCTTCATCGCGTCCGGACTTGCGCAGGTGATCATCGACAACTTCACCGTCTTCAATGCCCTCTCCGTGGTTGTGGCGGTCCTCATCGTTGGCATCATCATCTCGCTTCTCACCGAGGTGACGTCGAACACCGCGATGGCGTCCGTGATGATTCCTATCATGGCGGTCACGTCCATATCGATGGGGATTCACCCGTGGATTCTGATGCTGACCGCGACCTTCGCCTGTTCGCTTGCGTTCATGCTCCCGGTGGCAACCCCGCCGAACGCCGTCGCCTACGGCAGCGGCTACATCAGCATGCAGGATATGATCAAGACCGGCTGGGTCCTCAACTTCATCGGCATCGGCATCCTGACGGTCATGATGTTTACGGTCTTCATGTGGGTCCTCGGGTTCGGGGTTGCAATCCCCGACTGGGCGCTCACCCCCAATCTCGGGTTGTAGGACCACATTCCTTTTTTTCCCTCGCCCGTGGGTGAGAACTCCTCTCTTCCGAGTGATTGCCGATTCAATGCCGGACCCTGAACAGGCCATCCTCACATTCCCCATCTCCTGATGCCGCTTCATGGGAGGAACAATGAGCCGGACATGAGGAGCGGGATTCCGGGGATATTCACGACAAAGAAAGGGCAGATTCCTGAATGGTTTTTCCGGAATGGGGCCCGTTGTATCGACAAGAGGTCGCTCACATGCACTTTTCAACCGTGGTCAGCAGTATCCTGTCCGCGGGGGCGGTCCTGCGATTCTGCAGGGTGGCACTGATAAGAAATAGCTGTTGACGCCGGTGGTTCGAAGGGGTGATCGCTTCTCACCGAAAAGAACGGTCAGGGGCGTTGAAAAATAAAAAAATAATGGTTTCCGGAATTATCTGGACTCTCTCCGGGAAAGGAGAAGTCCTGCCGCTCCCAGTCCGCCAAGGGCTGCAAACACCGGTGCGGGTGTCTCCGTGGGTTCGGTGGCGGGCACGGTGCCGGTGGCGGTTGGTGTGGCACCGGTTGCCGTCGGGCTCGTGGTGGGTGCAGTGGTCGGCTCACCGGTGGTTATTGGCGGCGGGACTTCCGCCTTCATGGCAGCGATCGCGAAATACGAGAATCCGGGAGTCTCTGCAGTGAAGGTGGCGGTATCTTCCGTGGTGCCGACCCAGGTGGTCGGAAGCTCCACCCAAACGCCGTCCACATATCGCATCAGGCGGATATCATCCACTGTATAGCCGAGGTCCGTGAACCACGAGGCGGGCACGGTGAATTCGATGATTCCGCTTCCGATCTGGTCATCGGTGGCGTCGTAGAGGGTGAAAAGCAGGTATTTCCAGACGTCGGCATCCGGGCCCTCCATGTATGAGGGCAGCCCGGTGGTCCTGACGGTGATCAGGAACTTATTGACATTCTCCGACGGGGTCACCACGATCTGATGTACGATGGAGGAGCCGGGCATTGCGAGAGTGGCGGGAACGCCTGCCGTCATGCCGTAGGAAGAGGCCGCAACAGTACTGGAACTGCCGCCGCCCGACGGGGTCACGGGTGTCGGCGTTGGAGTTGGGGTGGGAGGGAGGGGGGTGACGACGGAGTAGCCGGATGCCGATCCCTCGGCGAGGCTGTTCGTCCAGAGAACGATGTCGCTCCCGTCCTCTGCGTTCGGGTTCTTGCAGTAGCCGTAGAGGTTGAAGGTCATCTGCGACTCCAGCCCGGTGACGGAATAGTCCACCTGCACGGCACCGCCGTTTTCTAGGTCCGGGTACTTGCCGAGGATTCCACAGTTCAGGTCGACGAACATCACCGAGAACGTGTTGGTGAGATCGGTCATGTCCTGCCCGTAGAAGATCGGGTAGGGGGCACTGTCGTCATCCGCAGGTTTCCAGTACTGGGGACCGTACATGAAGTCCCCGACGGTGAAGGTCTCCGCGAGGGCGGAGGCGTTGTAGGTGACGGCACCCTCCGGCGGAGCGGTGTTTTCGATGACATTCGGCGTCCACTGGTAACCTGCCGCCTCAAGGGTCAGGGCAAAGTCCGCCGGAACGGTCCCGTTGACCGCGATCATCAGGATGGCGTCGTCCTTGTAGCCCTTTCCACCGGTGTCGGTCAGATAGAAGGTGCCCGAAGTTGCCTCGGTCGTGGTCACCTGGCCGGAGGCTTCGGAGAGGTTGGTCGTGATATGCATCGAGTTGTAGCCGATGTCCTCGCCGATGAAGTAGGTGCCGTTGCCGTAGTCGTCATAGTGGGGGCCGTCGTCGTTTGCGACCTCGACAAAGATAGTGTTGTAGGCAATCGGGTGCAGGGAGACGGCGACCGGGGCTTCTGCGGAAAATCCTCCGGAGGAAGCAGTCACAACGGTCGTACCTGCCGAGAGGGCGTTTAAAAGTCCGCCAGCGGTGATGGATCCGACTCCCGGAACGGAGGACTCCCAGTCGATGAGGGCGCCCACGATGGCGTTTGCGCCGCTGTCGAGGAGATGGGCGATGAACTGGACGGTGTCACCGACCCCCATCCCCCACGATGCCGGAAGAATGTCCATTCCCACCGGCACAGGGGCGGTCGTCTGCACGATGTATCCGCTGGGGGTGGTGGAGGACTCGTCGTCGAGACGGTTCGTCCACTGGAAGCAGGTGACGTCGGTCTGGTTCGAGTATCCGTAGAGGTTGAAGGACGCGGTCTCCGGCAGGTTCGTGAACGCATAGTCGATCTGCACAAACCCGTTGTTGGTAAGGGTACTGTTGTGCAGCAGGCCGCAGTTCAGGTCAACGAACATCACCGAGAAGTTGTCCGTCGTATCGGTCATGTCCTGCCCGTGGTAGATGGGGTAGGGGTCCGCGTTGCCGGTCGGCTTCCAGTACTGCGGACCGTAGAAGAGATCGGCCTTGCCGAAGGACTCGTCGAGGGCTCCAGGGGTGTATGTGGCAGATGAATGGTCAGGCTGGCTGCCGTCCGTCGCTGCTGTCCAGACGTATCCCGAGGCGTTGAGGGCAAGCGTAAAGTCGGCCGGGACATCGCCGCCCACCGCGACCATGAGCACCAGCTCGTCCCAGAAGTCCTTTTCAGCGGATGATGTCACGTAGAACGTCCCGGACTGGGCATCGGTGACGGAGGGTTCGCCGGTCACCGAGTCGGCGGACTGCGCGAGATGGAGCGAGTTGAGGCCCTTGTCCTCTCCCTTGAATTTGATGCGGTAAGTGCCGTTGTCGAAGATGTCGTACCGGGCGCCGGCGTCATTGGCGACCCACACATAGGTGTCGGAAACTGGTACGGGGCCGGGGAGTTCCCGCATGACGAGGAGGCCGCTCGGAGTCGTCTGGTCGCCGGTGACATCGTTGGTCCACTGGACGAGACCCGCGGTGTAGGCGTAGGCATTGAACGCACAGGATGCGCCGAGGCCGCTGATTGCATAGTCGACACGGATGGCGCCGAGGTCGGTGCAGTTTTCATAATTCGCATTTGCGCCGTTGAGCGCCCCGACGTTGAGATCGATGAGGGCAAGGTGGAAGGTGTTCGTCGTATCGGACATGTCCTGTCCCACGACAAGGGGATAGTCCTCGGCCCCGGCCGGCTTCCATGTCTGGGGGCCATAGCCGAAGTCCCCTGCGGTGAAGGTCTCATCAAGGGCGTTTGGTTCGTAGGTCAGGTTCTCGAAGAGGGGCGCCCCCTCGACGGTCCAGTTGTACCCCGCAACATTGAGCGTAAGGGAGAAATCATCGGCAATGGTCCCGTTCACGGCAACGAGGAGCAGATTGTCCTGGTAATATCCGGTCCCGTCGGTCGAGGTGACAAAGAAGGTGCCGCTCTTGGCATCCGTCACCATTGACTCCCCGGAGGGATTGTCATAGGCATCGCTGATGTGGAGGGATTTGAGTCCCTTCGTTGCCCCCTTGAACTGGATCAGGTAGGTGTTGTCGCCATAGTCATCGTACTTCGCCCCTGCGTCGTTTGCCACCATCACGTAGGTGTTGTTGTAGGGGTTGATCGGTCCGGGGGTGGCAGATGCCGCCCCGCTCATCATGATCACGCACAGGAACAGGCAGAAGGCACAGAGCACGGCCGTGCCGCTCCTGTTCGGCGGGTAATTATTTCGTCTCATCATCGGTTCCTCGAAAGTTACTTTCTTCATTTTGAACAGGCGGGATATGGCCGGGTGTCCCTGTCAGTGGGGCATCAGGTTCCTCTGGGGAAAACCATATCTAGAAATATATGGAGGAAAAAGCTGTTAATAAATTGGCGTTTTCCTCACAATGTTAATTAAAATAAGTTTACAGAGTTGACGGCTCCCGGTCCCGGTCCGGGAGGCTGTCCGGAGACACAGATATGACAACTGACAAACAGATTGAGGTCCTGAACCGCCAGGCGGGGGAGTACTCCCGCTCCCTCGCGGCAGCGGCAGCTGAGATTGCCCGGGTGATGGTCGGGCAGCAGGAAGCGGCCGACCGTCTCCTCACCGCCCTCGTGGCCGGCGGACACGTCCTCCTCGAGGGGGTTCCCGGCATCGCAAAGACCCTTCTCGTGCGCACCCTTGCGCAGACGATCGACTGCTCGTTTGCCCGCATCCAGTTCACCCCCGACCTCCTCCCCGCTGATATCACGGGAACGACGGTCTTCCGGCAGGACACCTGCTCCTTTGCGACGGTGAAAGGTCCGGTCTTTCACCACTGCATCCTCGCAGACGAGATCAACCGTGCCCCGCCGAAGGTGCAGTCGGCGCTCCTCGAGGCGATGCAGGAGCGGCAGGTGACCATCCAGGGGGAGACCTGGCCTCTCCCCGACCCCTTCTTCGTGCTCGCGACACAGAATCCCATCGAATCGGAGGGGACCTATCCCCTCCCCGAGGCGCAGGTGGACCGGTTCATGTTCAAGACCCTGATGACCTATCCCTCCCGCGACGAAGAGATCGCCATACTGGAGCGGTTCACGGGGGGCGAGGTCCACCTTCCGTCACCGGCATTGAGCGCCGCCGACGTGGCCGCGGTGCAGGCCTTCTGCCGCGAGGTCTACGCCGACGCCGAGGTGATGCACTATGTCGCCTCGCTCGTGGATGCGACCCGCCATCCGGCGGAGTACGCGGTGGAGAGCGGGGGGTATCTCGCCTTCGGGGCATCGCCCCGTGCCTCGCTATCTCTCCTCCTCGGCGCCAAGGCAAATGCCGTCCGTGCGGGCCGCGGGTATGTCATCCCGGATGATGTCAAGGGCATCGCCAGGGATGCTCTCCGTCACCGCCTGATGCTCACCTACGAAGGAGAGGCGGAGGGCATCGCGCCCGATACCATCATCGATGAGGTGCTCTTACGGGTGCCGGTGCCGTAAGAAGGAGTGTTCGTATGCACCATCTGGCGGATGACGAGACCCTTGCGGCGGTGCTCCGGGACACCCGTGCCGTCCTTTTGCAGGAAGGACTGGCAAAGAGCCCGTATGCCGGGGCGCATGCAACGCGGCTGCGGGGGCAGGGCATTGAGTTTGCCGAGATTCGCGATTATGTCCCCGGCGATGATGTCCGGGCGATCGACTGGAACGTCTCCGCCCGGCACGGCCGTCCCTTCGTCAGGGTATGCACCGAAGAGCGGGAGCAGACGCTCTACCTCATGGTGGACTGCTCGGCCTCGATGGCGACGGGTGCGGATGTTGCCCGGTGGCACACCGCCGTGCGCATTGCGGCCTCCCTCATCCTCGGGGCGGTCCGGTCGGGTGATCGTGCCGGCCTCCTTCTCTACAGCGACCGGGTGGAAGGGTTCTATCCTGCCAGAAAGGGGCGCAGGAATGCACTCTTTCTGATCCAAAGGCTCATTGATGTCCGTCCACACTCCAAGGGGAGCGACATGCGGCCGGCGCTGCGCCACTTTACCGCCCGCGTGCCGCGGGAGAGTGCGGTCGCCGTGATATCGGACTTTCTTTCCCCCCTCCCCGCAAGGGAGCTTGCCGTCTTTGCCCGCAGGCATGACGTCCGGGCAGTGGAAGTGAACGCTTCGCATGAGCATGCACTGCCTCCGGTCGGCCTCGTGTGGCTCGAGGATCCCGAGACCGGCGAGGCGGTCCTTGCCGACACGACGGACCCTGTGCTGCGGGAGGCCTACCGCCGCATCATCGCAGAGGAAGAGAGGGTGCTGGACGATCGTTTCGGCCGCTGCCGCATCCCGCAGATACGGGTGGACGCAGGCGGTGCCTGGGACCTTCCCCTGCGCCTCCTCTATGGGAACATTTCCGGGAGGAGGGGGTAGATGGCAGGATTCTTCCATCCGCTCTGGCTGACCGGGCTTCTCCTCGTGCCGGTGCTCGTACTCTGGCACCGGCGGGCGGTCCGGCAGCGGCGCCGTGCGGCGCTTGCCTTCTCGCGGGTGGCGGCGATACGGGAGGCGGCCGAGGGGACACGGACTTCCCGACGGCCGCTCGTGCTCCTTGCATGCCCGCTCCTCGCCCTCTCGCTCATCTTCATCGGGCTTGCCGGCCCCCATGTCCCGCTGGACCAGGCCGAGGAGGGAGTGAGCGTCGTCCTCGTAATGGACGTCTCGGGGAGCATGCAGGCGACGGATTATGCCCCTACCCGTCTCGATGCCGCAAAGAGCGCCGCAAAGGCGCTCCTCGAGGGGCTGCGGGAGGGGGACTATGCGGGGGTCGTCACCTTCGAGTCGGGCGCCCGGAGTGCCGCCTACCTCTCGCCCGACCGGGACCGGGTCATCCGAGACCTGTATGCCATCGCACCACGGACCGGCTCCACGGCGCTCGGCGACGGGCTTCTCCTGGGAATTGACATGGCCGACGCCATCCCGGGCAGGAGGAAGGTCGTCGTCCTCCTCTCCGACGGGGTCGCCAATGCCGGTTCCGTCTCGCCCGATGAGGCTGCCGCCGTTGCACTGGAGCGGGGCATACCGGTCCATACCGTCGGGATCGGCTCCGACGGGCCGGTCATCACCGGGTATGACGCCTTTGGAACCCCGGAGTACGCCGAACTGGATGAGACAACCCTGCAGCGGATTGCCGCCGAAACCGGCGGGGACTATTACCGGTCGGTCAATGCAACCACGCTCAGGACGATCTACGAGGGCATTGCAGGAGAGATTCCCCGCGAACCGCAGGAGACGGACATCGGATATGTCTTTTACCTCTGCGCCGTAGGCGTGATCATCGCGGAATTCTCCCTGCGGTATGGCAGGGGGAGGATTCTGCCATGAGAAGGGCGCCCCGGGCGCTCCTCGCAGCCGCTCTCATCATTGTCCTCTGCACGGTATCCTGCAGTGCGGGGGAGATCACCTTTGCAACGGATCGGTCCGACTACTATTTTGCCGTCGGGGAGAATGTCGGCATTCCGGTCGCCGTGACCACGACGTTCGGGAAGGATGTGACGGGAACGCTCTCGGGCGTGGCATCGGTCATCCCCGCCGGCGAAACGGAGGCGCAGCGGAGCAGCAGCACCCGCTCCTTTGCCGTCTTTGCCGGGATGAAGGGTTTTGTCTATCCCGCCGGTGTAGCCGAAACGCCCCGGGAGACGGACCTTGCGATCGTCTTCACCTACGAGGACGAAGGACGGGTATGGACCGTCGCCCTCGAGGGGATCCGAGTCCATATCCTTCCCGAAGGGGTGGCGGAGGGCTCCCCCGGGGAACCGCTCGTGAGCACGCCCGCCGAAGGATCGGTGACCCCTCCCGGCAGCGCTTCCTCACCGGTCTCATCTTCCTCCGCGAAAGCCTCCCCCTCGTCGGTGGTCGAAGATCTCCTCTTCTCCGGGACCGAAGATTCGCCCTCATCTTCTGCCGTCCTTCCCGAGGATATGGCCACGCGCCTCGACAGGATGGAGGAGACCGATGAAGTGGAGAATACGATGGAGGCCCTGCTCCGGGATGCCATCACCAGCAATCCTCTCTATACGCAGGCGGGAGCCCTTCTTGCGGATGCCGGGTACGGGGCCGGGAATCTGTTCGTTGCAGCGGCATCGCCGCAGGACGGAACGTTCGAACGGACCGACGCATTGGGAACACAGAAGGTGCTGATGAACGGGACGGTCGCCGGCGGGTCGATCATCCGTCTCGAGCTCTCGTCATCGGGACCGCTCCCCCGCATCCCCTCCCTAGAGGCCAATGCGACCTATCGCTCCGCCGAAGCGACGATTGCCTCATCGGGCTACCGCCGCGTCTCCTCGGAGATGGAGATGAACGGCGAAGGGACGGCGACTCGTGAGGTCTTCACCTCGGGGGAGGGCATGGAAGCCGTGCTCTCGGCGCATCTTGTGCCGGACGGAACCGTTACCAATGTTCTTTTCGAGGAGACGACCCCCGGCGGGGATCTTTTGATCTCTCTTTTCATGGGACTGGCAATGGTCTGTCTGGCGGGCATCATCGGGTGGAGGATCCGGAGGCGGAAGGAGGGCGGGATGACCGCCCCCGATCCCGGCATGGCGCCCCCCGACTGCGAATTCACCCTTTCCGACCGCCTGCGGGCGGCCGAGGATGCGTTCGGGCGCGGTGAGTACAAGTCGGCGTACCTTGCCGCAGGGCGATGCCTCCGGGCGACCCCTCCCGACGGAATATATGCCGATGGTCCATTCCATGCCGGAATCACCGACGGGGAGTATCTGCAAGGTTTCGCAGACCCCGTCCGGCGGGAACGGGCGGCGGCAATCCTTCGCCGGTGCAGTGAGGTGGGGTATGCAAAAGGCAAGCCGGATGCCGGCGAATTCGATACCATCTGTTCGGAAATCCGTGGCATATGGGCGGATGAAAGGAAATGTCTGTTCGATAAGTAAATGTAATTTATTTAACCTAAAGAGCAATGCCAGCCATTATTACTGAATGGATGGAAACATTCTGAGTAGGTATATATGACAATATTTCTTGGGATGGATGACACCGACAACCTCGAATCACGCGGAACCGGGAGGCTTGCACGTGCGGTCGCAAAGGCCATCGATGAGCATTACCCTGTCAGCGGCGTAACCCGCCATCAGCTCTACGTTCACGCAGACATTCCCTTCACGTCGCACAACAGCTGTGCCGTGCTTCACATAGAATCCGATGAACCATCGGTCGTGCCTGAGGTCTTTGACATCGCAGAGGAGATGATGCTGGAGGATTTCATCGAGGGGAGCGATCCCGGCCTCTGTGCGGCGCATGCATCGGCCATCACTCCGGCGCTGCAGGCCTATGGGTGGGATGCGAAGGTGACGGTCCTTACCCAGGAGCGTGCCCGGACCCTTGCAAAGAACCATGGCATCGCCCTCAAGGGTCTCGGGGGGACGGAGGATGGTGTCATCGGTTCACTTGCCGGGCTCGGCCTTGCCTCGACAGGAAATGACGGCAGGCTGCTGATGAAAGGCACCATCCGTGACCATACCGGCCCTCAGGATGCGCAGGTGCTCCTCGCCGCAGGCATCGATGAGATCTGGAGCCTTGACGGGCAGCGGGTCACCGACGGGACGATCTTCACCCAGACAGGAAAGTCGGTGAAGGCGAATATGGTCGGCGGCCGCGTCGTCCTCATGGTGGAAGCCTGCGACGGCGGCTGGACGGCGCTGAAACGGCACTAAAGACCTGAGGCACGATGGACCTGAACCGGCGGATAATCATTGCAGCCCTCCTCTTGGGCGTCTTTGCGATGGTGATGATATTCGCCCAGATCGTGGGGGATCTCTTCATCGAAACCGGGGGCACCCTTCCCACCGTCGAGATAAAAGAAACCTACACAAAGGAGGATTTCGTCTATGGTCCGCAGGATTTCCGGCCGTGCTGGTATTCTCTTCCGGTCTATACGCCTGCAGAGAATGACCCCTCCGCCGGGGATGACTGGTATATTCTGGTAGTTCCCCTGCACGGGGTGCCGTATGGGGGCAACCCCCTTCTGGGCCGGCGGGGGTATATCGAAGTGAACTATTCCTTCAGCGGGCTTTCGGATATGGCGGTCTTTCATGTCATCGGGTTCCAGGACAGCGAGGTGAAGACGCGGACGAACCGGCATGACGGGTGGGGTGCGTCCTGGTATGCCGTCCCGGGAGAAGCGGCTCCGGGAAGCAGCATGCCGGCAACCGCCCCGATGTCGGAGTCGAACAGGTTTGTGCTGCAGATCTCCGGGTCTGGTGTCCCTGTGGATGCGGACGAGGAGGTGGCCGTGGGATATCCGGTGAATTTCAAGGAGGGTGGCGGTATGGATGCCATCCATATTACGACGATTCCCGCAATGAAGAAGGGGCAGATCACCCGTGACGGGCCGGCAGAGGGGACGTTGTATATCACCCATACGGGCGGGTCGACGATGGGGGCGACAGCACTTCTCGTTGCCTGCCGGGGAATGCAGAATGACGATTTTTCGGTTGCGATCACATCACGGTTCGTGGAGGAAGAGGGATGGTAGAGACCCGCATCCGGGATGACCCGAAGGAGGAGAGGGCGGCGGGAGGCTTTTTCACCCTCAATGAGATCGCCCTCCTCTCCCTCTGCGGGGCGCTCGTCTTTGTCCTGAAGATCGTCCTGAAGATCCCCCTTGCCCTTCCCGGTCATTCCGGAGCGTTCTGGGTGATCCCCATCATCATCGGCGTTGCTGTTGTCAGGAAGTTCGGCTCCGGCACCTACATCGGCCTCATATCGGGCATTCTGGCCTCATTTTTCGGCTTCGATCCGGTGCATATCTTCTCGATCTTCAAGTACTGCGCCATCGGTCTCGCCATTGATCTAACCTCCTTCGGCTTTGGCTACCGGCTGGAGAACCCGGCCGTCGGGTTCATCGTCGGGGCGACGGGCAACATCGTCAAGATGGTCGTCAACTACGCCGTGCAGGTCTTCTTCGGCATCAACGCCGGGTTCATCCTCCTCGGTATCGGCCTCTCGTCGGTGACCCACCTGATCTTCGGGGGCCTCGGCGGCATGATCGCCGCGTACATCGCCGGGCGCCTCATGCGGGCAGGGGTGATTCATGGTGGCGACGAGTGATCCGCTCATCACCGTCGATGACCTCTCGTATACCTATCCACGTGCGGGCGTACGCCGGCAGGGGAAGGCTCTTGATTCTGTGACCCTCACAATCGGGCCCGGTGAGATGATCCTCCTCTCGGGAGAGAGCGGGTCGGGAAAATCGACCCTCTGCCGGGCGCTCACCGGCCTCATCCCCGGCAAACGCCGGGGAAAGATGGCCGGGAGGGTTACCGTCTGCGGGCAGGACACCCGGAGAACCCCGGTTCACGAGATCGCCCGGCAGGTGGGCTACGTCTTCCAGAACCCCGACAGCCAGATCCTCTGCACCAACGTCGATGCGGAATGCGCCTTTGCCCTGGAACAGGCGGGATGGGCCCCGGCTGCCATCCGCGACGCCGTGGCAGAGACGGCAGACCGGCTCGGAATGGCGCATCTTCTCGGACGCGAAACCACGGCCCTCTCCTGGGGCGAGCGCCAGCGGGTTGCCGTTGCATCGGTGATGGTGATGCACCCTTCGGTGCTGATCCTCGACGAACCGTTCTCCGGAATCGACGCAGACGGTGCAGAGCTTCTCAAATCAATGCTCGTCTCCCTCAACAAAGAGGACGGCATCACCATCATCCTCGTCGAACACCGCCTCTCGCTCTTTCCCGGGTTCTTCACCCGTCAGATTGTCATGGAGGAGGGGCGGGTGATCTATGACGGCGGGCAGCGGACGGCGGACCCCTGTCCTCATCATCCGGTGGCCACCGGTATGGCAGACCCGGAGATACCGGAGCCGGACGGAAGGAGGGCGGCGGGTATGGATGCCGGGCGGGCCGCCGGGCCGGCTGCCATCCGGCTTGAAGGGGTGAGCTATACCTATCCGGGAGCGACGCGTCCGGCCCTGAAGGGAATTGATCTGGCGCTTCAGCCCGGGACGATCACGATCATCCGGGGCCCGAACGGCTCGGGGAAGAGTACGCTCTTCCGGCACTTCAACGGGCTCCTGCAGCCGGACGAAGGGATGATCGGGATATTTGGGGAGACGATCGCCGGCCGTCCGGTTGCAGAGATCGCCCGGTCGGTCGCCGTCCTCGGCCAGCATGCCGACTCCCTCCTCTTCGAGGAGACGATCGAGCGGGAACTGCGGTTCGGCCCGGAGAACCTGGGCATCGATTCCCGGACGACGGACCGGCGCATCGACGAGGTCTGCACCCTCATGGACATCGCCCATCTCCACCGGGAGACCCCTCCCCTCTCCCTCTCCGCCGGCGAGCGCCAACGGGTGGCCCTCTCGGCGGTCCTGATGATGGACGCCCCCATCCTCGCCCTGGACGAACCGACACTCGGGCTGGACGGGCGGCGAAAGGAGGAGCTCGCACGGGTGCTGAGAACCCTTGCAAACGGCGGTGTTTGCGTGGTGGTTGCCACGCATGACCGCGTTTTTGCAGCGCAGTGCGGCGGCGACGTGCTGGAGATGGCCGGCGGAGAGATGAATGCACCGTCACCGGGGAGCGGGGACTCATGATAGGCCGTTTCACCGGAAAAACGGGGCGCAGGGGCCATCTCATTCCCTATATTGCGGGGGATTCGGTGGTGCACCGGCTCGATCCGCGGACAAAGCTTGCCCTCCTCCTCGGGACGAGCCTGCTCACGCTTCTCACGGAGAGCCCGGTCGTGATGCTCATTCTTCTCGTTGCGGTCGCCGCGGCGGCTGCACTGTCGGGGCTCATGCGGCCGTGGCTCCATGCCCTGCGCATGCTCATCCCGTTCATGATCGTCATCATCGTCCTCGACCTCTTCTTCACGTCCCATGCGTCGGGGACCGTCTGGTGGTCGGCGCAGTGGTGGCTCCTCGCCCCGGCGCTGACGAGCGGAGGGACCGCCTTTACGATTGCGATGGCCCTTCGTCTCTTCGCCATCGGGGGGGTTTCGTTTCTCTTCGTGATGACGACCTCGTTCGACGACTTCGTGGGCGCGCTTCGGGCGATGCGGGTCCCGGACACCTTCTCCTTCTCCCTTGGGTTCGCCCTCAAATCGGTCGAACACCTCTCCCGTGACGCCTCCTCCATCCTCGACGCCCAGCGCTCACGCGGGCTCGGCATCGACCGGGGCTTTATGCGAAATACCACCGGGATGCTCTCCATCTTCATCCCGCTCACGGTCTCGGTCCTGCGGCGATCGGATGAGGTTGCCGATGCGATGCAGTGCCGGGGGTTCGGGCGTGAGGAACGGACGACGAACAGTACCGAATACCATTTTGGGTGGCACGACGCCGCCTTCTTCATCGCCCTTGCCGCGATTGCGGCGGCGGTGACGCTCATATCATGATGAGAGAGGACAATCAGATGCAGACAAGACAGGACATTCGACGAACCATCCCGAAGAGAACGCCGGCACGTATCCTGCAGTGCGCTTGTACTGCCGGGGTGGTACTTCTTCTTCTCTGCGGGATATGTGCGGCCCCGGTAGCGGCGGCCGATGTGCCGCTGACACCGCTGCCCGACGTGAAGCATGTAACCCTTGCCCTGCAGAACGGGGGAACGAAATATCTCAAATTCGACGGCGGCGGCCTCAACTCCCTCCATATTACGACCAGCACGGCAGAGCCCTACGGACAGGTGACCATGACCGAGACCACCACGGGGACCTTCTATGCCTCGGATACGGGGAGCAGGGGGTTCGATGACGATATCGTGCTGATGGTCGCGGTGAAGAACCGGGCCGACGGGACGCTCCCCGACGACCTGCGCATCACGGTCGGCGCCGGGGGGTACCAGTGGGAACCGATGCCCGAACTCAACCAGCCCCCGGGGATGGGGGATATCACCTATGTGGCGGAGAGTGCGGCGGTCACCCTCACGGCCGGCGACTTTACCTATGGCCCCCAGTCGTGGAAACCCGCAGGGGACAACGACCCCTTCAATTACCCCATCTACTACGGCCAGAATGTTGCTGCGGGGGAGGACTTCTCCCTCCTCTTCGTCGACCTGCACGCGGGGACCATCGGCCTGAATTCGGGTCTCTCCGGTCTCATCGATGCGGGCATGGTCCGCATTGACACCAGCGTCGAAGGGTGCGACACGCTGGTCTCGTTCTCCGTCTACGGCTGGTGCAAACAGTCCAATCAGGGTGAAGGCATCTCATGGACGAACCGGCTCTCCGGGGCCGGCAGCAGCGGGTACGCCGTCGCCGGCAGCGGCGGCGGTGGGGGTGGCGACGCTCCCGCAGGCAGCGGCAGCACGGGCGGTGGGAATTCGGGCGACTCATCGGATGCCGTCCCCGCCTCCTCGTACATCCCGCCGTCTGCGCCTGCCGACTGGGACTCATCCTTCGGCGCCCTGAATGTGACCTCCTCTCCTGGCGGCGCTGCCATCTTCATCGACGAGGTTGCGGTCGGGGGAACGACGAATATGACGATCGAGACCCTGCCGTCAGGGTTGTACATTGTCCGGGTCGAACGCGAGGGCTATGAGACCCCGGACGATGCCGTGGTGACCATCCGCGACAATGCGACGAAGTCGCTCCACTTCACCCTCATCCCGAAGGAAGGGGTGATCTACGTCTACTCCGATCCGACGGGGGCGGAGGTCTGGGTGGACGGGGTGAAGACCCCGGTCAGGACGAACGGCGTCGTTCATATTCCCTGCGGGAACCACACGGTCAGGATGAACTACGGGGAATTCCTTGCGGTGGAACGGAACGTCACGGTATCCGATGCAGAGCCGGCCACGGTATTCGTCTCCTTCACCGAGGGGGGGACGTCCCTGACTTGGATGCAGGGGACACATCTCCCGACGAAACACCGGTTGCCACGGCATCTATTGTCACCGGGACTCCCGCCGGGACTTCCGGGGCGGAGCAGGGCGGCGACGGGGGCGATGCTTCCTTTTTTGGCGGAATGTGGTCATGGCTGCTCGGACTCTTCGGGGCCGATGCATCTCAGGGCACCGCGGACGCCGCCGGGATGAATGGCACAAATACGGAAGTGGCCGGTGATACGTCTGTACCGGCGCTGATGCCGGAACCGACGTCGGTGGCGGCGATGGTAAATGGCACCCCCGCATCGGTGCCGGATGCCGGTGAATGCGCCCCCTCGCTCCTCCCCGGCGGCGTGTATGTCTCTTCCCTCCCCGGCGGAGCGGAGGTCCGGGTGGATGGCCTGACGGAGCCGGGGCGAACCCCCTGCGTCGTCGCCGGTCTCAAACCCGGTCCCCACCAGGTGGCGGTGATCGGAGGGGCCGGGGCCCGGACGATGCTTTCGCGGACCGTCTGGGTCTATCCCGGCGCGGTGACGCCGGCGGACTTTGATTTCGTCGGCACCGTCTATACGGCAACGATGGCGGCGGACCCCGACCAGGGATATGAAGGATTGCCGATGACCGTCGACGGCGCCTACCCGGAACTCTCCACCTCGACGGCAGTGACGGTGAAGCAGTCCGGCTCCTACATCACGTTCCGTGAAGGGGAGAATCTCTATTCCTGCATGGTTGCCACCGTGGGGGACATGAACCATGTCGTCGAGTGGAAGCGCCGTCCGCTTGCCTCGGTGGAGGTCGTGACCGAACCTGCAGGTGCGATGGTATTTGTCGACGGCTACCTGATGGACGACCGGACGCCGTGCACCATTGCCACCGTCTCCGAAGGGCGGCACTATGTGATGGTTGCAAAGGAGGGATACCTTCCCGACGGACAGGAGATCAATATCGCCGATACGATTCAGGACTGCGACCGGACGGTCCCGTTCCTGCTGAAAGAGTATGCGGCAGGCACCCTGAACGTCACCAGTGAACCGGATGCGGCCAGCATCTTCCTGAACGGGCGCTATACGGGGCTCTCGACTCCCGCGACCTTCGCTGACCTTCCTATCGGCACCTATGAGGTGGGATGTTCGAAGAACGGCACCATGGCAGGTTCGCGAAGCGTCACCGTGACCCCCGCCGCCACGGTCGCCTGCGCCATCCTTCTGGATCCGGTGACAGGGACCTGAAATCACCTTTTTTTGCCTCTTCGCGATGATAAGAGGCAGTATTATCACTGAGGATGACCGATGAACTACCATGGGCACCGAGAAGATCATCGAGAGTGATCTGGACCAGGGAACCGGCGTTTCCGGACGGCGACCACCGGAACGGCACCCCGTGATAGAGGAGGAACCGGAGCGTCCTCTCTCCCACGATGAAAAGATCGACGCCGGGGGTCCGCACACGCCCGAAAAGGCAGAGGCCGTGAAAGAACAGGTAAAGCAGGGGAAAAAGGGATTCGGCCGCATCTCGTTCGACAAAAAGAACGATTCCGATATTTTTTCTGATTAGACGGGTCCGGGGGCGAATGTCAGGACGACTACATCGTCCGGCCGTGCCGGGACCACTTCCCGTGTTCCTTCGTAGAGCTCCAGCGTTCCGGTGACGGAAAGCACCTGCCCTCCGGCGAAGGTGCGGCCGTCCGCCACCTGCCGGGGGATGAAGACCGTCGTGCCGTTGATCGTGAGGATGGTATGGCCGCCCTGTGCGGTGGTGCGGGCGTCGTCGACCGTCCCCTCGAGGATGACGAGGTCGCCCGGTGCGGCCTCCCCGCTGTACGCGGCGGCAAAGGGGGCGGTACCGAGGGCCCCCAGGACGAGATGGGCGGCGGTGAGAAGGGCGATCACACCGGTAAGAAGGGCGATGGCGGTCTTCTCCTGCGGATGGAGCATATCCCAATATTTCTGTTTCATGACGTAAAAGAGCCGGTTTTCATACCGGGTCCCGCCTCATCCCAGTGGAGTCAACGGGTTCTGCTGAACAGCGCAGTGAACCGCAATCTACCTAAAGGGGGCATTCCTTCAGGTGTGTATGCATGTGAAGGCCGGAGGGGCGGGCGGCCACCGGGAAAAAGTTGTGGTCACCGCCCTCCTGATCTGTGCTCTCCTGATACCCTGCACGGCGGCCGTTCCGGGCAGGAGCGACGGTCCGAATGGGGCGGAGGACCTCTGGGGACCGTACCTGACGGGCATGGATGCCGAAAGCGTTCAGGTTCGCTGGCATGGTGATGGTGTCTCCGGTGTGGAATACCGGCAACCCGGGGGTACTGTCTGGAACGAAGCATCCGCCGTCTCCGCCGGGGAGGGGTTCTGGTATGCCCCGATCACCGGTCTTGCCCCGGATACGACCTATGAGTACCGCCTCGCGGACGGTCTCGGCGGCGGCCCGTACACCTTCACCACATTCCCTGCGGCGGGGCCTGTCACCTTTGCGGTGGTCGGCGACACGCAGGACGACCCGACGGTCCCCGTCCCGGACGGGCGGACGCCCCTCGTGGCAGCGGCGATCGCGGAGGATGAAGACTGCATGTTCCTCCTCCACCTCGGCGATACAGTCGGCGACCCCCGCGATGAGGCCGAATGGGGGCGGTTCTTTGCGGAGATGGGCCCGGTCATTGCGCATATTCCCCTCTATCCGGTGATGGGGAACCATGAACGCAACCTCACCGTCTGGTATGCCGCCTTCGGGTATCCGGAGTGGTACACCTTCTCCTGCGGCGATGTGCCCGTGGTCGTGCTCGACAGCAACGACTGGGCATCGCCGCGGGCTGAGGAGCAGGACGCCTGGTTGCAGGAGACCCTGGCGGAAACGGAAGGGTCCGCCATCGTTGCATTCCACCATCCGCCGTACGCCGACGACGCGAAGCACCCCGGCGGATGGCGGCAGTTCGCCGAGAGGTGGGAACCGCTCTTTGCGGTGCACAACGTGCCGCTTGTCCTCTCCGGCCATGTCCATGCCTACGAGCGCTACGATCGGGACGGACGGGTCTGGATCGTTGCGGGGACCGGGGGCGGTCCCCTGTATCCCCTGACGGATGAGAAGGGGGAGGGATGTATCGTGGCGGTCGAGCGCACCATCGGGTACCTCCGTATCGGCTATGATGGTGCAGGCGGGTGGACCGGCGTCTATACCGCCGCAGGAGAGATCACCGGCGAGGGGACGGCACGCCCATATGATGAACCGCAGGTGATGGATACGTTCTCTTTGCCTGCGTCCGCTCCGGACGAGGACATGACCCCACCAGTGGCCGATCCGTCCTGTCCCGCTCTTGCCGCGGTGGCATGGGGGGCGGCAGGGCTCCTCCTCGGAGTGCGCATACAAAACAGGGGTAATTAAATAAAATTAACTTTTTAAGGAAAAAAAGGAATCCTTTTCACATCCCCGGCCAACGCTATCATTTATACCAGATAAGGTGGTGTTCAGGCACGTGGTAAGAAAACAGTCAGTGATGCTGATCCTCATCCTCATGTGCTGTGCGGGATTTGTTCTGCATGCAGGAGCGGCAACGACGGAGGTCACAGTTACGCGGTACAGTTCCGACGGGGCGCTCCTCTCAGAGAACGGTCCCTACACGTTCGAGTGGATGGAGGCAAACCTGCCGGTCATGGGCGACGGGAGTACGCATTACTATATGCAGGGGCCGAGCTTTGACGAAGCAAATCTCTGGGATCCGTCGGAAACCGTCAATACGGAGAGCAGGGATCTGGGTGCGCTGAAGGGTACCGATGTGGCGGATCTCTGCGACCTTGCGGGAGGCATGAAGGAAGGGGACGTCCTCCGCATCATCGCCGAGGACGGGTTCTTCAAGAACTTCCCCTACACGTCTGTCTATGACCCCCCGGTACGGCAGGGGCCGATGGTTCTCGCCTGGTACAACGGCGGGGAACCCTCGGCCGCCGAGCCGCAGGGGCTGGGGTATCCACCTGACTACTACACCGGCATGCGCCTCGCCTTCTTTGCGGACACCTCGGTGAACCCGGATGGCAATCACATCTTCGGGAACACCGACATGCAGGCAGTACTTCCCGACGAATACCGGCATTATTTCAGCGGAAAATGGCCATCATCGAGCGGTCTTTCGGTGAAGTACGTCAGTGAACTCCGGATCATCGAAGCAGAGGGGCCGGCACCCGCCACCCCTGCCCCGGAGGAGACTACCGCGCCCGCTCCCGTGATCGCGGCGGCAGCCGCCCTGCTCTGTGCCGGGTGGTATGCGACCCGGCGCAGACGTGAGTGATATGAAGGTTGGCCGGCTCGTGTGTAGCGTATGCTGCCTTTTCCTCCTGATGCTGGTACTCGCAACTGTTCCTGCAGCCGCCGCCACGACTGAACTGACGGTTGTGCGATACACATCGACGGGCGCGGTTGCGCAGGAGAAGACCGTCACCTATGAGTGGATGGAGGCAAACCTGCCGGTGCAGGGCGACGGGACGACCCATTACTACCATCAGGGGCCCGTATTTGAAGGCGAATGGGAACGGGTGCATCCCGGTGAGACCTATGATTACTGGGACCCTGCCGAGACCGTGAACTACCGGACAAAGGACTATGGCGCGGCGAAAGGGACGGCGGTGCGGGACCTCTGTGATCTCGTGGGAGGCATGTCCGACGGAGATACTGTCAAAATCATTGCATCGGACGGTTTTTACAAATATTTCCCGTATGATGCGATATATCGCCCACCATCCCGTATGGGAACGGCGGTGGTGACATGGTACCGTCCTGATTACGGGTATGTCCCGAATTATTTTGAAGGCATGCGGCTCGTCTTTTTTGCGGATACCTCCACGAATCCGGACGGATGGCACGTATTCGGCATTACCGATATGAAGGAAACGCTGCCTGAAGAGTACTGGCACTGGTACTGGGGGAGTCCCACTGACAAGTATCCCACAACAACGGGTCTCTCGGTCCAGTATCTCTCCCGCATTGAAATTTATCCCGGTTCCTCGGGGGTCGGCCCCGTTAGCGGAGGGGGTGGGAGTGATGATTCCTTTACATGGAAGCCCGAGATGGGCCGCCTGAATGTCACCTCGAGTCCGTCCGGAGCCGCCGTAATTCTCGACGGCGAGGAGACGGAGTACCTCACCAATGCGAGCATTGCGGATCTGCCCGTTGGAGATTATGGGGTGACCGTTGTCCGGGACGGATATGCGTCTCCCCGCGAAGTTTGGGTCACCGTCCCGGCCGACGGGACGGCGCAGTGGCATTTTGATCTTGAGGAGCTGTATGCACCACTCATGGTCAGGACGTGGCCGGAGGATGCCGTGTTCTTCCTTGATGGGGAGAATATCGGGCGCCCTGCCGGGGTGGCGTTGGGCGCCGTCACCGTCGCAAACCATTCGGTGACGGTGACGGCGGAAGGATATGTCCCCGAAACCCGACATTTCCGGGTGGAGGACGGCGAGGGAGCGGAGATTCTGATTGCACTGTCTCCGGTCATTGCCCCTGAAATTCCGGACAGGACCAACGAAACACTCTGTTCCTTCGGCCCCGGCACCGTGGGGGAGAATGTATCCCTCCCCTCCCTCTCCCTGATCGATGGAGAGGGGAACATTCTTACTCCGGGAGCGTCTGTCGAAGCGGTCTCTCCGGCCGGGCGCCTCTATATCTGCCTCTCCAACGGGTACAACAGCACCCGTGGCGAGGGGGTTCAGCCACAGTTCGAGGTGCAGTCCGGCGAGACCGTTCTCTTTCCAAAAGAGTACTACGGGTGTTCCGTTACCGGCCCCGCTGGAGAGACGGTGGCGGTTACGGGCATCTATGAAGCACCGGCAGGCAGGGTCAGGGTGACAGGGACCGGCGGGTGCAACGATACGGCGATCGTCGGGGCCGTTGCCGTCCTCACTGCAAGCGAGGGGCCCCGGAACGGGTGGTATGCAACCTTCGAAGGAGTCACCCCTGCATCGGGCGTGATCGGTGAGATCACCCTTCCTTCTGCAGCGTATGCACACGAGGGGAATGTGTCAATGGAGGTACTCCTCACCACCAAACCGGATTCGGTCCTGCCTGACTTTTCCCTTGGGGATCACCGGCTGGAAACGGCGAGTGTGGAACGTTTGCCGCGTGCGGTGCTCGTACGGTTTGTCCCCGTTCCTGTTCCCGGGACGGGAGCCGTGTTCATGGCAGATGGTGACGGGGAGGCGCTGATGCATCTTCTCCTCGTGAGTGGGGCCTCCGGCGACGTGGAAGGTATGGAGGGCGCGTTCGCCACTGAAGAGACCCCCGAACCCCGCGATGACGGAGGATGGTTCGGTGCAATCCTCTCATGGCTGGCAGGGCTCTTTGGACAGGACAGCCCCAATTCAGAAACCTCGCCGACTCCGGTAGCGGAAGTGCCGACCTCCCCTCCTCAGGAGGAGACGCCGGCGGCCGCTGTACCGACCCCGGAGGAAACGGCCACTCCGGCGGACCGGGAGACCGGGGCCACCATCCCTCCCCGGGGCATGTATGTCACATCCGTCCCCGTCGGTGCTGCCATCTCCCTCGACGGGAAGGCGACGGGGGATACCACCCCCGCCCTCTTCACCGGGCTCAAAGAGGGGTTGCACCGTGTGAGCGTACGGCATAGCGCAAGCGGACGGACGGAAACCTCCGATGTCTGGGTGCATGACGGGATGCTTGTCCCGGTGGACTTCACCCTCGTGGGGGATCCCATAGAATCGGAGGTGACGATACGCTCTGCGGATGGGGAACCGGTGGAATTCACCTTGAATGGCGCTTACCCCCTCTACGAAACCCCGAAAGATGTGACCCTTACCACTCCCGTTTCATGGGTGGCGACGCAGACGGACGGGGCATTCATCTCCGTGATGGTCCCGTTCTCACCCCGCAATGGTGAGATTGTCCTTCCGGCAGCAGGTATGACATCGTCCCCCTGTTCCCTTCGCGTTCAGTCGGAGCCGGAAGGGGCGGCGATCTTCGTCGACGGGTATCCGACCGGCCTTCATACCCCTGCCACCGTCGAAAAGCTCTCGACGGGAGTTCACACCGTAACGATTCACCTGGACGGCTACCTGCCGGATTCACGGGAGATACAACTCGTGGACCTGCCCCGGGCCGTCGATGAGGAGGTCGGTTTTACGCTCGCCCCCTATGCTTCGGGCGACATGTGCCTCACCTCGGATCCGGCGGGGGCCAAGGTCTACCTCTACGGGAGATACATCGGGTGCCGGACGCCCTGCACCGTCTCCGGGATGGCAATCGGGACCTATGCGGTCGGGTTCACTCTCGAAGATACGTCACGGGTGGTTGATGTGACCGTCATCCCCGGGGGCGTGGCAGAGGGGGTATGCATCTTCCACGATCTCGTGGATGAGAATGGCAATGGACAGACAGAAACGAATGAGGAAATTGAATGATGAAAGAAATGAATGTACGATCAATCGCCTGTATCCTGGTACTCTCTCTCGCACTCCTCTGTGTGGGCGTAGGACCGGCTGCCGCCACCCCGACGGAGGGAATCACCATTTCCCTCCTTGACGGGGCAAACGAAACCATCCTTGCAACGAAGTACGTGGATTACCGCTGGATGGAGGCGAACCTTCCCGTCTACGGCGACGGCACGACCCATTACTACCATCAGGGACCGGTCTTCTCCGAGGACCCGATGGTGGCCTGGGACCAGAACGAGACCGCGAATTACAAGGACCACGGTGCCCCGAAGGGAACGGACGTGGCCGACCTCTGCGACCTCGTGGGCGGTGCGGCCCCCGGCGATGAGGTGATGATCAAGGCGGGCGACGGGTACAACGTCGTCTTCCCGTACGAGAACATCTACACCCCCGACCCGCGGCAGGGGCCGATGGTCCTCTGCTGGTACAACGGCGAGGAGGCGGAGTATGGTGCCCGGCAGGGCGTCGGCTACGTGCCGGACGACTACTACAACGGGATTCACCTGCTCTTTTTCGCCGACACCTCCACGAATGCGGAGGGCCTGCATGTGTACGGCAACTGGGACATGCACGAGACGATGCCGGGTTCGGCCCAGCACTTCTATGACCTGAGCCCCTCGACAAACGGCTTCACCGTCAAGTGGGTCGACGAGGTACGCCTCTATCGCGGCGGCTACAGCGGCGACCGGACGGCGCCCGTCAAGTCGCTCGCCGGCGAGGACGGTGCGGCGGACGGACCGGTTCCGACCGAGTCTCCCGCTCCGCTCGCGGGCCTTGCGGGGCTTGCAGCAGCGGGCCTTCTCCTCAGGAGGGTGGGGGCATGAAACGGGCACCGGTGTGGACGCTCCTTCTCCTCCTCGTCCTTGCCGCCGCCTGCGGCTGCACGGACAGCGGCCAGACGGCACCGGCGGCGCCCGAACCGCTTGAGGGGACGGTCACGATAATCCACGGAGGCACTTCCGTCACCTATGATTACGATGATATCGCCACGATGCCCGCCTGGGAAGGGATGGCATATGCCGTCTCGACCGTCGGCATCAAGTATGGGCCGTACCAGGCAAAGGGCGTCCCCCTCATCGACCTGATCACCCTCTCCGGCTCCTTCGAAGAAGAGAACCAGGCCTGGATCTCGGCGGACGACGGGTATATGTGGGTCTTCGATTACGATCAGGTGATGGGCGAGGGGTTCATCACCTTCGACGAGGATCTGAAGGAGATCCCGTCTCCGCCGCTCACTGTCATCCTCATGTACGAACAGGACGGCCAGCCCCTCTCCTATGACGATGGCGGGCCGTTCCGGGTCGTCGTTGCCACTGATGAAGGAGGCGTCATCACCGAGGGAAGTTCCTGGGTGAAGTGGGTATCGGCGATCGAGGTGAAGTAAGGTGACCGACCGGACCGCCCCCGCCGCCCTCCTCCTGCTCCTCCTTGCCGGCATGCTGGTGACCTGCGGGTGCACGGGGAATGGCGGGGAGGACGAGCCGGTCGTCCTCAACGTGGTGGCGGCGGGTAGTGTCCTCGGCCCCCTCGGGGAGGTCGAGGCGGCCTTCGAGGCGGACCACCCGGGCGTCGACGTCCGCGTGGAGGGCCACGGGTCCATCCAGTGCATCCGGCAGGTGACCGACCTTCACCGCGACTTCGATGTCGTCATCGTCGCTGACGAGACGCTCATTCCGGATATGATGTACCGGGAGGATGAACGCACCGGTGAGGCCTATGCAGATTCCTATACCCCGTTCGCCCGCAATGCGGTGGTCGTCGCCTACACCCCGCAGAGCCGGTACGGCGATGCGATCACAGCTGAGAACTGGTATGAAGTTCTCTCCCGCCCGGATGTGCGGGTGGGATTCTCGAACCCGATGCTCGATGCCGCAGGGTACCGGGCGTTGATGGTTCTTCTCCTTGCAGAGGAGTACTACGGCGAGGCGGGGCTCTTCGCGGGCATCGCCGGCGACCACTGTGCCCCGGCCCTGACGGTGACGGAAACGGGCGGCGTGCAGAGGGTCACCCTCCCGGAGGTGCTCGAGCCGGACGGGACGAAACTCGTCATCAGGGACGGGAGCATCTTTCTCCTCTCCCACCTTGAGTCGGGAGGCATCGACTATGCCTTCGAGTATAAGAGCGTCGCAGAGGAGCACGGCCTGCAGTACATCTCCCTTCCGCCGGCAATCGACCTGAGCACCCCGGTCCATGCAGAGAATTACCGGACCGTTGAGGTGACTCTTGGTTTCCAGCGCTTCAGTAGTATCGGGAGCGTCAGGACCGGCGTGCCGGTGGTCTATGGTGTCGTGGTGCCGGCGGGGGCGACGAACCCGGCGCTTGCAGAGGAGTTTGCCGGGTACGTGACGGCGATGTTCGGTGAGGGCGGGTACGGGTGGCCTGCGGTGTATTGAAGAGAATGGATGTGGGGTTTTTCGCCCGTTTCTCTTCGTTTGCCCACATCCATTGGAGGTGCTGAGCCATGGGGGACCTGCGGTCCCCCCGGCAGCCCCCCCGCTTTTTGCGATATTCC
Source organism: Methanovulcanius yangii (assembly GCF_018687785.1). Lineage (NCBI taxonomy): Archaea > Methanobacteriati > Methanobacteriota > Methanomicrobia > Methanomicrobiales > Methanomicrobiaceae > Methanovulcanius > Methanovulcanius yangii. Next base: position 1,873,644 of record NZ_LTBL01000001.1, read on the forward strand.
CGTTCCGGCTGCTTCATTCGTTTTGAATCGTTTATCTTTGAATCGATCCACGTAGTGGTATTTGGGACGGGGGTGAGCGCTATCGTTTTTTTTCTTCTGGTGTTCCGATCCCTGTTCCTCTTCACCCCAGATCCATTACCGAACGTATCGCCGGGGGAACGGTCCGCCGCAGGGAGAAGGGCATCCCGCCCTCTGCGGTGATGCCGACCGTGAACCGGGTGTTCGGGGCGAGGCGCTCTTCGGGGTAGAGGAGGACTTCGAAGATTTCGTTCGGCTCGAGGACGAGGTCATCGTCCGCCTGCCGGAAGGGAATCACATGGGACCGCGAGGCGACGGTCCACTGCCCACGGTCAAGGGGGCGGTTGGCGGCGGAAAGGGAGAGGGGTGCCGTCCGGCCGTCTGCGGTCATCGTCACGGTGGCGCTGCTCAGATCGACCCCGCCCAGATCACCGGTCGCGAGGCGAACACTCACGAGGACCGCCCCCATCATATCCGGGTGCAGGCCGCCTTCACCGGTGACGGCCACCCCTTCGTACGGCCCGCCATCGTCCGCAAAGCCGTACACCTCGCCGTCCTCTATGAGGAGGCTTCCGCCCTCCTCCATTGCGCCCACGACGACCCCGCGGTCGTCGCCCCCGGCCGGGGCGAGGACCGTCAGGTGAAGGACGAGGTACAGGCCGCAGAGAACAAGGGCGCAGAGGATGAGCAGTTCGAGGCCGGTGAGCCCCTCGTCAGCGGCGTGGATGAGAGGGGATGGGCGGTGCCGGCATACAACGGGCCCGATTGTCATCGCCGCTGCCGCCATGCGTAGTAGCAGGCGAGGCAGGCGAGCATGCCTGCGGCCGCAAGGATGCGCAGGGTCCGGTCATCCGCGTCCGCCGTCCCGGTGAACGGGGTGCCCGCCGCATCCTCCCAGTCGTCCTCGAAGACCGCCGTGAAGTACGCCCCGACGCCGGGGTGACGGATGATGACGCCCGCCTCCCGGTTGAAGGAGGGGGAGTGCTCGTTCCAGTTGATCGACGACACGAGCACCTCCTCCCCGTCGACGATGACGCCCTTCGTGTGCACCTTGACGATGTCATCATCCGTCGTGCGGGCAAGGCGGGCTTCGAGGGGCAGGCCCTCCGCCGCCGCCCGGGCGTTGATGGCCGCCGCCATCTCGTCGTTGTCGTCCTCCCCTTCCACGTTGAACCAGTAGCTGTCGAGGATGATGCGCACCGGAACGCCGCGCCCGGCGGCGGCCACCGCCGCGGCGAGGTACGGATTCTCCCGCCCGTCCGACCAGTCACTGATGTACGCCTGTTCGATGTCGACCGAGACCTGTGCCCCCTCGATCATCGCCGGGATGAGGCCGGCCGTATCGGGTGCAAGGACGGGGGTGACCGTGGCGCCGGTGAAGGTTGCGGGGCCGAACTCCGGGGTGCGGGAGACGGAGCCGTCGCCTCCTCCGTCCGCGTCCCCGGGGGGGCTTCCGGGGAAGGGGGCGGCATCAGGCCCGCCCGCATCGTCAACGAAGACCGTCGTGAAGTAGTCCGCCACGCCGGGGTGGGTGACGACCACTCCCCAGCCGCGGTTGCCTGCAGTGCCTGCCGGGGGAAATCCGCTCGCCCCGAAATTCTCGGTCGTAACAAGCACCGTCTCCCCGTCGGCGACGACATACTTCGCATGATCGTAGCGGTACCGGGCATGAGCCTCGTCCGTCGTCGCCATCGTTAGGACCTCCGCACCCGCGCCGGTGAGGAGCCACGCGATGCCGTCCTCGCCCTCGGGGATGCCGCCGACGGGCCCGCCCTCGAGGAGGACGCGGACCGTGGCGCCGCCTGCGGCGGCATTTGCCGCTGCGGCCGCGATGTCTGCATCGGTGAACTCATAGACGTTGATCAGGAGGGAGGTGTCGGCGGATGCGAGGGTCTCCGTCAGGACCTCGCGCGAACAGTCGGGGGATGCAAAGGCGGTGACCGTCGCACCGGTATAGGTCGCGGGGGCGAACCGGGACTGTCCGATGAAGTACGGGCGCCTATCCCACATGCCGTCCTCGTACACGTGTACCTGCCCCTCCCGGCAGACGACATCGTCCGGCCACCCGACGGACTGAATCTCCGTGCCACGGACGAGGACCGTCACCGTATCCCCGGCATTGCCGAGGGCGAACTGCCCGGTCCGGACGAGGTCCGGGACGCCGGGGGAGGAGTCGTACCACTCGAAGTCGGGCCATCTGCCGTGGACGTCATGGTAGGCGGTGCCCTGGGCGGCACAGGTGAGGGGCACCGTCGCCCTCGTCCCCGCGGGGAACCGGACGGACCCCTCTCCGTCGGTGACGAGCACCCCGTCCATGCTCCCGCCGCCGATGACGAAGAACTCGTCGGCCTCTCCCTTGAGCCACGTATCCGGGCAGATTTCGGTGATCATCACCGTTCCGGAGGCATGCATGCAGCAGAGAAGAAAAATGGCGCAGAGTGCGAACGCAGTGGCGGGGATACGCATGATATCCGGTTGGAGGGAAGGCCGTTAATGCTTTCCCGAATGGATGTTCCCGCTCCTGCCCCCGGGGCGGTGGGGGAGGACGCCGGCCGTCTCGGTTATGAGGCATCACGGACAACGGATAGATCATGACCCGCCCGTCCGCCCCCCCGTCCCGGAGTGAGCCCCCTTCCCCCTCTCCCATGATGGCGCCGTTTCGCGAGGGGCTCCTCGTCGTCAAGGCGGGGGGAAGTCTCATGGACTGCATCCCAAAACTCGTCTCCGTCCTTGCAGAGAGCGGCCGCGATCTCCTCATCGTCCCCGGCGGGGGACGGTTTGCGGACGCCGTCCGCGATGCGGGCGTTCCCGACGAGGAGGCCCACTGGATGGCCGTCGCCGCGATGGAGCAGATGGCGTGGTGCTGGGCCGCGGCGGGGGCACGGCCCGCCGGTCTCGACGACCCTGTCCGTGGCGTCTGCGTCCTCCTCCCCTACGGGCCCCTGAGGGAGGAGGACCCCCTCCCCCACACATGGGAGGTGACATCGGATACGATTGCAGCGTGGGTGGCGGACCGGCGGGGGGCACCGCTCCTCCTTCTCAAATCGGTGGACGGCATCCCCGCCCCGTCGGGAGGTGTTCTGCCGGAGATTGCGGCACCCGTCGCCACCGATGTCGTGGACCCCTGCGTCCTCCCCTATCTCTTTGCACACCGGGTGCACGCCGCTATCGTGAGCGGCCGCCGGCCCGAACGGGTACGATCATTCCTCGGCGGGGGCGATGTCACAGGGACATATATCAAACCAATAGTTTAAGACTCGTCAGGGCGAATTTATTGGTTACTTTCAGTTGATACCAAGAGGTAGAATACATGGCGGTAGAAAAATGCACATCCTGCAACGTCCCCCTGGCCGAGGCCGGCTGGACCACCTTCGAATGTCCGAAGTGCAGGGAAACCATCAACCGGTGCCACAGCTGCAGGCACCAGAGTATCCAGTACGAATGCAAGAAATGCGGATTTGTGGGGCCTTGAGACATGGGTGACGTCGCAGTTATCATCAAGGTGATGCCCGAGTCCCCCGAGGTCGACCTCGCGGCACTCGAGGCACTCATCCGTGAGAAGCTTCCCGGTACTCAGGACGTTGTCGTCGAACCCATCGGATTTGGTCTTTCCAGTCTTAAGCTCGCCATCGTCGTCCCTGACGGCGAGGGTACGACCGAAGAGGCAGAAGAGACCCTTCGCACCCTCGAAGGTGTCGAGTCCGCCGAGATCATCTCCGTCACCCTGACCTGAAGCGGATATCATATCCTTTTTTTTCTTTCGCGTTCGCACCATTCTTTATCCTTTCTCCCGGAATGAGGAGTCTTTATTAAAAATAACCGTGAGTATTCTATAACAGCAACAGTCAGGTTGGGTGCGGCCGACGCTGTTGTACCAGTGGGTGTGGCGTTTGAAAATTACTTCGAAGACGACACTGATGGTCGTGGCCGTCATCGTCGCTCTTGTCATCGTTATCTTTGCCGCTTCAGAGCTTTTCGTCAAGGAGGGGTTCAATGCCGTTGAGGATGAAAAGGCGATGCAGGATACCGACAAGGTTGCCTATATCCTTGCCTCTGATATGAATATGCTCCATTCCGTCACGATGGAGTGGGCCCACCGCGACGACCTCGTCCGTTTTATGTCCGGTGCAGCCGGGGACGGGCCGCCTTTCATCGATGATGCCGCCTTTGAGCAGGTGGGGGTGAGCTTCATCGTCCTGACTGATGTGGAGGGGGCCGTCATCGAAGGGCGGTCCTACGATGGGGAGAAAGGAGCCGGCACCCCGATGGGCGAGGCCCTTGAGCACCACCTCGACTCCATCTATGCCTTTCCTGCGATGGCCATCGACGACGGCCGGGTTTTGGGGGTCCTGATGCTCTCGGGGACGCCATATATGGTCTCGTCCCAGCAGGTGACCGCAAAGGACGGGACGCTTCTCGGCACCATCTCGATGGGGCGGGTCTTTGATGAACAGGAGATCGCCCGGCTCGAGTCCCTCTCCCTCTTTCCCATCACCATCCTTACCTATGAGGAGCTCGTTGCGGTCGTCAGTCCGGAGCTTGCGACAGGGAATGTGGGCCAGCCGTTTCTAAACTGGCATGGCGGGGATCTCCTTGGTGTCAATTCTCCTGTGGTGCTGACGGCGCCGACGGACGAGAGGATGGAGGGCTACGTCTTCGTCAACGATCTCTACGGCGACCCGGCGGTCATCCTGAAGGTGGAGATGCCCCGTGACATCTCCCTGCAGGGGGAGAAGACCACCGCCTACTTCATGGGGTGGATTCTCCTGACCGGGCTCGTCTTCGGCGTCATCCTTCTGGGGCTCCTTCATATCTTCGTCTTCTCCCGGCTCTCGACGTTCTCCGTGCGCATGGAGGAGATCGGCGACGAGAGGGACTTCTCCGCACGGGTGCCGGAGGACGGGGACGATGAGATCACATCGCTGTCGCGTTCCTGCAACGTGATGCTCAGGGAACTCGAGACCTCCCAGAACCATCTGAAGGGGCGCCTGAGCGAGACCGAAAAGCAGTACCAGCTCATCTTCAACTCGACAAAGGATGTCATGCTCGTCAACCGTCTCGGCAGTGAAGGGGACGGCGAGGGGAACAAGAATGCATTTCTTGGCACCTTCATCGATATCAACGATGCCGCGATCTCCTCGCTGGGGTACACCCGGGAGGAGTTTCTGACGATGCGCCCCTCGGAGATCATGGTGCCGACGGATATCGAAGTCATGAGAGACCGGATTGCTCAGCTGGAGGCCACCGAAACGCTCCTCTACGAAACGGAACTGGTCGCAAAGGACGGGGCGACGACGCCCTATGAGATCAGCGCCCACATTTACCTGAAGGAAGGTGAACCCGCGGTTGTCTCCACGGCCCGTGACATCACCGAACGCCGCTCGATCGAACGGCTGAAGGGCGAGGCATTCGCCCAGATAGAACAGAACATGGTTCAGTTTGCGATCCTCAACGACCATCTGAGAAATCCGCTCCAGGCGATCGTGGGCCTTGCCATCCTCAACATCGAGGACCAGGAGGTCGTGGACAAGATCCTCTCGCAGGCAGACCTCATCGACAGCTACGTGAACCAGCTCGATCGGGGCTGGATCGAGTCCGAGCAGATCCGTGACTGGCTGCGCAAATACTACGAGTTTAAATAAAACAGAATATAGGGGGGAAGAGCGACGCCTCATCTGCGTCCTGCTCTTATCATCTCCCCGTCTTTTTTCAGCACCCTTCTTCGCTGAGTCTGTCGAGCACTTCCTTGGTGATCCCCCGTATCTTGTCCGCCGATGCGGTGAACTCCCCGACCTCCTTGTCGTCGATGGTGATGGCAACGGGGAAGACCCCGGCCCTGTTCAGCTTGGCGGGAACACCGATGCAGACATCGGCGACACCCTCGATCTCGGAGGATATCTGGGCGGAGACGGTGAGGATACGGTTCTCGTTGCCGAGGACCGTTCGTACGATCGTGGAGATGGCATCGCCCGGCCCGTAGACGGTCGCCCCGATGCGGCGGATGATGTGGGTCCCGGCGGTCTTCACGTTCCTCATGATCCGCTCCTCGGGGAGGTGCTCGAAGCGCGGCAGGTTCTGGATGGAGATGCCACCGATCGTCGTCGCGGACCAGAGGGGGACCATCGAGTCGCCGTGCTCGCCGATGATGCGGGTGTGCACTTCGCTCACATGCACCCCGAAGAAGTGGGCGATGTTCCACTTGAGACGCATCGAGTCGAGGTGGGTCCCGAGGCCGAAGACCTGGTTGGGCTTCATACCCGAGTACTTCAGGGCCACCGCCGTCATCACGTCCACCGGGTTCGTCACGATGAGAAAGAGGCATTCGGGGGCGTACCATCCGACCATCGCCGCCATCTGGGCGACGAGCCGGGCGTTTGCATGGGCAAGGTCCATGCGGTCCTGACCATCCCTTCGGGGAACCCCCGAGGTGAGGATGACGATGTCGGACCCCGTGATGTCCTTCGGGGTGGTGGAGAAACTGACTTCCAGTGTCGTCCCGCGGGCGGCAAAGGAATCATGCAGGTCACAGGCAAGGCCGTGCAGCACTTCCTCGCTCCCTTCCCTGCCATAGAGGACGATCTCGTCCACGTAGGGAATATAGGATACGGCGAGAGCTGTGTATCTGCCGACATGGCCTGATGCGCCGATGATGGTCACTTTTGCCATGAATAATCAGTCCGAATAATAATATGGGGACCTTCCGGAGTTGACAATACGTGCCTGCATTCCTCCCCCGTCCCATCCTCCACCCCGCACCCCCATGGGCGCCGGATGTCCGCGGTAAGCCTGCTCCCTTCCGGGCCTCGGCCGGTCCCCGCAGCAAGAAGATGTTCACTCCCTCCGGAATGAAGGGATCTTCGCCATCGACCTCACAGGACAAGGCTTCTCAGTCAGGAACGAAGGATTCGGGCAGATCGACAGAGCCGCCCCCGGTGTTCGTCCCCCGCATATCGGCGGTTTCAGGTTACAGGTGACGCCTAACCACCCGGACTAGTCCCCGTATAATGTGCGCACTAAGGGATAAAAACAATGCCGCCTATGCGCTGCCGGAGGTCTTCCTGCTCGCGCTCCATGCGTTCGTGCTCCTCCTTGCCGAAGAGATCCAGTACGGTGAGAAGGTGGCCGTCGGGGAGATGCGGCCCGATGAGGCGGAAATCGCCCTGCCAGACGGCAAAGGCCGTCTCCGGGCCGTTTGCCTCTGCGATCTGCACCGGTTCGCGCCGGACCGGTGTCGTGCGGCATTCGTCATAGCTGAAGAAGTAATCAACGGTTTCGAGGCCGAGCATCGTTCTGTTCACCTCGAGGTTGACCGCCGCCCAGTATGCCGCGCCGTACCATGCATCGTTCATGACGACCTGCGGGATGCCGTACTGGGCGGCGGCGAGGGTGAGGCGGCCGGCGCCGCAGCAGGCATCGAAGAAGACCTCCGGGCCGTGCATCAGGGTCTGCATGGAGGTGTTGATGATCTTCGGGTCGAAGGCCCGGGGAAACTCGATATGGAAGACCGACTGCTGGAGGTAGGTGACGACCGGTGCGTTCTCGGTCTCGAAGATGTTGGCCCTAACGTCGCAGCCGGCGAGGAGCTCGTGGGTGTGCCACTCGCCGCCGATGTCTTTGAGGCCCGGCACCCCCCCGAAGTCCCGGACGACACCCTTCACCTCGGCGACTTCGGCGATGATGCGGTCTGCCGAGGCCGTCGTCACCTTCTTCGAGAGGAAGACGAGGCCGTCTTTGCCCACATGGGGGGGTGCCTCGAGGACGCATCCGGGGTCGATGAGCGGCACCCCGGCGTTCATGAGGGGGTCGTCGGGGGCAAGGTCGCCGGTCTCCGCCATGATGGTCCAGATGTCCGCGACGATCTCGTCGAGGGGCCGGCGCCCGCAGGAGCACGGGGGCTGGCGGGTGAACGCCGGCGGCGCCGTCTTCGGGAGGACGGTGTCCCTGCAGTCAGGACAGGGGGCGTACCGCTCCTCAAGTCCGCGGGTCAGCTCTTCTGCGGGGCGGATGCAGTCTCCGCCGCATACGGGGCACTCCATTGTTTTTTGGTAGGCGGTATGCGGATTTAAGGATAGGTGCCTGAGGTCCGCGGGATTGCCACAAACCTACTCAATATATATAGCTCTTCCTAAATGATCTCGAGTAGATTCCATGATCGACCGAGGTCCCCGTATTCTCAAAGAGCATTACTTCGTCTTCTCCTTCGGCCTGCTTCTCATCGCCGCAGCAGGGGGGGCGATGGTAGTCGAAGGCAGTTCACCGGAGATTACCGTGCTCGAACTCCCCGGAGCACCGAATGACATCGTCTTCATCGCCGACCCCCATGTCAAGGACGGGAATGTGGAGTATCTGGAAGGGGTGATTCAGGAGATCAACGCCCTTGAACCCTCCATCGTCCTCATCGGCGGTGATTTCGTGACCTCCGACGAGGATGAGCTCGACTTCTCGAACCAGTATATCTGGGAGGAGGTGGACGCTCCGGTCTACGCGATCCTCGGGAACCACGACTATGTGGCAGGGGTGCATGGCCTCAACGGCCCGGCGAAGATGCTGGCGATGCAGGAGGCGAACCTCACGGTCGAGGGCTATGACGTCTCGATGCTCGCGGACGACCCGCTCATCGACTTTGCGTTCGGTGACGCGGTCGAAGACGAGCTCGAGTCCTACGGCGTCGATGTGCTGCGAAACGAGTACCGGCTCATCGATGTGGACGGCACCCCGCTCCTCCTCGTGGGCGTGGACGATGCCTGGGCGGGCCTTGCCGACCCGCCGGACGTGCCCGGGACGGATGCCTACACCATCTATATGATCCATGAACCGGGCGCACGGGCGAACTGGGACGCGGACCTAATCCTCGCGGGCCACCTCCACGGCGGCCAGTTCAGCTCGGCGGGCATCAACCTCCTCGATGAGACCGCGATCGTCGACATCGCCGGGTTCTGTGACGGGGAGGGGACGCCCACCTTCATCACCCGCGGCATCGGCTCCTCCAGCCTCGTGGGCGTCGACATCCGCTCCAGCGCCCCGCCGGAGATCGTCGTGATCAATCCGTCCTCCCCGATTGAAGGGGCGACGGTGCTGACGGCGTAAATCCGGACAATATTTTCGGAACCTTCTGCCGGCCGTCCCGGCACCATATTCTCCTGTTTTTAGTACGAAATATCCTCTTTGCCGCTGGCTCTCAGTCCCTTCGTATCAGCTCGATTTCCCGTTCCAGCTCCCCGTCCAGAAACGCCGCGGTCTCCGCCATCCCCCTCGCATAGTCGTCGTGCCAGCGGGGCGGAACCGGATACCTTTCGTAGAGCTCCCTTCGGTCCGCCTCCATGAGAAGCGGCGTCCGGCCCATATATTCCGCCGCCGGGCAGACCCTCCCCTCCGCCTCCGTGTCCAGTTCCTTTAGCCAGCGCCACCCCTCTCGCGAGCGGAGCAGGTGGTGGTCGAGGATGAGGGTGGAAACGGACGCCGCGAGGGCGAGGACGTTCTCCCGTGCTGCGGCCAGTTCATCTGCACAGAGCCGCCGGAGATAGAGGGGCGGACCTGCGGCGAGCACGGTGTCGGGCTGCCAGCCAAGGATGATATCGACCGCCTCCCGGTTGAGCATCTGAATATCGGAGGCGTGGACGAAGGTACCCGCCCCGTCACGGATGCAGGTCATCATGACGGTGCCGGTGTGCGATGCCGGCGTTCCGTGGAGGACGGGGCGGGAGAAGCAAAGGACATCGTCGCCGGTCTCCTCCGCCGGGGCAGGCTCCCTTCCGAGATGCGCCGCAAGGTCCTCCCGCCGCCCGAGCGAGAGGGGGGAGAGGCCCTCTTCGCCCTTGCACCAGAGCCGGATGCGGTCTGGAAGGGGCGGGACGCGGGCGAGCGGGAGCTGGAAGGGGTTGGCGTCTTTGAGGGGGACGTGGTCGCCGTGGTAGTGGCTGATGACGATGTCGGTTGCACGGGGCACCTCCGCAAGGATCCGCTCCCGGACGGCTGCGCCGACCGCCACCTGCCGGGGGTGGGGGAGGCGGCCGTTTCGCATATACCCGAGGGCGACACCGGGATCGATGAGGATGCGTCGGCCGGCGGCCTGTACCACACAGCAGAGGGCCCGCACCCCGAGGGATTCGGTCCCGATGACGGCGATCTGCATACTGCGGAATTGGCAGGGGAGGGAGGATAAGGTTTCTGGCGGCGGAGCAGACGTTAGGGGCGGAAAGTGTCGAAAAAAAGAATTAGTAGGGCCCCATCACCGGGCCGGAGGTAACCGAGGCGATCGTGAAAAAGCCGATCGCGAGGATTGCGAGGATGACGACAAGGGCGAACGGGATGACGACCGCAAAGACCGCACGGGCGGTGGAGATCTCGTGGAGTTCGCGGATGGCGAGCACCTCGAGGACGAGGGCCCAGAGGGAGGCGATGAAGCCGACGAACGGGATCCAGCCGAAGAGGAGACCCGGTGTCGCCGCATAGATGACCGCCTTCAGGGTCGCGGACAGGCCCATCCGTCCCCCGACGATGAGGACGAAGAGGTGCAGGATGACGCCGCCGATGACAAAGCCGAGAAGACCGCCCACGATGCCGAAGACGATTCCGAGAAGGGCGAAGACGGCAACGGTCATGCCGGGGAAGGCCATCGCCCCGATGAAGACGGAGGTGAAGAGTGCCTGCAGGACGGCGAAGATGACGAGGAGGACTACGAGATATTTGAATGCGTCCTCCAGCGCCTCGCCCCGGTGTGCGACGAGGGTTGCGACGGGGTCCAAGAGGAACCCCTTGATCTTGTCGATATAGGATATTTCCATGCTTCAAAGGTTTGAACAGGGGATATTTATACCTCGCACCTTCCCGATTGGCTGTTATCCTGCAGAATGGAGGCGGAATGGATGCAGAACTAAGGGGGGGGGGAAGGGGGCGGAAAGATTGATAAACCTGCATTCCCATTCCCGTTCATTACCGAGGTGATAAGGCGTGAATGTACTGATAGTCTATGCACATCCCTATCCGGCCTCCTTCAATGCGGCGATGAAGGACCGGGCGGTCGATGTACTCCTGAAAGCGGGGCACGAGGTGAAGGTATCGGATCTCTATGCGATGAAGTTCAAGGCGGCGCTGGACCAGGACGACTTCCCCGACCCCTGCAGCAGGAGTTTCTTCTCGATTCCCAATGAGATGATGGCGGGCTTTGTCCGGGGCAAACTCGCCCCGGACGTCATGGCGGAGATTGCGAAGGTGAAGTGGGCGGACATGCTCCTCTTCCAGTTCCCCATCTGGTGGAGCTCGATGCCTGCCATCCTGAAGGGGTGGTTTGACCGGGTCTTTGTCCAGGGCTTCGTCGTCGACCTCCCGAACGGGATGATCTACGCCGATGGTCTCCTGAAGGGGAAGAAGGCGATGATCTCGACCACCATGGGGTCATCGGCGGACCTCTATACGGAGGACGGCCCGCACGGCGACCTGAACCTGCACCTGAAGAGCCTCTGGCACAACACCTTCGAGTTCTGCGGGATGGAGGTGGTGCCCTCGTTCTATGTCTTCAACGCGGGGGAGATGGAGGAGTTCCAGGTGGAGGCGGAACTCGACCGGTGGGAGGAGTATCTCCTCTCGGTCGCCTGATTGTTCTCTCTTTTTATCACTGAAACGGGCGCGGTTCAGGAAAAAAGTCCCTGCCACGGCGGCAGGCCCGACGGCAGATCATCTGCGAGGAGGCCGTAGAGGAGGCGGTCATGGTAGCCCCCGCGGACGTGCCAGAACTTGCGCTGGCGCCCCTCGCGGACGAACCCGCATCCCTCCATAATCTTCACCGATGCGACGTTGCCCGCCGCACAGTCGCCGTTGAGGCGGTAGGCGCCTGCAAGGGTGAAGGCGAACCAGACGAGAAACCGGCACATCTCGGTCCCGTATCCCTTCCCCCATTGCGTATCGTCCGTCTGGTAGCCGATGAGGTAGGCCCCCTCGGAGAAGTCGTCCTCCACGATGGCGCACTGGCCGACGAAGGCGCTCGTCCCTTCCGGGCCCGGACGGGTGCGGACGGTGAAGACGTAGCTCTTCGGGGGGGTGCCCTCGGCCAGCGCCTCCGCCATGCCGTCGATGAGCGGTTCGAAGTAGGCGTGGGTCACCTCCGGCGGGTTGGGGCCGAAGAAGAGCCACTCGCAGACCGTCGGTTTTACGAGCATCGCCGCGATCTCCGGAAGGTCGGGACGGGTGCAGAAGGTGTAGGTGAGGCGGTCGGACGACCACGCGGTCTTCATGCTGTTGTTTCGGGGCGGCGGTCTAATGAGTGTTGTGATCGCTCCGGTGATGGGTGGCGGGGGTCCCGGAAAGGGTTTATGGTATACTTGGGTATACCGAGGTATAATGAAACCTGCCGCCACGACGATCAAGGTGACGCGGGAGCTCAAGGACCGGCTCGACCGCTGCAAGGTCCACCCGCGGGAGCCGTACAATGACGTGATCGCACGGATTCTGGACGAGCGGGAGGGGGAGATGGTGTATGCCGCAGGGACGGTTCCCGCATCCGGGCCATCCGGCGGGTTCAATCCCGCGGTCTGCTATCGTCTTCCCGATGAGAAATAGGGTGGGGGGTGACTGCTCCTGCGGGAAAAAGAGAATGTCCCGCATCGGCGGGGATTTCAGGGCTCTTCTTCCCGGCCTGCCGGCTGCGCCCGCCGGGGCAGGAAGAGGGCCGCCAGAAAGGCGATGCCGAGGAAGATGGCGATCGCATCGAAGCAGTGGAGCATACCTGCGCTGATGGCGGAATTGATGATCTCGGTGAGTTGCGCGAGAACCGCATCGGGGACGACAAGGTCCGGTGTGCCGGTCTGCATCTTATCCACCCAGCCATGCAGCCCGGCTGCCACTTCTTCTGTGGGAATGCCGGCGATTGCCGCCTGATGCTCTATCTCGCCGATGATGCCCGTGTAGATGAAGATGATGAGGATCACCCCGATGAGCGCCGTACCGAGCGAGGTGCCGAGCTGGCGAAGGGTGTTCAGGACCCCTGCGGCATCGGTCGCATGCCTGTCGGGGACGGCTGAGAGGGTGAGGTTCGTCACCTGCGAGAGGATTATGCCGCTTCCTATCCCGAAGACGACGGAGCCGGGGATAAATTCGGCGGAGCCGGTATCAAGCCCGAAGATGCCCCGGAGCATGAATGATCCGGTGATTCCCAGGAGGAGGCCTATCATGATGAGGTGCTTCGGGGAAAGGAATGCGGCAAGACGGGCGCCGGCGATCGAGAAGATGAAGATCGCAATCGATATCGGAAGGAGGAGGAGCCCGGTCTCGAAGGCGGAGATGCCCGTCACCTGCTGGTAGAAGACCGGGATGATGAAGAAGAACCCGGCCAGCGTGAGGTTCTGGAGGACACAGATGCTGTTGCCGAGGACGAAGGACCGGCTCCGGAAGATGGCAACGTCGACGAGGGGGACCCGGCCCTTCGTCTTGCGCCGCTTCTGCCAGAGGAAAAAGACTCCCATAAGGAGGAGGCCTGCGCCGATGAGGGTGGAGATGTACTGCCAGAGCTCGTAGTTGCGCAGGAGGAGGATGCCCATTACGATCGCACAGAGTCCCGCAAAGGAGAGGAGGGTGCCGACGACATCGAGGTCGCGCCACTTCAGGGTCGGGCGGGAGTCGGTGAGGAGATAGGACATGAGAAGGATGATGATGACGACGAGGAGTTCGATCCGAAAGGCCCAGCGCCAGCTGTAGAACGTGGTGAGATACCCGCCGATGATCGGCCCGAACGCGGCGCCCGCGGCGCCGATGCCGCCCCACACCCCGAACGCGACGGCACGGTCGCGCCCCTGGTAGGTGGAGGTCAGAAACGTCGTCGTCGCGGGCATCATGAGAATCGCCCCCAGCCCCTCGAAGATGGACCAGCCGATGAGGAGGACGGCCGCGTTCCAGCTCATCGAGGCGGTAAAGGTGCCGACCCCGTAGATGCCGACCCCGATGAGAAACGCCTTCTTCCGCCCGAGGACGTCCTGCAGCTTGCCGCCGATGAGCATGAAGGACGCCATCGTCAGGGCATAGATGGCGATGATCGCCTGGATGGTCGGCACGTCGGTGTTCAGGTCGACGACGAGGGCGGAGATGGAGACGTTCATGATGGTGGTGTCGATGACCATGATAAAGACCGCCATGGAGATGATGGCAAGAACGCCCCACTTGCGGCCGTCCGTTGCCGCCGCCCCCACCGCAGGGGCGGCCCCGCCGGCACCCGCGGCCCCCCCGGGCTGTCCGGTTTCGCCCGCATTCTCCCCGGATGCCCCGGACGCCGATTCTTCCTTCTTTGTGCGACCGAACAGGTGTATCATGATGTCTCCGCGTGCTGATGCGGAATAATTCGGGGCTGGGTATTTATGGGTTTGGGGGGGTGGTAATGTGTTCAGAACTGATGGACGGTGATAAGCCATGGGGGACCTGCGGTCCCCCCGGCAGCCCCCCAGCTTTTGCGATAGCCCCTTCATCGGCGAGCTGTTTTTTTGTCTGCTTGATTATTGGAAGTATGTGGAATGATTCCAGAACAGGGACTATCACAATGACTGCCTCCCCCTTCAGGGGGAGGAGGAGCCCGGCCGAAGGGCGGGCGGGAGAGGGGGTGTTACTCCTCTTACGGCCGCCGAAACTCCCCGGAAAACAAGTGCCCAAATAAAATCGAACTCGATGCAGCCGCGGTTCCCTCCACTTCCACCAGTCCTGCGGCCTGCATGAGGGCCCGGATCTCGGATGGAGGCATGCCATGGTTCCTATTGATGGGTTCGCGTATGCATATTCTTCCGCCGGGTGCAAGGTGAGAGGCGAGGGCGGTGGCGATCGCCTTCCGGTCGGCGGCGGGGACGTCATGGAGCACAATGTGGATGAAAATAACATCGTATTCGTCGTCCGGCAGAGGGGTTGTCGTAATATCGCCACAGATGAAGGTGGCCCGCGAATCGCCTGAAAGCCGCTTCATTGCCTTTTCCATCCAGAATGCGGATATGTCCACGCAGGTCAGTCGCCCGTCCCCACCAAGCCGGGCGAGGATATGCCGGGACATCGTCCCTCCGCCGCACCCGAACTCAAGGACCCGCTCGTCGGCGGTAAGGCCGGTGGTTGCCAGATAGGTACGGTAGAACCCCCCACCCAGCCGGTATAATAGCAGATCCTCCACTGCTACATCAGGGAGGCCCGGGTTTTCATAACTCATACGGCATCACCCCGGCCTGATATGGCATCAGGCATCATTGCCACCCTCATTCGATTCATCGTCCGTCCGTCCGTACCTGTCTTTTCCGGCATAGGGTGGGAAATCATATTATTATGGTCCTGACGGTGGCCTCACTCATGAAGTGCGTCCGTATTTTTTGGGTTCATCCCGGAGCATCCGGAGGTAATCCGGCCGCTTCCAGCTTCCGCCTCCTCCGCTCAATCCGCCCCCACTTCACCGCGATCAGCCCTGATACAATCGTCTGCACGATTGCATAGACGATGATGATGATGAAGGCCTCGCCGTAGGCGGCGAGGGCCGAGGCCCCGACGAGGAGGGAGACGCCGAGGTTTCCGGTTCGCCGACGAGGTCGCGAGGACCTGCCGGTTTTCGCGATCCGGGCCCGCGAGGAAGTAGCCGAGGAGCATCGAGGCGGCGACGATGAGGAGGACGGCGAGAAGGGCCGTTATGCCGACCTTGAGGAACATGTCGTAGAACCTCACTTCGCCCGTGATCTGCACGGTGATGAAGATGATGCCGACGAGGACGATGGAGAGGTTCGAGAGGAGAAACGCCCCGTACCGGATCCTGTCGGCGAACGATTCGGCCCACGTGTTGATCGCAAGGCCCGCCATCATCGGGACCATGATGAAGATGGTAAGGGTCGTCATCACATCGACGAAGTCCACCCGCTCGACGATGGCGCCCGGCAGGATGAGGGTGAGGGTCGCAGGCGTCGTGAAGATGGCAAGGACGCTCAAAAAGAACATGATGCTGATCGCAAGCGAGATGTTGCCCTTCGAGAACTCCGCGAGCTTCGGGCCGATCGTCGATCCCGGTGCGCAGGCGACGATGAGGATGCCCGCCGCCACCGCCGCATCCATGGGAAGAAGCCGTACGACGAGGATCGCCGCCATGGGGATGAGGAGGAGATTGACCAGAAAGGCCGTGCCCATCAGGCGGCGCTGGCGGAGCGGTTCCACTATCCGGCGGGTCGTAAGGGCAAGCCCCATCGAGAACATCGTGAGGACCAGAAAGAGATAGATGGAGATCTCAAGCGGCAGTGACAGGCCCACATCCGGAAGCATTTGTACTGGCATAGGGCGGAATTCCTATAATAATGCCGGTTTATCGATTATTTGCAAATCGGGCGGATTATATCGGATTTATTTGCCATCATTGGCCGTTGTGCGGGATTTGTGAATAAATATAAATACTACAAAATGGATTTCTGGGCATGGAAAAGCAGTATGGCATGTACCTTGCATACTTCTTTCAGGCGCTCATCGGTCTGAACTGTGTGTATGCATTCTTTACCGGAAATCTGGTCGGTTTCTTCTCCGCACTCATCATGTTCATCTTCACTCTCGTCCCGTACGTGGTCGCCCAGCGGATGAACATCCACCTGCCCTGGTTCGTCTTCTTCCTGATCGCCCTTGCGTTATGGTTCCATACGGCAGGCTATATCCAGGGGTACTATGAGCTCTACTACCCGTACTACGACAAGGTGGCCCACCTCGTCTCGGGGACCGCCGTCGCCCTGCTGGGCTTTCTGGGCGTCGTCTTCCTCGACAAGTACTGGAAGATGAACCTCACCGCCCCCTTCATCGTAGGTTTTACCATCATCTTCGGGATGGCGCTCGGGGGGTTCTGGGAGATCTACGAATTCCTGATCGACACGTTCTTTGGAGGGTCGCTTGCCGGTCCGATGCAAAACGGCCTCACCGATACGATGCTCGATATGATGTTCGTCCTCGCAGGCTCCATCCTCGTCGCCATCATGGGCGTCTTCTACTTCAAACACCACCGGAAAGAAGAGATCACGGGCTCCCTGAGTGAATAAAAAATTGTCATGGAGGATAAGGGAATGGAGTGTGTCTGTTCCCTTAACCAGTGATGCGGGCCTCTGCCCCCCGTCCCCTTTCGGGTGTCAGAGCCCCATCAACTGCTTTTTTTTCGCCTCAAATTCCTCTTCGGTGATAACACCCTTCTCTTTGAGGCCGGCGAGCTTCTCGAGTTCATCGAGATAGTCCGGTTCTTCATCCGGAAGATCGATACCCGCCGTGGTAATCGCTTCATCCAGTTCGTCGTTCGTCATCTCATCCGGGTTCTTCCCGGTCTGCTGCCGGATTTGGGCTTTCTGCTGTGCACTCAGCATGAGTGACATGCGCCTCTTCCAGCGGCGGCGGGTCCGTCGGCGGGCCCCGCCTCTTCCCAAAGGTCCAAGTTGCATAACTTTTGCCTCCGGGCACACATTTTCCCGGACCGGGGCGGGCATCAGGGCCCGTCGTCAATGCCCCGTATACGCCATCCCCAGTCAAACGCAAAATTGACGTACAACTATTAAAGTGTATGTGCGGGAGGGGGGCAGATCCGGCCTAAATGTGAGGTGGTTTGGTAAACGTGGTTGACGTGGGGGGCATTTCTGTGCTGAGGATCTTCCGGTCACAGCCATGCATCCATGGCGGACGTGGCCGTTCCCCGGCAGCCCCCTCGCTGGTGCGATTGGCCCCTTTCGGTCTGTGGCTCCGCTCGCTCGGGCCAGTTTGGATCGTTCACATCTCCGGCCCGTGGGCTCTCATACTGACTGCCTCCTTTGCAGGGGGGAGGCGCAAGCCCGCCCTTCTGGCGGGCGGGAGACGGGTTCCATCCACATACTCCTCTCCCTCACGATACAAAACAAAAGAACAGGAGCCAAAAGACAGTCCCCACACCCTCACAAGGGCCAATATCAACATATGGTTTATGGGATCTCGCCCACTTCGCCACCCGCATATCATGCGTTCTCATGCAAAGGACGAACAACCTGGCGAAAACAACGGAAACCATGCGTTCTCATCCGGTCAAATAACCCGGTGGGTGCCCGCTCCCGACATGGCATCCGTCATCTTTCAAAACAGGTATGTCGCCAGTTCCCGAACAGTACAGGGTCAATGGATCACCGCACGTCCGCGTACCTGGCAGCCGTCCTGAATGCCGTCTTTATCGGCCTGAGTTTTCTCTTCGTCAAGGAGTCCCTTGATGCCGCCGCACCACTGACGACGCTTGCGTTTCGGTTCACGCTTGCGTTTCTGGTGCTGCTGCCCGTCGTCGCCGTCGGCGCTGTCCGGGTGCGCCTCCCCAGGGCCGGGTACAGGGATCTCCTCATCCTCCTTCTTGCCCAGCCGGTCCTCTTCTTCTCCCTGCAGGCCTACGGGCTCATCTCCATCTCATCATCGGAGGCCGGGATCATCTCAGCCTTCACCCCCGTCTGCGTCGGCATCCTCGGGATCATGCTCATCGGGGAGCGGGTCAATGCAAAGCAGTTCATCTGCTTCTTTGTCGCGATCGCAGGGGTCGTCTTCCTCTTCCTGATGGAAGGGGCGGGGGCCGGCGGGGCCGACACCATGGGTCTCGTCCTGACCGTTCTCTCGATGATGGCAACTTCCCTCTATATCGTGATGGGTCGGCGCCTCTCCGGCACCATCGACCCCGCAAGCCTCACCGTTCTCATGATGCTTGCGGGGTGCGTGGTCTTCCTCGCCGCGGCGGTCGGGGTCGAAGGACTCGACCTCGGGGTCGCGGCCGGTCTTCTCGGCAACACGGCATTTCTCATCGAGATCGCGTACCTCGCCCTCTTCACCTCGGTCGGGACCTCGTTTCTCGCGATGTACAGCCTGAAAAACCTCGAGGCGGCGCGGCTGGGGATCATCCAGAACCTCTCGGTCGTGGTCGCGGTGGTCGCGGGGGTGTTTGTTTTGCAGGAGACGTTCCTCTTCATCCACGCCGTTGCAAGCGCCCTCATCGTCGCCGGGGTGGTGCTGGCCAACTACGTCGCCGACCCGGCGGCGCGGTAGATCCCTGCCGGTCGGTCCTCAGGGACGGTCGTTCTCCGGGAAGGAGGAGGGGTTCGCCTGGGCGGGAGACGGATGATGAGGCAGAAGAGAGATGGGGGGTACGGGCGCACCCATGCATCGCTACCCCCCTGGACGACAGGAAAAGAAGAATGGGCCTGATGCGATTCGAACGCATGACCGTCCGGTTATGAGCCGGACGCTCCACCACTAAGCTACAGGCCCGCAGATGAGCGTGCACGGGAAATGTGCATACTCTGTATGGCGCGAATCGGTAAAAAAAGTATCATCGGGGCGGATTCGGAAACGGGGGCGCGGGGTATCGGAAGACTGGCCACCCCCGCATGACGTCTCCCTTCCTTACCGGTTCTTTCCGCGTGCCGGCTCTTCGGTGCTGATGATATGGTTGATCACGTGCTCGCAGATGTCCGTCGAGTAGTCCCCCACCCGGCGCAGGGAGTCGGAGATGTAGACGAAGTGGATGGCGGAGACGGCGTCGAAGGAGAGCGCCGTTTTGCTGATCTCCCGGCAGTGGCGTTCAAGGGCATTGCGTTTGCCGATCGTGTCGTTCGCCCGCTCGATGTCGGAGGAAAAGAAGGCGCCAAGGGCCGCCTGGAAGACGGCAAGCGCCTCGGTTCCCGTCCGTTCGATGAAGGCAAGATAGTCGTCGTCGATGGGCACATCCGAAAGCTCGGCCGCATTATGGGCGATCTTGGCCGCGTGATCGGCGATCCGCTCGATGATCTTTGCGATCTGGACGTAGACGGAGGCGGTGCCGACGGGGAGGTCCATCTTCCGGGAGAGGTTGACATCTGCATAGATCAAATTCGCCTGCCGGGCGATGAGCCACTGGAGACGGTCGACGTCCCCGTCGCGCTCGATCACATTGTGGGCAAGGTCGACGTCGCTCGTCTTCAGGGCGGCGACGGCGTCCTCATTCATCTTGGTGACGATCACTCCCATACGGCGAATCGTACCCGCGAGCGGCATCTCGGCGGGGTTCAGGAGATCCTTGACGAGTATCTCCTTGTCGGTCTCCTCGACGACCTCCTGGCCGATGGAAAGGGCGGTGAAGTGGCGGACCTGTTCGATGATGTCGGCCGGCAGGCGTACCTTCGACTTCACCTTGATCTCCGTGTACCCGGAGATGTAGGCGCCGATGAGCTCCCGGAGGAGAAGGGTGCGGTCGGTCGCCATATCGACCACGAACTCCTTTCGCTTCCGGAGCTGCACGCCGCTCGTATTCGGCGTGATGAGGAGTGTCCCGTCGGGCTGGATGATCAGCCCCACGGGGTCGTTCTTCTCGATTCTTGTCGCATCCACCCACTTCTTCGGCAGGGAGACGATGAAGGACGATCCCCCGCTCCGCTGCACCTTCCGGATCTCCATATCGGACATTCATTCCAGTATTGTCTGCGGGAATATATAGAACCCGTCCTGACTTCGGTACAGTATCTCTATTCAGTACTTACTTGAATATTCATGAATAGTCCGGATATGATCTCATTCGGACATCTCTATATGTAATTTTTATATACTTCATCTACGGTGAATTCCGCCATGAAGTGGTTCTCAAAATCTACTGCAACCCTTGCAATCGCAGGCATCCTCCTTATCACGGCGATGGTCTGCGGCTGCACCGACACCGGCGGGGACGTGACCCCGACCACCGGCCCGGTTGAAACGCTCACCATCACCGGTTCAACAACCGTCCTCCCCCTCGCCCAGCTGACGGCCGAGGCATACATGGACGCCCATGCAAATGCCGACATCCAGGTCTCCGGCGGCGGCTCGTCCGTCGGGGTAAAGGCCGTAGGCGTTGGCACCCATGACATCGGCATGGCATCCCGCGGCCTCAAGGACGCAGAGAAGACCGCCTACCCCGGTCTTGTCCAGCACGTTGTTGCAAAGGACGGCATCGCCATCATCGTCTATCAGGACAACCCCGTCACCACGCTTTCCCTTGAACAGGTGAAGGCAATCTACAAGGGCGACATCCGCAACTGGAAGGATGTTGGCGGCGACGACATGGCAATCGTGGTCATCGGTCGTGACAGCGCCTCCGGTACCCGCGAATACTTCTACGAGGAAGTGATGGATGAAGAGGACTTCTACGCAGGCCAGCTCGAGAAGAATTCGAACGGCGCGGTGAAGCAGACCGTCCGGCAGACGCCGGGCGCCATCGGCTACGTCGGCCTCGGGTACCTCGATGAGACCGTCGGCGCGGTCGCCCTCGACGTCGGCGGCGTCGCCGTCGAACCTTCCGTTGGCAATGTCCTCGCCGGCACCTACCCGGTCGCCCGTGACCTGAACATGTTCACGAACGGCGAACCGGAGGGTCTTGCCGCCGACTACCTCGCCTTCGTGATGAGTGACGAGGGCCAGCAGATCGCGGCAGATGAGGGCTTCGTCCCTGTCGCCTGAAGAGACCCCGACCATCGGCCCCGGACGAAAAATTACTGCACCCCGGAAGAGGTGACGGGCCCTCCGGCCCCTCCCTTTTCCCTCACCACCATATCCGCCGCCATCTCTTACCTGCGGGCAATGCAGGCTGCCATACCAATTCCGCCCGGACCGTGATGGTCAATTCTGATGTACTATGAACCTGTTGCGCACATCTCCAACACCCGGCACACCCATGCCGGATGATGACCTCGCCCTCCTGACCGCAGGGCACCGCGGGGCCGCAAAGGAGCGGATCATCCGGAGTATCTGGTTTCTCACCGCGATATTCGGGGTCCTCACCGTCTTCTTCATCCTCGTCTTTCTCCTCAAAGACGGCCTTCCGCTCTTTGCGAGCGTCAGCCCCATCGAGTTTCTCTTCGGCGAGACGTGGAACCCGACCGGCGCCGACCCCTCGTACGGGACGGTCCCCCTCTGGGTCGGCACCCTTCTCGTCACCTTCGGAGCGATGGTGATCGCAACCCCCCTCGGTATCGCGAGCGCCATCTTCATCGCCGAGCTTGCGACCCCGAAGATGAGAACTATCGTCAAGCCCGTCGTCGAACTCCTCGCCGGTATCCCGTCGGTCGTCTACGGCTTCTTCGGTCTCATCGTGCTGACCGATGTCATTCGAGTCCGGTTTGACATTCCGTCGGGTGAGACCTGGCTTGCGGGCTCCATCCTCCTTGCGGTGATGGCGCTGCCCACGATCATCAGCGTCGCGGAGGATGCCATCGCCGCCGTCCCGCGGGAGTACAGGGAGGGATCCATGGGCCTCGGCGCCAATCACTGGCAGACGATTGCAAAGGTCGTCGTCCCGTCGGCCCTCTCCGGCATCACCGCCGCCCTCATCCTCGGGATGGGCCGGGCCGTCGGCGAGACGATGGCCGTCCTCATGGTGACCGGAAACGCCGCCGTCATCCCCGACCCGATATACGACGTCCTCTCGCCGGTCCGGACCCTCACCGGGACGCTGGGTATCGAGATGGGTGAGGTCGCGATCGGCTCGACGCACTATCATGCCCTCTTCGGCGTGGCGCTTCTCCTCCTCCTCATCACGCTCGTGGTCAACCTTGCGGCGATGGGGATCATGGGGCATATCCGCCGCACCCAGGCCGGCGGGAACGGGCCGGGGCGGCTCTCCCTTCTCCTGCAGGCCCATGGCAGGGAGCTCCGCAGCGCGGCGGCACTCCTCCTCCTCGTCGTGGTCGGCCTCGCCGCAGGGCCGCTTGCGGCCGTCCTCCTCGGCGCCCTCGCCCTCGGGGGATGGTACGCCGCCGCCCGCATCCCCGCCGCCCACGCCCAGCGGGCCGCCTTTGCGCTCATGTACGCGGCGATTGCCCTCGTCGTCCTCGCGGTCGCGGTGATCCTCGGTGACATCCTCATCAAGGGGCTGCCGGCGATATCATGGGAGTTTCTCACCGAATCGCCCCGGAACCTCGGGCGCGAGGGCGGCATCTTTCCGGCGATCGTCGGCACCCTCTATCTCGTCGCAGGCGCAATTGCGATTGCCCTTCCCATCGGGATGGGGGCCGCCATCTACCTCACCGAGTACACCCGCGAGGGAACGGCGACGAAGATCATCCGAAGCGGGGTCGACCTGTTAAACGGCACCCCCTCCATCGTCTTCGGCCTCTTCGGGTTCTCGTTTCTCGTCCTCTCGCTCGGGTTCGGGGTATCGCTTTTCGCGGGGCAGGTCACCCTTGCGCTCATGATCCTCCCCACGATCATCCGCACCACCGAGGAGGCCTTGAGGAGCGTGCCTGCGAGCCTGCGTGAGGGGAGCCTCGCCCTCGGGGCGACGCAGTGGCAGACGATATCGAGGGTCGTCCTTCCACCGGCGATCCCCGGTGTCATCACCGGCGCCATCCTCTCCATCGGGCGGGCCGCCGGCGAGACGGCGCCGATCCTCTTCACCGCCACGATATTCTCGAGCCGGTTCCTCCCCGATTCGCTCTTCGAGCCGGTGATGGCGCTCCCCTACCACCTCTTCATCCTCTCGACGAACGTGCCGGGGGCGACGGAGAACCAGTACGGGACGGCGCTCGTCCTCATCGCGCTCGTGGTGGGCATCTACCTCGTTGCGATCGCCATCCGAACACACTACCAGAACAAGATCACGTGGTGATACCCGTGCCAGAGACAGAACCAATCATAACCACGCGGGGCCTTGACCTCTTCTACGGGGAGGCACAGGCCCTCAAAACCATCGACATCGACATCCGCGAGAACCGGGTCACGGCGCTCATCGGCCCCTCAGGGTGCGGGAAGTCGACGCTGCTGCGGTGCTTCAACCGGATGAACGACCTCATCCCCTCCTGCCGGGTGACGGGTGCACTGACCTACCGCGGGCAGGACATCCATGCCCCGGGCGTGGACGTCGTGCACCTGCGAAAACTCATCGGCATGGTCTTCCAGCGGCCGAACCCCTTCCCGAAGTCCATCTACGACAATGTGGCCTACGGGCCACGGATCCATGGGGTGAGGGGCACGGCGGAACTCGACGCCATCGTCGAGGAGAGCCTGCGAAAGGCCGCCCTCTGGGACGAGGTGAAGGACCGGGTCGGGGCCCCCGCGATGGGGCTCTCCGGCGGCCAGCAGCAGCGCCTCTGCATCGCGAGGACGCTTGCCGTCGGCCCCGAGGTGATCCTGATGGACGAGCCGTGCTCGGCCCTCGACCCCATCGCGACTGCAAAGATCGAGACCCTGATAGAGGAGCTCCGGGAGAGCTATACCGTCATCATCGTGACGCACTCGATGCAGCAGGCGGCACGGGTGAGCGACTACACCGGGTTCATGTACCTTGGCGAACTCATCGAGTTCGGGGAGACCGAAAAGATATTTGAGGCACCGGACGAGGAACTGACGAGCAATTATATCACCGGACGGTTTGGGTGATGCAGCAATGAGCCTGAAGAGATTTCATGAGGAACTGGAACAGATACAGATTGATCTTGTCGAATACGGCGAATATGCCCTTGGGATGCTCACGGACGGGATGGCCTCCCTCCGCGGTCTCGACACGGCGATCGCCGGCGACGTGATGGACCGGAAGGAGCAACTCTCCGTCCTCCATTCGAACATCGAAGACCGGACGATGCGGCTCCTGCTGCTCTACCAGCCGGTGGCGGCGGACCTGCGGACGATCACCTGCATCAACGTGATGAACTACTCGTACTACCGGGTGGGCCGCATCGGCAAGGACATCGCAAAGGCGGTCCTTGCGATGCGAAGCGAAGCCGGTGAGACGGCGGAGACCGTCTCCTTCGAGAGCCTCTTCGTGATGGCCGACATCGTCTTCGCGATGCACCGGGAGGTGCTCGAGGCTTTCCGGACGGGTTCGGCCGTCAATCTCGAGAACCTCGGCCGGCAGGACGACAAGGTGGACGCGATGCGGGTGACCCTCTTTCGCGAGTACCTCACCTACATGCTCGAGGACCCGAAGAACATCCGCTCCGGCATCGAGGCGATCGGCATCACCCGTCACCTCGAACGCAGCGGCGATCATGCCTGCCTGATGGCCGAGAAGATCTACTTCATGGCCGAGGGCGAGCGTATCGAGATCCGCTGAACCGTGGTGTGGTCCCGGCCGGGACCTGCCTGTCCGTAATTTTTTCCGGAGAAGGTAAACTCGCATAATCTGGCATCATATTATTTTTAAAAGTTGGAATGGCCTGAAAAATCACGGCGGCCTGCATGAGAAAGTATATCTGATCCCTTTTCGCATTGTTTTTTAAGCATTTTCGTGAATCAGGGTCAGCGTTCAGGAATTTTTAATATGAGTGTGGAGGATATCGCCCGCCTCTTCGAGGCGCACCCGTTCCCGGTCATCGGGCTGTATGAAGACGGCAGGTGTGCCTTTGCCAACCCCGCCCTTCTGCTGCTGGTCGGGGAGGAGGCAGGCACCGTCCCGGACCCGGCCGCAGTTCTCGGCGGGCCGGGTGAGGGGGCGGGCGGCAGGATGGCATGGCCCCCCCGCCCGTATCCGGAAGGGGACGGACAGGAGTGGCCGGTCCGCATCCGTCGTGCCGATGGGAAATGGGAACCGGCCGCTGCCCGGGGCGGATGGGTTGCCGCCCCCGGCGGGACGCGCCTCTTCATCGTCACCCTTACGGTGGGGGGGGTGCCCGCCGACGGGACCATCGCCCACTCCCTTCTCAACGCCATCAACGAGGCCGTCATCATCGCAGACCGCGATCACCGTATACTCTATGTCAACGAAGCCGCGTGCCTCCGCTATGGCTACACGCCGGAGGAGTTCGGCGACCTCACCATCGACGCCATCGTCTCCCCCACGTCGGCGAACACGCCGGCACGCCTCCACGCCGGGCTCTTTGCCCGAAAGTCCGCATTCTTCGCAAACGAGCATATCACCCGGAGGGGACAGGTGATCCCCGTCGAAGTGAGTACGAGGGCGATCATATATCACGGCGTTCCCGCCATCATGTCCGTCTCCCGCGACATCACCTCCCGGCGCGAGGAGGAGCGGACACGGCAGGCGTTCGAAGAGTCGGAGGAGAAGTACCGGGTGCTCTTCGAGTCGGCCGGGGATGCGATCTTCATCACGGATACGAGGGGCATCATCTCCCGGGTCAACGACCGGATGGCCCATATGCTGGGCTACTCCAAGGACCGGTTCGCAGGCATGCCCCTCGAGGCCCTCCTTGCAGGCGACGATGCCTCCATGGACCGGACCTTCGAGACCATTCTCGAGGCGGGGTCGCTCATCTACCTCGCCGCCATGAGGGCGGCGGACAGGACCGTGCGCAAGGTGGAGATCCTCAGCCGGACGATCCCCTACGAGGGAGCCACCGCGGTTCTCTCCATCGCCCGCGACATCTCCCGCAGGCGTGAACTCGAGGAAAAGCTCCATCTCTCGGAGGAGATGTACCGGGCCATCTTCGCAAACTCCGGTGCGGGCATCATCATCCTCGACCGCTCGGATGAGATCATCCTTGGAAACGCCGAAGCGGTGGCCATCCTCGACCCGGGGCCCGCGGGTCTTGCCGGCAGGGTCTGGACGGAGTTCGTGGACGATCCCCTGCTCCTCAGGTTTGTGGACGTCGATATGGGACGGGAAGGATTCGAGGAGTTCCGGATTCGCAACTATGAGACCGAGTGTCTCAACGGGTCCGGCGGGCGGGTCCCGTGCATCCTCTCGGTCTCCCCGATTCCGGGGGCGGGCCGCTATATCGTCACCCTTCAGGACATGAGGAAAAACCGTGCCATGGTCGCCTCCATCCGGGAACGCCAGCAGCTGCTGGACGAGATCTTCCGGAGCGCCCACGACGGGTTCATCCTTTTGGACGAGCATCAGACGGTGCAGATATGGAACCGCGGCGCGGAACGGATCACGGGCTATGCCGGGGACGAGATGGCCGGACGACCCTTCGGCGAGTGCCCCGTCTTCGGTGAGGACGGGCGTCTCTTCGGGGAGGATATCCGGCACCTCCTCACCCCGGGGGATGCGCCGGAGGGCGGGGGGCGAAACCGTGCCGACCTGCGCCTCCTGACCCGCCGGGGCGCGGAGAAGGAATGCGAGATGACCGTCTCCTTCGTGCAGCGGGCGGAGGGGACGAGCACGCTCTGCATCGTCCGGGATGTCACCCGCCAGAAGGCCATCCTCGATGCCCTGACCCGCAACGAGGAGTACCTGCGCCTCGTCATCGACAGCGCAAACCTCGGGACGTGGGACTGGCGGCCGGGCGAGGAGATGATTGCGGTCAGCCCGGACATGTTCGACGTCCTCGGCTACCCCTATACCGCGGAATGGGTGGCCATCGACACGGTGAGCACCCTCACCCACCCGGACGACCGGGAGGTGTGGGAGCAGGGCATGCAGGCCTTTGCGGCGGGCGGGACGGCGAAGGAGCAGACGGAGGTACGGATGCGGGCGGCCGACGGCCGATATCTGTGGTTCGCCCTCGAGGGCTCCGCGGCCGAGTTCGGTGATGACGGGGCCACCCGGCGGGTGGTCGGCATCATGCGGGACATCACCGGCGAGAAACAGGCGGAGCAGGCGCTGCGTGAGGCGAACAAGAAGCTCAGCGTCCTCTCCGGCATCACCCGCCATGATATCCTCAACCAGATTCAGGGCCTCCTCTTCTATTCGGAGGAGATCATCCACGGCGACTACACCGACGAGGAGAAGACGATGATGGCGGAGAAGATCCTCGCCGCCTCGGAGACGATCAACCGCCAGATCAGCTTCACCCGGAATTACGACAACCTCGGGGCCGAGCCGCCCGAATGGCAGAACCTTTCGACCATCATCACGGAGACGAAGGGGGAACTTCCTCCCGGCATGCCCTGCACCATCACCGTCCCCCCGGTCGGGGTTTACGCGGACAAGCTCTTTGCCGAGGCGCTCCGGGCGATCTTTGAAAACATCAGGACCCATGCAGAGGGGGCGACGGAGGTTACCGTCTCGTTTGCAGAACGGGAGGGATCGGGCGTCCTCACGATCGCCGACGACGGGTGCGGCATTCCCGCCGGACAGAAGGCAAGGATCTTCACCCACTCCCCGTCCACGGGGAACAATTCCCTCTTCCTCGCGCAGGAGATCGCCGGGGTAACCGGGATCTCCATCACCGAGACGGGGACCGAAGGAAAGGGGGCGGTCTTCGAGGTGGCGTTCCCGAAGACCGTGTACCGCATGGAAAGTGAATAAGGCCCGAACGGCCGAAAGCGAACTCCACCACTTCTATTTTAACCGCTCTCTCCTGCATGGCCGTACGGTGGAGGGATGCTATCTTCAAAGGTGATCGACGCCGCCGGCATCTTCGGGCGTGACGGGCGACCTCCGCCGCCAGCCGCCCGCGGGGACGGTGATCACGAAGCACGCCCCGTCGCCTTCCGTCCCGGTCTCGTGAATCTCCATCCCGGTGATCGAGAGGATCTCACGGGTCAAAAAGAGGCCGAACCCCGTGTTCTTCCCGAACGAACGGTCGAATATCCGCTCCTTCAGTCCGGCGGCGACGCCCTCTCCGTCGTCTCGGACAGTGATCTGGAGGGCGCCGCCCCCGCCTGCCACCGGACGGGCGGTCACGACGGACCGGGAAACCCCGTCGCCCCCGTGGCGGGCTGCATTTTCAAAGAGATTGTAGAATACCTTGACGAGGAGCGGGTCGGCATAGACATCGTAGCCGTCCGCCTCCACCGAAACGGCGAGCTCTCTGCCGGAGAGGAGTGATGCGGCATGTTCGGTAACGCCGCCGACGGCCTGCCAGACCGGGGACTCCACCCCGAGGTCCTGGTAGGTGCGGGTAAAGGAGATCTGGTCCTCGATATTCGCTGCGCCGGTTTCGATCATGCCGAGATACCGTTCGAGCGGTGTTCCGGCACAGGCGCACTCCTCCAGCCGTATCAGTTCGAGAACCATGCTGATCCCCTGCACCTGGTTGAGAATGTCGTGCCGGGTGATGTCGGCCATCAGGTTGATCTTCCGGTTTGCTTCCGTGAGAGCGTCCCGGTATCGCCGGTTCTCGGTGATGTCGTGGATGAAGATGATCGACCCTTCCTGCCCGGCGACCCGGCCGGTGAGAGGAGTGAACGAGAGGTCGTAGTGGCGCCCTGAAAGACGGCGGTGGATGGCATCCCCCGCCACTTCGAGCGATCCCTCCCGTGGGATGTCGCCCTCGAACCCCTTCCAGAGGAGCAGGGCATGCGAACCGAGACTGCGCTCTCGCGAGGCATCGAAGATGGCAAGCGCCGCCCGGTTGATATCGATGACCCTGCGGTTCTCATCGAGAACGAGGTACCCTTCCCTGAGGTCCTCGATGGCATGGTCCCGTGCTATCGGGACGATGGCAAGAAACTCGTGCATCACGATGATATAGAAGAGGATGACGCCTGAGATGAGGAAGCAGAACGGCGTCGGATCAAAGTGAAGGCGGTATGTACCGATGCCGGAGATGCCGATGATGTTCCCTGCAAGAGGGATGAGATATGCCACGAGGATGAGGAGCGTCTGGCGGCGGTACTCGCGGTTTGAACGCAGGTAGTACTTCGCCAGCATAACGATGCCCGTGACGGTCAGGACATAGGCATAGGCGATCTGGACCGGGTAGAGGGGGCCGTGGGTGGCAGAGAGATGGGGGAACGCTCCGGTATCTGCCATCGTGATGCCCGCATAGTAGAGGTGGTGGAGATCATTTGTCAGGATGGCGACGATGATGAGGAGGGGAATTGCGCTGAATGCTGCGATGGCGCGCCGGGAGAGCCATTCATCGTGCCCGGTGTATTTGACGGCAAAGAAGAAGGCACCGAGGGTGACCATCTGGACCCCGATATAGACGATCTGCATGATGCGGAACTGGAGAAGGACGTCATCGACGCCCAGCCGTATGGCATACATGAATGACCAGAGGGCAACGCCGCCCATGATGACGATGAAGATCCGGGCGAGGACGGCGGAACGGTGCCGGTATCCCTCCATCGCGAGAAGAAGAGCGATACCCGTATTGAGAAAGAGTGCTATTATGAGCGGTACCGCTGCCTCATACGCCGGCCATGTCATCAAATCCCCCGGATAACAGAACTGGTACGACCGACCGTGGCGATCGGATAAACCATAATGATTTTTGGGGCGGATGCATAAAAAAACACCGAAACGAGTGTATCGGGAGGTTTTCACGGCGGCTTTCCCTGCGTGTCCGCCGGGGGCCGCCCCGTGGTCCGCGACATCAGGCACCTCCCCTCTCCCGCCCCGCCGTCCGGTACGGGGGATACCCTGATGATGGGGCCCGCCTGATAAACTACCATGAAAGACCGACACTGGATCATTGCCTTTGCCCTCTCCCTGATCTTCGCCTCGGGACTCCTCTATGCCCTGCATCTCGAGATCTTTCACGACCCGCATCACATCGGGGTCTTCTTCCTCCATGAACTCGCGTTCCTTCCCCTCGAAGTCCTGATCGTCACCCTCATTCTCCACCGCCTGCTCGAGTACCGCGAGAGAAGGAACCGGCTCGAGAAGATGAACATGGTCATCGGGACCTTCTACTCGCGGGTCGGGCGCACGCTCATCCGCTGCTTCTCCCGCGCCGATCCGAACATCGGAAAGGTGTTGGATGATGTGCTCCTCTCCGATGCGTGGACGGACGAACGGTTCGGCGAAGCGCTCCGCGACCTCGGGCGCTACGAGTACCGGGTGAACATCTGCGACATCGACCTCGAACGGCTCCGGGCGTTCCTCGGGAAACAGGAGGACTTTCTCGTGCGGCTCCTGGAGAACCCCGTCCTCCTCGAGCACGAGGAGTTCACCGGCCTCCTCCAGGCGACGTTTCACATGACGGAGGAACTCGGCCACCGCACGGACTTCGCCGTCTGCCCCCCTCCCGACATGACCCACCTCGAAGGGGACATCAACCGGGTCTACGGGATGCTCATCAGGGACTGGATCCGCTACATGCGCTACCTGAAGAAGAACTACCCGTATCTCTTCTCGCTTGCGATGCGGACGAATCCGTTCGACGAAGCGGCGCCGGTGATGGTGCTGGAGTAGGCATCCATGCCGCCGGGCGCACTTTTTTTCCGATTGCCCTCCCTGCATTTCGCCTGCCTGAATGCGAAAAAATCCCTTGTTGGTGCGATACATCCGCGGATTGCGGCAATTGTAATAAAGAGCTGCGTTTTGCGATTAAATCGGATATGTGCCGGGAATTTCCCAGTACAAATTCGGAGAATATTAATACTTGGTCATCATTCAGAAACTATCTCGCGGTGCCCCCGTTTGGGGGGGCCGGAACCGGGGTTTGACCATGGAAGTGCAGCGATACCGGTGCAAAGTATGTGGCTATATATACTCGCCACTTCGCGGGGAGCCGAGAAACGGAATTCCCGAAGGAACGAAATTCGAGAACCTCCCCGAAGACTACAGCTGCCCCGTCTGCGGGGCGACGGGGAAGGGAAGGATAGGCAAATGGGGTTTTGTCCCGGTCGTGCCGACGAAGTGGCGGTGCCGGATATGCGGGTATATCTATGACAATGCCCGCGGGGAACCGCAGCATGGGATCCCGGCGGGAACGCGGTTCGAGGATCTCCCGGCGGATTACCGGTGCCCGGTCTGCCTCGGCGACCCGAAGATCACCGAATTTTACGGAGACGTGAGAAAACAGCAGTTCGAACCGCTCGATCTCTGAACCGTCTCCGGCGGCACCTATATTAAGTGCCGTTCACCAATGGTTTTTCAAAGCGGTCGTATGCGATGCCATCACCCGGTGAGCCGTCGCATCCGGCCGAACGGGCAGGATATTCATGCGGAGGGGGTATGCCGACGACCTGAAAGAGTTCGTCAGGAACTACAGAGTGGAGAATGACGACGGGTACATCGTCCTCTCCATCGCGGGGGCCCTCATGCTTCTGGTATGGTCCCTCTCCATGGGGCTGACGAGCGTCTATCCCCATGCCCTCGACATCCCTATCGTCCTTGTTGCCGGAAGATATCCCAAACGGGCGTTATCCTTTGCCGCGGGGACCAGCATCGTCTATCTCTGTCTCTATGCCCTCTTCATCGTCCCCCTCTTCCCCTCCTTCTGGTATGCCGCCGCCCGGTGTTTCGTCTTCTTCCTCGTTGCCATCTCCGTCTCCTACTATTCAAAACAGTTCTCCTTCTCCCGGCACGAGTATTTCAGCCTCTTCGACAATCTCGCGGAATCGGCGTACCTCTTCGAACTTCGGCCCGATGGAAATCCGGGCAGGATCTTCGAGGCCAATGACATGATGTCGCGGCACCTCGGGTATACCAGAGAGGAGCTGATCGGCATGGAGCTTTCGGTCATCATCGCTCCCGAGTATCGGGATGCCGTGCAAGAGTCCCTGAGCGAGACCGTGAAGGCCACCTATCTCACCCTCGAGTCGGCCCACATCTGCAAGGACGGGACCCGTATTCCCGTCGAGGTGAAACTCCACTGCTACAATTCCCCGAACCGGGGGATGGTGGTTCTCTCGGTTGCCTCGGACCAGACCGAGCGCAAACGGCGTGATCGGGCACTGCAGGTACAGCGGGACGTTGCATTCGCCCTGAACCGTGCGGTCTCCGTGGATGAGGTGGGGTGGGAATCCTCGGCGGGCGTCCGGAAGCTCGCCCTGGTCCCCGCGTCGGGATTCTATCTCCGCGACGAGGAGACCGGGGAGATGCGGCTCCTGTACTCCGAGGGGGTCCCCCCCGGCTTCCGGAAAGAGAATGCGGTCTTTTCCCTGGAATCACCCGCTCTTGCCGGTCTTCGCAAGGGAACAGCCCTCTACTGCCTCTTTGGCGATCTCCACACCTTTGGTGCCGTCCGGGCATCGTCGCTCCCCTTCCGGGGAACTGCTGTCCTGCCGGTGATTGCTGCCGATACGCTGGTCGGCCTCATCACCCTCGCCTCGATGGACGAGGACGAGATCCTGCCGCTCATCCGGCCGCACATCGAGTCCATCGCGGCGCAGGCGGGTGTTGCCATCGGGCGGCTCCGGGCGGAGGAGGCATTGCGGAGGAACGAGGAATCCCTGCGTGCCCTCGTCGATTCGATGGACGAGGTGCAGGTCCTCGTCGGGACCGACGGCGTCATCATCGAGGCGAATGCCGCCCTTGCCCGGCGGTACCGGCTGTCCAAGGAGGAACTCGCAGGGACCTCCATCTTCCGGCTGTACGCGGATTCCCCGGCGACGCTGGATCTGCGGAGAGGAAAGATGGAAGAGGTCGCCAGCCGGTGCGAATCGGTATTGTTCAGCGATGAGCACCGGGGACGATCCTTCACCCATATCTACTATCCCGTTGTCGACAAGGAGGGTGCCGTGTACGCGATCGGGCTTCTTTCCCATGATATAACGGAGATTAAAGCCGAACAAGAGGCGCGTGCCGAGGCAGAAGGACTCTACCGTCTGGTCGTCGAGGCGATCCGGTTCGGGCTCTTCGATTATGATGTCCCGCGCCAGCGTTTCAAGTTCTCCCCCGAATGGTATCAGCTTCTTGGGTATGAGCCCTATGAGATGCCGGAGGCGTACGAGACATGGGTCGCGCTCCTGCACCCCGACGAACGCGATACCGTCACCGGCAATCTCGAAAGAACCCTCCGGGCGGGCAATGTCTACTTCAACGAGTACCGGATGCTGAGAAAGGACGGTTCGTGGGCCTGGATCAAGGCACGCGGCCGGGTGATCGAGAGGGATGACCACGGGCATCCTCTCAGGATGGTGGGCGTCCACACGGATATCACCCCGTGGAAGGAGGCACAGGAGAAGGAGCACGAATCGGCCCTCCGTCTGAAAAAGGCGCAGAGTATCGCGAGAATCGGGTATTTCGAGTATGATCCGGCGGAGGATGTCATTGATTCCGATGTGATGGCTGATCACATCTTCGGGGACGTGTATGCCGATGAGAAGTCGGGCTTTGCGGATTTCCTTTCGATGATTCATTCGAATGACCGGGTCCAAATACATACCCGGTTTGCAGAGCTCCTCAAAAATGGGGGGACCTTTGACGATACCTGCCGCATCCGGCTGGCGGGAGGCGAGGTGAAGTGGATCCATCTCATCGGCGATTCCGTGCTGGATGAGGACGGGACAGTGGTCCGGCTCATCGGGACGGTCCAGGACATCAGCGACATCCAGGAGGCCCGCGACCAGCTCGTCCGCACGCAGCACGTGGTGGACCATTCCCCCGAGGCAATCTTCTTCGTCAATGTCGACGGGACGATCTTCTACGGGAATGAGACCGCCGCCCGGTCATACGGCAAGGGGGGGGAGGTGACGGGGCTTTCCATCTTCGATATCAATTCGGAGATCGACGAGGATGTGTGGGACGAGCACTGGCGTCTCCTGAAGAACCAGCATGTCAGCACCTTCGAGACAGTGTACCGTCATCGCGACGGCACGGACCATCCGGTGGAGAGCACGTGGGAGTATATCCGCACCGCCGACCACGAGTTCGGCTGCGCATTCGTCCGGGACATCACCCCGCGCCGCCGTATCGCCGAAGCGCTGCGGGAGAGCGAGAAGCGCTTCTCCCTTGCGGTGGAGGGGGCCCGCCTCGGGGTGTGGGACTGGAATGTGGCCGCCGGCGAGATCCTCTATGATCACCGGTGTGCGGAGATCCTCGGGTACCGTCCGGAGGAGATCCCGCTCAGGATCGATGAGATACGGTCGTTGTTCGCCCCCGGGGATGCGCACGTGATCGCGGACATCTACCAGAGCCTTGAAACCGCCGACGACGCCGGAACCATCGAGTACAGGATGTACGCAAAGGACGGAACGGTGCGGTGGATCCGGTCCCACGCGGTCATCCTCGAGCGGCAGCCGGACGGCACGCCGGGGCGGGTCATCGGCACCAATCTGGATATCACTCCCCTGAAGGAGGAGGGGATGCTCCTTGAGCAGAGCGAAGCGGAACTGCGCGAAGCCCAGACGATCGCCGGCCTCGGGTACTGGGACTATGGAGAGTACGGAACCTCCCAGCACTGGTCGGATAGGACGTTCGAGATCTTCGGGATCCCGCCGACAGAGGACCGTCTCGTCTCCGCGCAGCGGTTCCTCGGCATCCTCCACCCGTCGGAGCGCGAAACGGTGGTCCGGGAGTTCTTCGACTCCATCAGGGGACGGGAGGATTACGAGCATACCTACCGGATCATCTGGCCGTCAGGAGAGATCCGGCACGTGCACGAACGCTGCCACCATACGTATGATGACGGCGGAAACTACCACTCGTCCCTCGGCACGCTCATCGACATCACCGACCTCAAGCGGGCGGAAGCGGCACTCAGGGAGAGCGAACAGAAGTTCCGTCTGCTGGCCGAGAACTCCATCGTCGGCATCTACATCATCAGCGGGGAACGGTTCATCTATGTGAACGAAACGATGGCGGAGATGTTCGGGTATACGGTCGGGGAGCTTCGCAACAAACCGAACCTCGAACTGATCAGCCCCGCCGATGTCGGGATGGTGGTCGACCATGTGCACGACCTGGTTGCGGGGAGGATGGAGACCGCGCATTTCGAGACCGTGGGCGTCCGCAAGGACGGGAGCACGTTCGAGATTGAGATCTTCGGGTCGGGGGCGCAGCTCGACGACGAGCACCCCCTTATTATCGGCACGCTGCTCGACATCTCCGAGCGCAAGGCGTCCGAGGCGATGCTGCAGGCCTCCCTTGCGGAGAAGACGACGCTCCTCAACGAGGTCCACCACCGGGTCAAGAACAACCTTGCCCTCATCACCTCGATGCTCCAGATGCAGATGCGCTCGATGGAGGACGAGGAGGCAAAGGCGGTCCTGCGGGAGACCTCGAACCGCATCCTCTCGATGGCGCTTGTCCACGAGTCCATCTACCGGTCGGACACGATCGCCCACATCAATGCCGGGGATCACTTCCATTCCCTTGTGATGGAGCTTATCAGCACCTTTGCCCCCTTCACCGTGATCACGGCGCATGTCGACGGCGGCGGCTGCCAGCTCACGCTGGAGGAGGGCATCCTCTATTCCCTCATCGTCAATGAGCTCGTCACCAATGCCATCAAGTACGCCTTTGCAGGCAGAAACCGCGGCACGATCAGCGTGGTGATGGAATGCGGCGAGAATGGGAAGGTGCTCACCGTCGGGGATGACGGCATCGGGGTGTCGGAGGATTACCGGCCGGGCGCATCCACGTCTCTTGGCATGAACATCGTCAGAAACGTGGTGATGCACCAGCTGGGAGGGACGATCGAACTCCAGCGGGATGGCGGGACATCGTGGGTCATCCGGATACCGGACCGGGAGACGGGGCACGGGATATAGGCCCCACTCTGCCGGATGCCGCACCACCTTTTTTATCTCTCCATTCCATAGTTCACAGGTGATACCATGGTTCAACTGACCGAAGAACTGATTGCGGCATTCAATGCCCTCAAGGTCGTCCCCCTCGCGACCGCCGACAGGAATGGTGTACCGAATGTGGCCCCGATGGGCGCAAAGGCGGTGGCGGACCCGGAGACGATTCTCATCATGAACAACTTCATGCAAAAGACCCTTGCCAACGTGAAGGAGAACCCGAAGGCGGCCGTGTACCTCTGGGGCGACGGCGTCAAGGGATGCTACCAGATCAAAGGCGACGTCGAGTACGTCGAGTCGGGCGAGCAGTTCGAGGCGTTCAGGGCGGATGTGACGGCACGCCTTCCGCATGTGCCCGCGGTGGGAATGCTGAAGATCACCGTAACGGATGTCTTCAACTGCGCCGCCGGCCCGAATGCCGGGGACAGGATTCTCTAATCCTTTTTTGTTCG
Source organism: Methanovulcanius yangii (assembly GCF_018687785.1). Classification (NCBI taxonomy): domain Archaea; kingdom Methanobacteriati; phylum Methanobacteriota; class Methanomicrobia; order Methanomicrobiales; family Methanomicrobiaceae; genus Methanovulcanius; species Methanovulcanius yangii. The sequence continues at coordinate 1,910,342 of NZ_LTBL01000001.1, forward strand.
TTCTCTTCGCCCGGGTGGCGGACAGCATCGCTACGACCGCTGCAAACGGACCCGCCGTTGTTTCATCATCCTGGTTTCCCGGACCCGGCCGCTGAAATCCCCGTGTTCGCCCAAAAGGCCGAAATATGGATATTTTAATTATTTTGTCCCGGAGACGCCGGAAATCCGAATATTTATTGCCCTGTGGATTTTTTTACTCATAAGAAGTGAGTGATACCGTGAAACCATTACCAATTTTATCAGCCCTTACGATTGTTCTCCTCTTTCTCCTCGTCCTGCCCGCATCGGCGGGGTATGTCTGGGAGAATGTCACTGTCGATTCCTCAGGACATGTCGGCGAGTATTCCTCGCTTGCGTTCAACGGGAGCTATCCTGCAATCAGCTACCTCGACTGGGATACCCGCCACCTGAAGTATGCGTGGAAGGATGCCGACGGCTGGCACAACGAGACCGTCGATTCCAATGACTCCGTTGGCCAGTGCACCTCGCTTGCGTTTGATGGTGACGGCAACCCTGCAATCAGCTACTACGATTTTGCTGTTGGCAACAGGGACCTGAAGTATGCATGGCAGGACGGCGGCGTCTGGCAGATCACCACCGTCGATGCCGTCGGGGAGGTTGGCTCGTACAACTCCCTTGCATTCAATGGAGACTACCCGGCAATCAGCTACCACGACGCGGTAAATGACACCCTGAAGTATGCGTGGCAGGATGCCGGCGGCTGGCATACCACCGTCGTCGATTCCTCAGGACAGGTCGGTTCGGACACCTCGCTTGCGTTCAACGCAGGCTACCCTGCAATCAGCTACTACGACTATATTTCCAACTACGACCTGAAGTATGCGTGGCAGGACGGCGACGGCTGGCACAACGAAACCGTCGATACCGCTGGAAATGTCGGCATGGACACCTCGCTTGCATTCAACGGAGGCTACCCGGCGATCAGTTACAAAGGTGACAACCACCTGAAGTATGCATGGCAGGATGGTGACGGCTGGCACAACGAAACCGTCGATTCTGAGGCAACTGCTTCGGACACCTCACTTGCATTCAGTGGCAACACCCCTGCCATCAGCTACTTTGATGGGAGCTTTGGCAACCGGAACCTGAAGTTTGCCTGGAAGGACGGGAATGATGACTGGCACATCGGCATCGTCGACGACGCAGAAGAAGTAGGTACGTACTCCTCGCTTGCGTTCAACGGAAGTTGCCCTGCCATCAGCTACTACGATGGCGATCCTGCCAACCAGGACCTGAAGTACGCCACCGGCACGCCGGCCGGCAACGTCACCGTCACCTCGACTCCAACAGGGGCGGCGGTCTGGCTCGACGGCGTTGATACCGGGTTCACGACCCCCGCAACCCTTGCGGATGTTGCGACAGGCACCCACAATGTCACGGTAACGCACGCCGGGTATTTCCCCGGCGTCAATAACACGGTGGAGGTCATCTTTGACGAGACCACGGACGTCGCCTTCACCCTTGCACCCGTCCAGACACCGACCACTCCCGTCCCCACCCCCACCCCCGACACCGGCGATGGTGACGACCCGATGGACGATACGGCCATCGCAGTGGCGAAAGGGCTTGCCGGCGGCGGGAATGCCACGTTCAGTCTCGATCCCTCCCTGTCCCCGATCTATCAGATACAGGTGACGGTGAAGGGCACGGTCGAAACCCTCCTCGTCACGGCCCGCACCACCGGGTCGCCGGGAAGCGGCATCCCCGCCCCGGACGGCATCGTCTACCAGTTCATCGAGGTGACGCTTGCCAAGACGACCGATGATCAGATCGATCACACGGAAATGATGTTCACGGTGCCGCTCACATGGCTGGAGGCGAACGGATACGCTCCGGCGAATATCATCCTCTCCCGCTGGCACGACGGTGAGTGGCAGCAGCTCCCCACGACGTTCGTGAAGGAAGAGGGCGGAAAGGCCTCCTTCACCGCGACGAGCCCCGGCTTCTCGCTCTTTGCGATCGTCGCCGTTGATGAACCGGTGACCATCGCCGTGGACGAGGAGGAGGAGATTCCTGTTCCCACCGAAGAGCCGACCGCGGAGATGACGGCGACTGATACGACCGTCTCCCCCACGGCTGTCACGACCGGTACGGAAGAGGAGACCCCTGCCGCGGAGGAGACGGCCGCTCCCGAGCCGACGGACACCCCCCAGTCCCCGCTCTTCGTCTTTGCACCGGTGGCAGCCCTCGGTGCCCTGCTGGTGCTGGGGAAGAAGCGCTGAGTAACGAAGGAAAATACCCGGTTTTCCTGAAATACCGAAATATTTCTTTTTTTTATCCCGGCAGAAGATTGGCCGGAACCGGGATTCTCCGGGTTCGTTTCAGCACATCCATCATCGGAACTGCCCGCCGGTGGCATGACCGCGTTCTGATTCGTGCCCTCCCCGGCGCCGGGGTATGCCGGGCCGGTGCATGGCCGCAACCTATTTGAAGGATCACCGATTATTATTTTTAATAAATTGTAAAAGTGGTGAAAGATATGGGGGACACGACAGGACACCTCGAGGATGACTTCATCCGGATGTTTCAGACAGGGATAGGGGGGGCAAACGGGCTCGACGCCCTCTCATCATGGCTCCTCGCCCGGCTGTACATCGAACCGGGCGAGATGGCGATGGCGGCGCTCGCCGAGGAGGCGGGGTACTCGCTCGCCTCGGTCAGCAACAAGTGCCGGGTGCTGGAGCGTGCCGGGTGCATCGTCAAGCGGACCCGTCCGGGGACGCGAAAGGTCTATGTATATGCCCACAAGGATCTCATCGGCACCTTCATGCGACAGCTTGAGCAGATCCGGCACACCCAGACCATGGTCGTCAAAAAGGAGATTCCGCCGATGATCGAGCGGTACCGGAGCGATGATATGCCGCCGGAGATGGCGGAGAGGATTGCCCTTCTCCAGGGAATGTACGATGACATGATGACGATCGACGATTGTATCCGGGGCATGCTGGAGCGCCTCGCCGCCGAGGGGGGGGACCGGGATGGACAGTAACCACCGCACCCTTCTCCTCGTGCTGGGCGGCCTCCTTTTCGTCTCGTTCGTCTGGGAAGGACTCATCCTCCTCGCAGGCGGCGTCGCCGGCCCGTACTTCACCCTCATGGCAACGGCGCTGATGTTCTTCCCCACGATCGCGGGATTCGCGTACCTGCGCCGGACGGGGAGGAGCGCACGACCGATCCTCACGCAGGTCGGGAAGAAGCGCTACCTCCTCGCTGCCGCCCTCTTTCCGGTCGCCCTTACCGTGCTCGTCATAGGGGGCGCCGTCGCCGCGGGCGTGATGACGCAGACGCTCTACGACGGGACGACCGGGATGGTAACCCTCCCCGGCGTGGACGGAGAGCAGATCTCCGTCGGGGTGTTCCTCCTCCAGTTCCTCGTCACCATGGTCGTGGGCATCGCGGTCACCTCGATCGCCACCTTCGGCGAGGAGTTCGGGTGGAGGGGCGTCTTCCAGAACCGTCTCGTGGCACGGTACGGGGTCGTTGCGGGCCTCGTCTTCCTCGGGATATTCTGGGGCATCTGGCACGCCCCCATCATCTACGCAGGCTACAACTTCCCCGGCTACCCGCTCCTCGGGAGCCTCGTCCTCATGCCGCTCTTCACCCTCGGCACCAGCGGTGTCTTTGCGTGGTTGACGCTTCGGTCGGGAAGCTTCTGGCCGGCGGTGCTCGCCCACGCATCGTTCAACAGCACCGCAGGCCCCCTCATCTACCTGCCGGTCTTCGATGCGGAACCGCTGGTGAAGTACCTCCTCTTCGTCATCCCGTGGGCGGTTCTGGGCATCGCCGCGATCCTCCATTTGAAGATGACCGAGGGGACGGGGGCGTGGGCCCTTTACCCCGCAGAAGAGCTCTGAGGGTCCGGGGTCTCATCCCTGCAGCCCTCCGGTTGAGGATCTCTTCTCCCCGCCTTATTTTTAAGTCATCCCGATCACCTCCTCTTCATTCCCGGATTGTCTCGTCCCGGTGGGCAGGCCGCCACCGCCTCCTCCATCACCACTCATTACATATAGCAGACGGGCAATCAATGCATGATCAGCCATGCAGGATGAGAGGATGTTCCTCGCCCGGGGGGAGGACGACTGGTATGCGCTCATGGAGCATGCCCCGGTGATGTTCCAGAGTACCGGCCCGGACGGGCATTTTGTCCATGTGAACCGGGCGTGGCGGGAGGCCCTCGGATATACGGCGGAGGAGGCGATGCGGCTTACCCCTGCGGATGTCATCGACCCGTCCTGTGAGGGGATGTGCCGGACCCTCTTCGGGGAGCCGGTGCCGGGCTGTGGGGCGGATGCGGTCGATGCGGTTCTCCTGACGAGCGGGGGCGAGGAGCTCCGGGTCCGGGGGACCTCGCTCTGCCTCACCCGGATGGGCCGTCCCGTCGGGAGTATGGCCCTCTTCGTCCCCGCCGCCTGCGAGCCCGCGGGCCCGGCAGAGGAGGGGCGGTCGGCATGCATGGAGCGCTTTCTCGCCGCCCTCTCCGTGCCGGTCTATCGCAAGGACCGGCAGGGGCGGCTCACGTGGGCGAACGGCGCCTTCGAGACGTTCACGGGCGTGGCCGCCGAGGCGCTCCCCGGCATGCCGGCGGCGGATCTCGTCCCGCCCCCCTTTTCTGCCCGCCTCCGGGAGATGGACGAACAGCTCCTTGAAACGGGCGGGGTCCAGCAGTTCGAGGAGCCGGTCACCCTCGCAGACGGCACCGTCCGGCTCGTGACCGTCACGCAGGTGGCCTGTGAGGACGCCCCGGGAGAGATCGCAGGGATTCTCGGGACCTTTCACGAGAGATCGTCAGGGCAGAGAGGGGTGGAAAAAAAGGACGCGGGGGAGTGGTGCGCCGTGCCGGGGGACGAGCCCTAGTAAGACATCAGGATCCGGCGTACGTTTTTGAGCTGCCGCCTGCACTTCATGCAGCCCGTTCCGGGAACTTCAATGGTTACCAGCGTTCACCGTCTCGTCCCCCGGACTTTGCGGATGGTGCCCCGGGGAAATGTCCGGTGCTGCGTTTGAGGCATGATTATATTGCTTCGCCCGGGAGGCGAGCGCCGCCCGCAGCGTCTGTTCATCCGTGATGGTCTCATCGGTGATGCCGGCAAAGACGGACTCGGCCATGGGAAGGCCCCCGTCCAGACCGGCGGTGTCGAGATGGCGGAGCCATCGCAACACATCTGCCCTGAAGCATGGAATGGTGTGCTTCAATTTCTCACCCGAACTGATTTTCCGTATAATACTCCTGCGATTGCTGAGGAGATAATACCGGAGACTGCGCTGATGGTGGGCGTGCGACGTGGTCCGGCACTAATCCGCTCCCCGGCGAGGTCACCAGGCGGGGTTTTTCGCTTCGGAAGAACCGTTCCGGTGCGGGATTCTGTCATGATGGGTATTGTGTGTGGCCGCCGGTGGGCTGAACACTATTCCTGTCATACGGCCACAAGGATTTGGAAGGCGACCCCGGCAAGGACGGCGATCCCGAGGACGGTGACGACGAAGGCTGCCACGAGCCGCCGCTCGAATATTGCCGCAAGGAGGGTCACTTCAGGGATGCTCGCCCCCGCACCCCCGATGATAAGAGCCATCACCGCCCCGGCCCCCATCCCCTTCTGGAGCAGGACGGCGCTGATAGGAATGATGGTTTCTGCCCTGATGTACATCGGCACACCGATCAACGCCGCCACGGGGATCGCGAGGGGGTTGTCCTGCCCTGCCAGCGAGACGATGAGGTCTGCAGGGACGAACCCGTAGATGAAGGCCCCGATGCCAGCACCGAGGATGAGATAGGGAAGCACCTGGCGGAAGAGCGAGACGGCGAAGTGCAGGGCGGCGGAGAACCGCGGGCCGTGTCGCTGTGCAAAGGTGCCCGCCTCGCACCCGCATGCCGGCGCCTGCGCCATCCCCTCGACGGTTACTTCCTTCACGTATCGCGCAAACCCGAACCGCCCGAGGAGGGTTGCAAGGACGAGAGCGGCACAGAAGGTGATGATGGCGTACACCACCGTCGGCACCAGGCCGATGAGGGCGGCGAGGAGGGAGAGGATCACCGGGTTGAGGAGGGGCGAGGAGAGGAGGAATGCCATACAGGCGGAAAACGGGATTCCGGCGTTCAGAAGGCCCACCAGGATCGGGATCGTGGAGCATGAGCAGAAGGGGGTGAGTGCCCCGAAGATGCCGCCGAGAGCGGTGGCTGTCCCCTCGCCGCGGCCTGCGAGGGTCCGCCGGATCCTCTCCTCCGGGATATAGGACTGGAGCAGGCCCACCAGGAATGATATGCCGATGAAGAGCAGTATCAGTTCTCCGGCGATGATGACGAAGAACTGCCCGGCAGTAAGAAGTGCTTCAGAGATTGCCGTTGGTCTCCCCCCGTCCCTTTCCGCGGCAGCCGCATCCCTCTTTTCTCATCGGCCGGGACATCAGGATCATCCCCCTTCCCTGATCTCATCGGGGCAGATGCAGGGGAAGATTGCCTTCCTCTCCCCCTCCGGGGTGCCGCTCTTCCCGGTCCCGGAAGTTTCGGTGTTCATTTCTGTTCGGAATCCTCATCGTCCGGGCTCTTCTCTTTCGGGACGATCTTCATGCCACCGCAGCAGCCGCACCCGCAGTCCTGTTTGCCCATCGAACGCAGCCTGGAGAGAAAGCCGCCTTTTTTCTCTTCTGTGTCTTTTTCTGCCAATCTCATCACTACCGTTGATGTTTCAAATATTTTTGAAATTCTTGTTGGCGACACTGTAGCATATAGATTGCTATTTCATCTAATTTTGAAATAGATGAGGAGGCCTACGTTATGCAGGAGGCAACAATCCCAGAATACAACCATAAGTTTCCGGGTGCAGGCCGTGGTGGTTCCCGCCCTTATATATGGGTGGGTATTTCATATTATGTTGAACCGGAATGGGGCGATCCGATGGAAGAGAACGATATGTGCAGGGATGAATACATGGCACTCCCCGAGCAGATCGAGGCGTCGCTTACCCAATGCGGCGGGATCGAGGGACTGACTTCCCGTCTGCCCGACGATGCCGGGCTGGAGGCGGAGTGCAGCGTCCACCGGGCGCTTGCGGACCCCCTTCGGATGAAGACCATCTCCATGCTTGCCGTCCAGCCCCTCTGCGTCTGCGTCATCAAGGAGGTGCTCGGGATCGCTGACTCAAAACTTTCCTACCACCTGTCGGTGCTGAAGAAGGCAGGGCTGATCCGGGGGGAGCAGCAGGGGAACTGGATCATCTATCATCTTACGGATGAGGGCGAGCGGTGGGCGGCGCCCCGCACCTGACCTGACGTGGAGGGGATCAAATGTGTCGCTGCACGGTGCAGTGGGGAGGACGACGGGTTCAGGCTCAGGCAAACCTCATCCGGCCACCAGTGCCACGAGGAGTTGGATTCCGATCCCGATGAAGAGCACGCCGACGATCCGGCGCATCCAGTACTCGAATGTCTCCGCCGACTTCATCGCGGTTCCAACCTTCGCTACTCCCGTCACAATGATCAGCGAGAACGCAATCACCGGCAGGGCTGTTGCCATGGCAAAGACCGTCGGGACACCCAGTGGATCGCCGCTCCGGAGAGCCAGCGGGACGAGCATCGCAAAGAAGAGGACCGCCGAGAACGGGCAGAAGCTCAGCGCGAAGAGCACGCCGAGAAAAAAACTCCCCGCCATGCCCTGTTCGGCGAGCCGTTCCTTGATGGCGGCAAGCCTGCTGCTGCCGCCGTATCCAAAGCTCAGGGGGACAAGATCGATCATCACGATGCCGACCACAATCAGCAGCGGGCCGATCAGCACCTCGCCCCATGTCTGCAGGAAGAGCGCGACCGCCTGAATGTTCAACCCGAACACGACGATCAGGGCCGCAAGCCCGACGTAGACGACCATCCTCCCAGCGCAATAGAGCGACCCGGCGATGAGCGTCTGTACGGGGTTTCCGAGCCGGCGGGAGAGGTAACCGATCGCGGCCATGTTCGTTGCGAGAGGGCAGGGGGAGAGCCCCATCATCAGCCCGATGAAGAATGCGGCGACGAGGGGGATGCTGCTCGTCCCCATCGTCTCCATGAACCCCATCAGGCTCATCGCGTGAGGTCTCCCCGGAGGCGCATCTCAAGGAGCGTCTTCAGGTATGCCGAGAATCCGGGTTTGTCGTTCAGTTTGTACCACACCCGGAGATCCTCCTCCGGGAAGAACCGCCCCTCGTCGTCATAGACGCCAATCCAGAGGGACGACCCGGTCGCGCCATAGCGCTCGACGATATCCTGCTGTGCCGGATCGGCGATGCTGACGTGCTCGAAGCTCATCTTTCCGGAGGCTATTTCGTCGGCAAAGTGTGTCCTGACGGTCTCTTCGGCATAGTCGCCGAGCACGACGCAGGAGTAGCACTGGTTCGGTGTGGTGAAGTGGATGACCTCGACCGTGGTGACATTGCTTGTTGCCGTCGTAACATCCTCCCCGGAGGGTGCCGCGACACATCCGGCAAAGACGGCAGCGCAGGCCAGGACCACTGACAGTGCAATGAACGGCAGGATAGTTCGTCGGGGTATGATGCAGGCCGCCCACCGCCGCTTGCGGGAAGCCGTATGCAGGTATGGGTCTTCTGTTTTCATCGGGGCACCTCTATCGCATGACTATTACGATTTGATTTGAAATGATGAACATGGAGAGGGGCCGGATATATACCTTTCTCCGGATACCCCCCACACCTTACAGGAAATATCGGTCATTGTCTTTTTTACGCCCGGTACCCCGGCTTCGTTGGTTTCAGGGATTCTGTTCATTCGGCAGAAGTACAGGACAGGATGCGCCGCTGGCCCGGGTCGGCCCCCTTCCATCCCCGCATCGGCTGGACCGGGAGTGCCACCATTCCGGAAATTACGGGCGATAGCCGCACCCGCACCACCGCACTCCCACAGTTCCCGGGGCATCTTCGCCCCATATCCATCACTCCCTGTCATGGGCACGGACACCGGGATACGCGGCGGTATCACGGATATTGATCACGTACAGAAGGTCGGCCTCATCGACATCAAGGCGGGCGATCTCCTCCACGGCAGGCGCCATTGCAGCCGCCGCACCATGGATCTCCAGCGGGACAAGCATTGATTGCATCTTCATACCGGTTCACTCCGAAACATACCCTGCGTTCGCAGGCAGATTTTGACCAGCATCAGCATCACCGGCACCTCGATGAGGACGCCCACGACCGTCGCCAGCGCCGCCCCCGACCCCAGCCCGAAGAGGATGGTCGCGGTGGCGATCGCCACCTCGAAGTGGTTCGAGGCCCCGATCATTCCTGCAGGGGCCGCGTCACGGTACGGCAGCCCGAGCCGGCGGGCGAGAACGAAATACCCGAGGGTGAAGATGAGCACCGTCTGGAGAAAGAGCGGAATTGCTATCCAGAGGATGGTGAGGGGGTTTTCGACGATGACATCCCCCTTGAAGGTGAAGAGGAGGACGAGGGTGCCGAGGAGCGCTGTGATCGAGACCGGTGTAAGAACGTTCAAAAACCGGGTCTCGAACCATGCCCGGCCCTTCCGGGCGATGATCCATCTCCGGGTGACGTACCCGGCGGCGAGCGGGAGGGCGACATACACGGCGACTGAGAGGAGGATCGTCTGCCAGGGAATCGGCATCGCGTTCACCCCAAGAAGGAAGCTCCCCAGCGGGGCGTAGAGGACGAGCATGAGGAGGGAGTTGACCGCCACCATGATGAGCGTGAGGCCGTCGTTGCCCTTCGCGAGATAACTCCACATCAGGACCATCGCGGTGCAGGGGGCGATGCCCAGAAGGATGCACCCGGAAACGTAGCTTCGCCAGAGTTCGACGGTGCTCCCGTCGGCGAGCACCTCGGTGCCCGGGATGAAGCCGACGAAGACGTACCCGAGGAAGACGGTCGCGAGGATGTACATCGTGAAGGGCTTGACGGCCCAGTTGATGAAGAGGGTGAGGGCGACCGGTTTCGGGGTGCGGGCCGCCCGCAGCACCTCGGCAAAATCGATCTTTACCATGATGGGGTACATCATGAAGAAGAGGGCGATCGCGATCGGGATCGAGACCTGATAGACAGAGAGCGAGTCAAGGGCGACCGCGAGGCCGGGGGCGGCCCGCCCGAGCGCGATGCCCGCAACGATGCAGAGCGCCACCCACACGGTGAGATATTTCTCGAAGGTGGAGAGGCGGCGTTCGGTCATGGCTCCACGACCTTCAGGGCGGCCTTCAGGATGAGATCCGCGGGTATTTCCTCATGGGTCTCCCCCCCGCAGACGATCGCCCGGCAGATGGCGTCGGTCCCGGTGATGCAGGAGCAGGAGGCACACGGGGTCATCTCCACCCGCGCCTCGTCGATGAGGTCTTCGAGCGGCACGCCGTTGAAGAGGATCATGTTCGATTCAGCAATCCGCTCGTCCGGGAGCACCGTCTCCACCACCCGCACCCGGACACGACGGGCCGAGAGCGCCGGGCGGATGGCGTCGACGACCTCTGCAAGGGTGCGACCGGTCGCCGCACACCGCACGCACGTCCCATCGACGCTCTCGCCGATGTGCCGCCATTCAACGACAAGGGTGCCGGACACCTTCTTCTCCTCCTCCTCCTCCGTTCAGCAGCCCCCGCCGCAGCCGCAGCCACAGCCGGTGCCGCTCTTCCCCTGCTTGTTCCCTTCGGGGGGAGTCTTCGTTTCGACTTTCCCCTTCCCTTCCCAGACTGCCGCAACGACCGCCTCCACATCATCGTCGGTGTAAGACCGCGAGGACCCTTTGGCGATGCCGAGGTCGGTAACGACGAGGTGCTGCCCCACCGGGACGCCCTGCGCCTCTGCGATCTTTTTTGCGCAGAGCATCGGGCAGCCGTCGAGGACGACGACCTCATCGGCATTCGTTGCATTGGCGAGAATCCCTTCGGCCCCGGTCGCAAGGAGGGCGACGCAGGCGATGCTCCCGAACCCCTCTTCGGTCAGCTGAATCGCCGCGAGGTTCGTGATCTGGCCGGTGTTCGCCTGCCCGGCACACGGGAAGATGATCCGCCGCTCCTCGCTTCGCCCGCAGGTGCAGGTGCAGACCGGTTGGTCCGCCACCTTCAGTTCGCCCCCTGCAGGATCTCCTTGATCTCCTTTACGTCCGCCACGCGGCCGGAGACCTTCAGTTCCCCGTCGACCATCAGCGCCGGGGTGAGCATCACGCCGCGGTCCATGATGGCGGTGATATCCTCCACCTTCTCGACCTCTGCGGATATGCCGAGTTCTGCGACCGCGACGTCGACGTTCTTTGCCAGGCGTTTGCATTTCATGCATCCGGTTCCAAGTACTTCTATCTTCATGGTGTCACCTTGTTCTCGTATTCCCGGAGCAGTGCCGTTCGGTATGCCGCTTCGGCCGGGCCCGGGACATAGTTGTGGATTTTTACGATTTTGAGGATTTCGCCCGCTATACGGTCGGCGCCGGCAAGGTGCATCTCCCGCACCTCGTCGATGGCGTCATCCAGCATGGCGAGGCCGACGACGCCGCCGCCCACCTCGATCTTTGTGATCCGCCGCATCGCCTCGGCGGCGCAGCACGGTTGTGGTCGTTCTGTCATACTCTGTCTCACCCGATGATCATGCCGTAGGCAAATCCCGCGAGGCCCGAGAAGACGACTACGAGCAGTGCATAGACGATGGTCTTCTTCGGCCCCATGACCCTCGATATGACGAGGAGCGAGGGCAGGCTCACCGAGGGGCCCGAGAGGAGGAGGGCGAGCGCCGGCCCGCCGGCCATCACGCCGGAGGTGTAGCCGAACGTCGTCCCTATCACCGGCACCTCGAGGAGTGTCGGCATGTACAGGATCGTCCCGACGAGCGAGGCGAGCAGGGTCGATGCAAGCGAGTTCGTCCCGAAGTAGGGGGCGAAGGTCTCCGGCGGGAGGAAGTAGGCGAGCATGCCGAGGAGGAAGGTTCCCACGATCAGGATGGGGAAGATCTTCTTCGTGAGATCCCAGGTCTCCCAGCCCCACTCGGTCACCTCATCCCGCTCGAAGAAGTAGATGAGGAGGTACGCCGTCCCGAGGGTGAGGGCGTAGATGACGGGGAACTTGATCAGCCAGTCGGCCTGTGCGGTGCCCGCGATCAGGATGCCTATGAGCATGACGAAGAAGGCCGGGACGACCCAGCGGGGGCGTTCCGTCCCGCCGCCGGCGGGCACCTGCGGCATCGCGGCCATCTTCTTCTGCGTGTCGGTGTCGTGCGACCGGAAGAGGGCCGCCATGATAAGGCCGATGACGATCGCAAGGACGATCGCGAAGAGGGCCCGTGCGAGGCCGAGGTCGAAGCCGAGCACCTTTGCGGTGTAGACGATCGCAAGGATGTTGATCGCGGGGCCGGCGTACAGGAAGGTCGTGGCAGGCCCGATGCCGCTGCCCCGCTTGAAGAGCCCGGCGAACATCGGCAGGATCGTGCAGGAGCAGACGGCGAGCACCGTCCCCGAGACCGAGGCGAGGCCGTAGGCGACGCTCTTCTTTGCGTCCGGACTGAAGTACTTCAGGATTGCGTCCTTTTTTATAAACGCCGCAATGGCGCCCGCGATGAAGAACGCCGGTACCAGGCAGGTGAGGACGTGTTCGGCGAGGTAGCCCGCGAGGGTCTCCCAGCCCATCAGGAGCGATCCGATAAGAAGGTCGATCATGACTGGTTCTCCATGGTGTGTTGGCAGGTGAAATGCATGTGATGGTCCCCGGGAATGCCTGCGGCATTCATTGTTCAAATTTTGTTGAACAACAATGGGCGGTATACCTATATAATATTAATTCAAATTTTCTTGAACAATACGGTGGCAGCGCCGGGCGGGCATCTCCTTCCCGACAGTCGGCGTAGCCCCGCCGTCTTATGCCTATGAAACCTGCATGCTGTTCTGACATACCGCCGGAGGCGCTGGCGGACATTCTCGATATCGGTGGAGTGGAGGGCCTCGTCGCCCTCCTGCCGGATGAGGAGACGACCGCTCTCCAGCGGGACTTCCATCGTCTCTGCGCCGATGAATACCGCCTGCGCATCCTCGCGATGCTCGGCATCCGGCCGCTGTGCGCCTGTATCATCCGCGAAGTGCTCGGCGTCGCCAAGTCGAAGCTCTCGTACCACCTGCGGCTGCTGCAGGAGGGCGGGATGATCGCGGGTACGGCAAAGGGCACCTTCATCGTCTACGAGCTGACCGACTACGGGCGGTTCTGTCTCGACCTTACCCGGAAGGCCGGCGCATACGGGAGGAGCCGATGACGGGGGACGACCCGGTCGTCCTCGTCACCTGCTCGGGCATCTCGAACACGGGGAAGTGCACGACGCGGGCGGCGGCGCTCCTTTGCCAGAGAAAGCCGGGCGAGGTCGAGGAGCATATCCCCGCCCTCTCACCGGAGGGGTTCTCCCCGGCTGTCGCCCGCCGCTCTCAGGGGTGCCGGGTGTTCGTTGTCGACGGCTGCGGCGACTGCTGTGCCGCCAATAAAGTCACCCTGCACGGCCTCGATATCGATATCCACCTCATCGCAACCGACTGCGGCATCGTAAAGGCGGGAATGGACGAACCGTCCTTTGCCGATATCGACCGGCTGGCCCGTGAGATGGCCCGGCTGCTGCGGGAATAGATACCCTCAAGGTCCGGTGTCCCCGATATCCTGCAATATTCTGTTTTTCCCCTCCGTACGTACGATATGGGGCATATTCCCTCCTCTCCCCGGGAAGGGGGCATCCACTCCGGCAGCCGCCCCGGTGTCATGCGGGTGGCGCTGCGGAACCCTGCGGCCCCTAGAAGTGCATCCGCAGCTTCGACGGGTACTGGAGGCTCGTCCGGATGGCATAGATCCGAAAGGCGATGATGAAGCCGATGGCGACGATCGCCCATATGTCGACATAGGCGGGCATCGTCTTCAGGAGGACGGCGTAGAGGACGCCGCCCACGACGGCAGGCGTGACGAAGAGGTCCTCGGAGGCGATGATGAGCGGGGGGGTGCCGGTTAAAAGGTCACGGACGACACCGCCCATGCAGGCGGTGACAAAACCCATCGTCACCGCGACCGTCGCTGTGTGGCCAAGGAGGAGGGTCTTGTCGATGGCGGCGATGGTAAAGAAGGCGACTCCTATCGCATCGGCGTAGAGAAACGTCCGTGCAAGCCGGGTGATCACATGCTTCGCAAAGAAAAACGCGATGCATGAGGCTGCGATGGCGACCCAGATGAGGGTGAACGCCTCCGTCCAGAAGATCGGCACCTCGAGGAGCACGTCCCGGACCGTCCCGCCGCCCACTGCCGTGACGACACCGAGGATGACGACGGTGAAGATATTTGCGTCCTGCCGGGCACCGGCAATGACGCCGGTGATCGCAAAGGCGGCGACGCCGATGATCATCGCAAGGGCGGGGATTTCGATCATGTTGTATCTGAAGTGGGCGCGCGGACTCAAAAGAGGATCGGCGGGGGGCGCCGGAAATTCAGGGTGGATGCCTCCGTTCGACCTCGTTTCGGAGGGTGCGGTGGCGGGCGCCGGTCGCGGCATGGACGGCGTCCCAGACATCCGGCATCTCCTCTGCAAGGACGTCGACCCCTTCCCGCGTGATGCCCGCGGGCGTCGCCACCTCATGGATGAGGGCGGCGCAGGTCATCCCCTCGCGATCGAGGGCGAGCGCGGTGCCGATGAGGGTCTCGCGGACCATCTCCTCCGCTGCCTTCCGGTCGATACCCGTCCTCCGCGATGCGGCGGCCGCCCACTCCTCCGCGACGGCGGCAATGAAGGCCGGGCCGCAGCTGGTGAGGTCGGTGAGGGCGCCCGTCCGCTCCTCCGTCGTGACATACGGCCGGCTGATCGCCCCAAACAGTCCCGTCAGACGTTCCCGGTCCGCCTCCGTCGCCGTATCCCCGAAGGCGAGGAGGGTGATGCCGCGGCCGCACCACGAGGTGATGGTGGGAATCGCCCGGGCGACCCGTGCGGGCGTCCATGCGGCAAGGCATGCGAGGGAGACATCGGCCGCAACCGAGACGACGAGCTGTGCCGGGGTGCAGACGGGGGCGATCTCCGCCATGACATCGCGGACCTGAAGGGGTTTGACGCAGAGGAAGAGGACGTCCGCCCCCCGTGCCGCCTCCCGGTTGTCCGCCGCCGCCGTGATGCCGGTTGCCGCCGCAAGGGCCGCGAGGGGCCCCTCGCTCCGGCTCGATGCGATGATGTCTGCGGGCGTGGCGACGCCCCGGTCGATGAACGTGTGGGCGAGCATGCGTCCCATGCTCCCGGTGCCGATGATGCCAATCCTTGTCATTGCCGTCTCCAGTAAGTGGATATCCATTGACGGAGAGGCAGAAAAATCATATGGCCCTTCCGGGTGCAGGATCCCGGAAGACGGGCCGAAGCCGGGACGACCGGGGCGGGAGGCGGCGGGCATGTCGGGGGACATGGCAGATTCCTTCAGGCATACCTACATGTACTGGCATGCCGAAATCTGAGGAATATGACGGGACAGGAGGGAGGATACTTCACGCTCGACGACTTCGACTGGTTTACCCACTTCGTCGTCCGGCACCCGAGGGAGCGGGACCAGTATGAGCAGCACTTCGAGGACTTCATCGCGGAGAAGGTCCGCCCCCTCCACCGGACCCTGAAGGACACCCTCGGCTCCCGCACATCACGGGTGGGATATGACCGGCGCGACTTCGAGTACGTCCACCTTGCCTTCTTCGATGCCCCGGAGGAGGAGCTTGCCACCTTTCTGAACATCTTCATCGGCAGGCACGGCATCCATATCCTCGCAAACACCGAGTACCCGACCTCCGTGGCCCGGTTCGAGCGCAACATGGCCGCAGACCCGGCGGGGTTCGACGCCTGCATCGCCGCCCTTCCCCCCGATGTCCGGTTCACCTCCCGGCTCTATACGAAGATCCCGCTGCACCCGTACGGGTGGGACGAGTACTTCTTCCAGCTGGTCGTCAAGTACGTGCGGGAACAGACGACGGCCGCGGCCCTCACCGGACAGATCGAACGGTTCCGGTCGGGCTTTGCCAAGGCGATTCGAAAGGGGCTTGTGACGATGGAGATCGACCCCCGGTACGGGACGGACGGGACCGAGTACTACCGCTCCTTCTACGAGGGGCCGGCGGCGCAGATGGCCCCCGACCCGGACGCGTTTCTCGCGCTGCGGTTCTATTATGTGATCCCCCTCGGTGCGGTCATCCGGATGGATGAGGAGACGCTCGCAGGCGAGATTGCGGCGTGTGCAGACCGTCTGCGGCCGCTGATCGCGTTCGGCAACCGGTGAGGGATGGCCTGTTCTCCCCCCTCCCGCCGCATCTTTCCGCCGTGCACACCTCCTGCATGGTGCCATAAGTATTAGATGACGGACGCCGGAGTATCATCGAACAACGACGGGGTTCACCGTGGCCGGTGCCGATCGAAACGAGGGGGGTGCGACACATGACGAAGATGAAGGGAAGGCGGCGGATGATGGAAAAGGGCCCCGTTCCCGGCTGGGCGGTGCTTCTCATCCTCATTCTTCTTCTCTGTATCGCCGGCGGGGTTCTTCTTTTGACAGGACATATGGATGGGTTCCTCCCGGGCGGGCCGTCCTCCGGGGAGCCTGTCCCGTCCGTCACGCCCTCCATCGGTACGGGACCGGGGGCACCGCCGGTGTCGACTGCCGCCGTCGAGCAGTACATCGTCCTCGCAACGAACGTGGAGCGGGCGGACGCAGGCCTCGCCCCCCTCCAGTGGGACGCGGAGCTCGCCGCCGTCGCCCGGTCGCACAGCGGGGACATGGCGGCACACGGCTACTTCAGCCACATCAATCTTCAGGGGGAGGACCCGACGGCCCGTGCAGTCCGGCTGGAGTACCCGGTGATCAAGCACCTCGGCGGGGGCCGGATTGCGACCGGCATCGCGGAAAACATCGGGATGATGCCGACGGGCAACGTCGCGGACGTCGGCTTCGTGGACGAGGACGCAAAGGCCGTTGCAGAGGCGATGGTTGCGATGTGGATGGCAAGTCCCGGCCACCGCGAGAACATCCTCGCACCCGGCTACGACCGCATCGGCGTCGGGGTCGCGTATGACGGGACGTCGTACATCGCGACGCAGAACTTCTGGTAGGCGAAAACAGGATTTTTGTGGATTGTTCCCGGGAGGTGCCAAAGGGGGGGCCTCCCTCTATTCTTTTCCCGGTGCCTCGCTCGCCTTGATCACCCGGAGGATCTCCTCCATCACCGCTTCGACCGTTTTCCGTGTCGGGTCGTCCGGGTCGGTGCCGGGGCCGCGGATGAGGTAGGGGCGCCCCTCGTCGGCCGCCTTGCGGATTTCGGGGTCGACGGGAATGGCGCCGAGGAAGGGGACGCCCATCTCCGCTGCAGCCCGTTTTCCCCCGCCGGAGCCGAAGAGATCGATCGCCCCCCCGCAGTGGGGGCAGACCATGCCGCTCATGTTCTCGACGATGCCGATCACGGGGAGGTCGATCGTCCGGGCGAAGGTGATCGCCTTTTTGATGTCGAGGACGGCGACGTCCTGCGGGGTGGTGACGATCACAGCCCCGGCGATGTTCGGGGCGAGCTGGGCGACGGTGAGCGCCTCGTCCCCGGTCCCCGGCGGGAGGTCGACGACGAGGTAGTCGAGCTCGCCCCACTCGACGTCCTCGAGAAACTGCCGGATCACGGCCGCCTTCATCGGCCCCCGCCAGATGACGGCGCTCGACTCCTCCGGGAGGAGA
Source organism: Methanovulcanius yangii (assembly GCF_018687785.1). Classification (NCBI taxonomy): domain Archaea; kingdom Methanobacteriati; phylum Methanobacteriota; class Methanomicrobia; order Methanomicrobiales; family Methanomicrobiaceae; genus Methanovulcanius; species Methanovulcanius yangii. The sequence continues at coordinate 1,928,032 of NZ_LTBL01000001.1, forward strand.
AAGGCGATCGAGACGACCGCGAGGTTGCCGGTCACCGCCACCGGCTGGATGTGGCGCTCGTCGTACGAGGTCATGTGGCGCCCCTCGAGGCCGAGGATCTCCGGGATGTCCGGGCCGTGAATGTCGAGGTCGAGGAGGCCGGTGGCAAAGCCGTGGTTCGCGAATGCGAAGGCGAGGTTTGCAGCGACGGTCGTCTTGCCGACGCCCCCCTTGCCGGAGAGGACGAGGACGACGTGCCGGACGGGGATGTCGACCCGGTCGGGTGGGGCGTGCTGCGGTGCGTGGGGTGCGGGGGCGGATGCGGGAGTAGTTTCGGGCATATGCCCTTCCTCGGGGGTGGAGAGGATAAAGATTTGGGCGATAAAAAAAAGGGAAGGGGATTCTCCGTCCCCCCTGCACCAAGGGGGGTGGAATCAGGTGGCGATTGGAGGGCCCGGCCCTTCAGCGTATGGGTGGTGCGACCGTGCCACGACGCATTCAGAAGTCAAGGTCCGCCCCGAAGAGCGCGAACCCGCCGTCGGCCGTCCGGATGATCGAGGTGACGGGCCGGTGCTCCCCGATCTTGAATGTGGTGTCCCAGACGACCGCCCCGGCGCTGTCGAGCCTGACGACCCTGAGGGGAGAGCCGGGATACTCATGTGAACGGAGATCGTTGTACTGGGGGTTGGCGTACCCGCAATAGACATACCCGCCGTCCCCGGTCGTGGTGATGATCGTGGAGACCTCCACCGGCCGTTCCCCGGTGACGTCGCCGTCCGCGGAGAGGGAGACTTCGGTCGTCTCCGTGATCCACTCGTACTCCCGGTAATTCACCTCAATTTCCTGCGTGGTGCCATAGATCAGGTCGTACGTGCCGTCGGGGGAGAGGCGGATGATATAGAGGCGGGCGGGCTGTGCGGTCGCCACCGTCCGGTCCCATACCTCGTCTCCGTCGGCATCGAGCCGGGAGACCCACACGCCTCCATCGCAGGTCCCGGCGGTGACAAAGCCTCCCGCGGGTGCCGCGATGATCGTATCGGCGCTCCGGTCCGGTGCATATGACGTCTCCCAGAGGACTGTTCCCTCGTCGTCAAGCCCGACGGACCGGTTGGTCCCCGCTGCGGCGTACCCGCCGTCCGGTGCCCTGACCACTCTCCACGCCCACTCGTCGCTCTCTTCGCCGAGGTCCGTGCTCCAGAGGACGGTTCCGCTCTCATCAATCCGCTTCAGGCATCCCAACCGCGTGGTGACGACATATCCCCCGCCCGGCGCCTCGACAAGGGTATACCCGGAGTCCGGGGAGGTGTTGGTTTTGAGATCCAATCCCGCTTCTCCCCCCGCGCCAAGTGTGACGATGCGGATGAGTCCATAGTTCCCCCCCACGACGACGTGCCCGCCGTCGGCCGTGGTCATGGTGCCCGGCGGTCTCGCCGGCCCCGTCCCGCTCCCCACGATGGCGTACCCGCCGTCCACGGTCTGGATCATATCATTTCCCTGCCCGTTCGGGTCGCCGTCAATCGTCGCGGTCCACTGCTCGTTCCCGTCTGCATCGATCTTCAGGACCCAGATCGTAAAGGTGAGCGGTTTATGCCCCACATCGGAACACCCGGCGGTGAAGAGCAGGGTGAATACGAGAAGGACGATGATGACTGCGTATGCCGCGGTCTTCGGCGACGGCGTGAGATGGGACTGATGGGCTGGCATAATATTTCACTCTCATTTGTATAAATATAAAAATATCTTATTTTGGAGTATAGTCGTGGATACTCACCTCTTCCGGCGTATCCGGTTGTAAGAAATATGGGGATGGAATCCTCCCGCATGAATCCAATCGCTCAAGCGATCGCCGGCAGATCACCGCGGTAGGGTTACCGTCCGGTCGCGGATTCGTACCATACGATGGCATAGGAGACATCCTCCCTGACCGACTCGCCGGATACGGCGCAGTACCACCTGCCGGGGATGATTCCTGCTGGAGATGTGACGGAGACCCGTATCCTTGCGTCCATTGCCTCGTCGTCGCTGTCGGTGAACCGGAACACCGCTCCACCGGGACCGATCAGCGTGCACGAGAGCGATTCATCCACAATCTCCCACGAAAAGTCCAATGAGATGCCGGTGGTGCCGGGGGAGACGTCAAGGGCGTACCATGCGCACTCTCCCTCCCGTATCCGGCCGCCCTGTGTTCCCATCGACACCGGCGTGACCACCGCGGCAGGTTCCACCTGCAGCCCGCCCGGATGCGGGGATGCAAACGGCTGATACCGGATGGAGAGCACTCCGCCGTTGCCCTCATCCACCCATGCGATCCCGTCGTCCAGGATCGCCGGTTTCGTCGAGGCCTGCCGTTTTCCGGTCCGGGTCGTCTGCCCGTCCGAGAGATCGTGGCATATAATCCTGCCTTCCTCCGACCATGCAACGATAGCTTCCCCGATGATCGCGCCGGAACGCGGTGCCGGTTCCCTGGTGAGGGTGGTCACCCCGTCTTCGGTCGATGCGAGCTGGATCAACCCCTCATCCTCCCATACCGTCCTTCCTCCATCGATGCGGGGAGAGACCGGGACGGAGGGTACGCCGAGGACATCCCGCCGTCCGGACACCAGGTCCGCCGAGACGATCGCGTAGGCATCACGATCGGATTGTTCGACCCAGACAACGGTGGTCCCGTCGATATCGGGGGCAAAACAGTCGTTCTTCCCGGTGGAAAGGCCATACAGGCTGCCCGTCGTCATATCATACATCCGGATGCCGCGTTCGCCGTCGAACCCCTCCTCCCAGACGATGCGGCTTCCGCTTACTCGGGGATTGTGCTGGAGGGCGGCGGTGTGGAGTGCCGAGACCGTTCCCGTGCGGAAGTTGTAGAGGACGATATCGGTCGTGGTCCCCCGCTCCTCCTCCCATACCGCGAGGTCCCCGTCGATATCGGGGGAACGGGCATTGGCCGCACGGGATCGGATGAGGGTCGCGGTCCCCGAGGTGGTGTTGTAGGCATGGATGGCGCGATCGCCAAAAAGTGCAAACTCGGGTACGGTGGCAAGTTCGATCCACAGGATGCGGTCCCCACCCGCCGCCGGCGTGCCCACGATGGCATCCGGCTGTGCGACGAGGAACGGCCCCTCGTCTGCAAAGGGCATCGCCGCCCCGGTTCCTGCAAGGACGACCGAGACGGCTGCGACGAGCGCGAAGAAACGTTCCCGCTTCACCTGCTCTCCCTCTTCCAGAGCACCGCCGCCGCCGCAATGCCCGCGATCACGACGCCGAATCCGATCAGGAGGGCGTCGGCGAGGACATTCGTTCCGCTCTGTGCCGCCGTTTCACCGGGCGAGGGCTGTTCTCCGGTGAATGTGGTGAGCCAGAGACTGCTGATGCCCCGTAATTCATCGCCGTTGGTGAAGATGAGGTGATTGTCGTCGAGGTCCAGATTCCAGCCGGATGGCGTGATTTGTCCGAGTAGCGTGCCCTGTTGTATATCGTAGACCATGATCCGGCCGGAAGAGTTCCCATCGCCTTCCTCCCAGACGATCCATGCGCCGCCCGTCTGCGGGCGTGCACGTTCGGGCGTCTCCGGGAGAGGGAGGGTCGTCGTCTCCATGCCGGGAAGGGTCGTTGTCACGACCTCCGTCTTGTAGGGCCCGGGTGTTTCAAAGTTCAGGTAATGGAGGAGCGCCACCGCCCGTCCCCCGCCCACCGCGGGTGCCGCGTAGTGCGCACCGTCGGGGGGCGTGAGGGTGATATGGGTGGCATCCGCGAGCGAGTATATGGTGATCGTATCGTGGGCCCCGTCCTCCGTCGTTCGCCACGCGACATATCCGCCCCCTATCGCCGGTTCGATCTGGTGGCCGGATTGCCGGTAGAGCACCTCTGTCGTCCCCGTCGAGATGGAATGGAGGAATATGCTCCTGAATATCCGGCTGTCATCGCCATCGGCGGCCGACCAGTCCACCCCAGAAAAGGCGATCAGGTCCCCGTCCATGGCAATCCCGCCGATGTGGTACTTGAAGGGGATCTCCTCGACACGGCCGTTCGAGATGGTGTAGAGCCCGATCCCATCGGACACCGTGCGCTCGTCGGTCCGAAGAATTCTCCACGCGATATGATCGCCCGAGATGTCCATCGTGAAGGTGTGGTACCGGGCGCCCTCGATGATCGTACGGGTGGTCCCGGTCGGAATGTGATACAGGTAGATGTTCGTCTCGTCGTCCTCAGTTTTCTCGGCCCAGGTGACATACTCGCCGTCGATGGCCGAACACCATATCACCGCGTCGTCGGTCGTATAGATGAGGTCGTCGGTGGTGGGAATCGTTGCATACGTCGTGGTTTTGGCGGGAACCGGCTCCGGTTCGGCCGGCTGGCTGGATACCTCCTCCGGCCCCTCCTGGAGTGGGACGACGGTGATTCCGGGGGTCGGCGGCAGGGTAAACCGGTTGTCGCAGAGAAGAAACGTCGTGGTGGCAGTGCAGAAGCCGGAGCCGGCATCGAGGGTCAGGACGTACGTCTCGCTGTCGAGGTCGCCCGTATCGACATCGACATACCAGTAGTTGTGGGACCCGCCCTTCACGACCTCGATGGTTCCCGATGCCGCGACGTCATCGTCCCCGGGGGGATTGGCAGAAGCGAGGTAGATGGAAAAGGGGATCACGCGGCCCGCCGGCAGGTTGGTGGACCCCGAGAACCGCAGGAGGTCGCCCGGGTGGCCGGTGGGAGTTTGATCAATCCTTATCCACGGCTCTTCCACGAGAAACACCATCTTCATCGACGCATCGTCGATCTCGGGACGGTCCAGCGCTTCGGAGAGCGCCATTGCGGTGTCCGAGTAGATGGTGTCGGGATCGTCGAGGGCAAAAAGGGGCATACCCTGGTACCAGACCATCGTTTGATCGCCATCTTCGGCGGTATCGAGGGCAAATTTCGCGTCGGGGCCGGTATCCTCTATGATCAGGAAATACTGGCCGCTTGCAAGCTCGCGCGTTGTTTCCGCCGAGAGTAATTCTTCCGTAAAGGCGTCGTTTTTTGTGGTGAAGGCCTGGCGTTCGTAATAGTTCTTGCCGATGATCCATACGGCGACTCCGGGAAAGTCCGTCTGCCCGGTGATCGAGAGGGGGACTCCCTTGGGAAGGATGGGCTGGGACACCTGTGCGGTCAGTGCGGCAGCGGGGATAACTGCCGCACAGAGGCACAGTGCGACCAATGCGCAGCATGCACCATAGGAGCGGGCGTTCTTCCGTACCGGCATCTTATGCCGGTTCAACTTTGCAGGCATATCTGTTTCATCTCTATTGCGTGCTTATACGCTTTCTGTGAGAATCGCCGACTCAACAGGGAGGGCGGCCGCAGGCCGGGCACGGTGCCGCTCGAAAAGCCGCGAAAGGGACGAAGATTGTCACAGATCATTTTTAGTGGTCCGGTTCCATACTCTCACTCAGGTGGCAGAGGTGACGGCTGGTACGCTCCGGACCGCAATGGTGGCAGTGGTTCTCGTTCTCGGCAGCGCCGCCCCGGCCGCGGCGGCCGGTCTGTATTCCGTGGAGCCGTGGGACGCCCTTTCCCCCGGAGGGGACGTCATGACATCCTCTGCCGTATCGTGGTGGGAGGTTGCTCCAATGGCCCTCGCCCTCTATGGATTGTGTGCGGTCTGTCCGCTGGCAGGCCAACCGGCATATCTTCTCTACGCACTGGGGGGATGGTTCGGCCTCGGATTTCGACGGGTGGCACTCGAGGGGGTATTGTCCCACCCGCTCCGTGCAAAGGTGTACGGATATATCCGGGAGCACCCTGGAACATCGTTTTCGACTATTGTCAGGCAGACCGCCATCAACCGCGGTACCCTGCACTACCATCTCCATATCCTTCTGCGGGAGGGCAAGATTTCGGAACTAAGGGATGGTGGCACTACGACCTATTTTGAAAACAACGGCACGTATTCGCTGGAGGAAAAACGGATCCTCTCCCACATCCGGGAGGGCCCTGCAGGTGAAATCTGCAGGTTTCTTGCCATGTGCCGTGGGGCGACGCGCTTGGAGATTGCCCACCGGATGGGGGTGGCCCCGACGTCGGTGTCCTGGCACCTGTCCCGCCTGAACGGCAGCGGCGTCATCGTCGCCGAACGGGCGGGCGGGAAGACCAGGTACCGCCTGACGCCCGACGCTGCGGCTCTCCTCGATACGTACATGCAGGAACGTGCTCACTGTTGCCGGGCCGAAGCCTCGAACTGAGATTTCGTGGTATCTGTTCGACACATGGGATCGACGCATGATCACCCTCCGCTCGCAGAGGTGACGGTGGCGGCCCGGAAAAAAGATGAGAGGGTGTTCACGCCTCGGGGACGAGGAGGGCCATGTCCTTTTCCACGGTGGTGATGCCGCGGATGCCGAAATTCTCTACGAGAACGTTCAGGACGCCGGGGGAGACGAAGGCGGGGAGGCGGGGTCCGAGGGTAATATTGGTGACGCCGAGGTGGAGGAGGGAGAGGAGGACGAGGACCGCCTTCTGTTCGTACCATGCGATGTTGTACGAGATGGGCAGGTCGTTCACCCCGACGCCGAAGGCGTCTGCAAGCGCGAGGGCGATGACGACGAGGGAGTAGCAGTCGTTGCACTGCCCCGCGTCGAGGACGCGGGGGATGCCGCCGATGTCACCGAGGTCGAGGCGGTTGTAGCGGTACTTCGCGCACCCCGCCGTGAGGATGACGGTGTCGTGCGGGAGCGCCTCCGCGAACCGGGTGTAGTAGTCGCGTTCGGGGTGGCGGCCGTCGCAGCCGGCCATCACGACGAAGCGGCGGATGTCGCCGGCCTTCACCGCGCCCACCACCGTGTCCGCAAGGGAGAGGACGGCGTCATGGCCGGCGCCGGTGAGGAGCTCGCGGCCGGCTTCGGGGAGGGGCTCGGGTGCCGGGCAGGTCTTCGCCATCGCGATGACCGTGGCAAAGTCCTTCGTCCCGTCCGTCTGTGCGGGGATGTGGGCGAGGCCGGGGAAGCCGGTGACGCCGGTCGTAAAGACGCGGCCCGCGTAGGTCTCCTTCGGGGGAACGAGGCAGTTCGTCGTGACGACGATGGGGCCGTTGAAGCGCTCGAACTCCGTTCGCTGGTGGGGCCACGAGCCGCCGTAGTTCCCCACGAGGTGGGGGTACGTGTTCAGGCCGGGGTAGGCGTGGGCCGGGAGCATCTCGCCGTGGGTGTAGACGTCAATCCCTGCGTCCATCGACTGGTCGAGGAGCCCGGCGAGGTCCTTGAGGTCGTGGCCGGTGATCAGGATCCCGGGCCGGGTGCCGGGGAGGGTGGCGACGGGGGTGATCGCGGGCGTCCCGTAGGCGCCGGTGTTCGCCGCATCGAGGAGGGCGAGCATGTCGACGCCCACCTTCCCGCACTCGAGGACGAGGCCGACCATCGTATCGACGGGGAGGTCCTCGAGGGTGGAGGCGAGCGCCCGCTGCATGAAGGCGAGGATTGCGGGGTCGGTCGAGCCGAGCACCTCGGCGTGGGTGTAGTAGGCGCCGAGGCCCTTGAGGCCGTAGACGAGGAGCTCGCGGAGCGAGCGGACGTCCTCGTTTGCCGTTGCAAGGACGCCGACCGTCGCCGCCTTTGCGAGGATGGATGCCTCTCCCGCGGGGGTCCAGGTGCAGGCGTCCGGTTCGCCGTCGCCTGCGGGGGGCAGGGCGTCACGCATCCGGACGGCGCGGTCGATCATCGCCCCGAGCCGGGCGACATCGAAGTTCACGTTCGTGAGCGTTGCAAAGAGGGATTCTGCGATAAAGAGGCCCGCATCGGGGTTCTCCTGTCCCGTCTCCATGGCCGCGAGGTTTCGGACGGAAAGCCCCTTGCAGAGGTGGATGAGCACATCCTGGTAGGCCGCCGTCGTCTCGTCCTTGCCGCAGACGCCCCGTTTGGTGCATCCGGTGTTGTTTGCTGCTTCTTCGCACTGGTAACAGAACATCGTGGTGTCTCCTTTGTATCTTTATGATACCAAATAGTAAATTGATACTAAGATATAAGTAGGGAAGAGTTTCCATGAGTATACCATGCAGGAAGGGTGCACGGTCAACCTGACCGTGAAGTATCTGGCGAAGAAGTGGACGCTCCTCATTCTCCTCGAGCTCTACAAGGGCGAGGACTACAACCGGCGGTTCTCGGAGCTGAGAGACGCCCTTGGGGACATCACCCCGAAGATCCTCTCGGCCCGCCTCCGCGAGCTCGAGGACGAGGGACTGATCACGAAGACGGTCGATGCCTCGAGCTTTCCCGTGAAGGCGGAGTACCGGCTGACGGAATCGGGCCTCGAGATCATCGACGTGATAAAAGACATCAAGCGGTGGGCGCTGAAGTGGAAAGTCGACAACATCGCCTGCGGGAGCCAGGACTGCCGGGATTGTGTGCTGTAGGGGCTAAAGGTGGATTGCCCCACGGATGAATTTTCATCAATATTGGCTGATACACTAATTGAGAACAATTCATCCTCAGAATGCCTCTTCGTTCATCCTGAGTATGAAACCACAAGACTAATTAATTGATATTTGCCGTAAAATCGCCCATGAACATGCCGACCATTAAATTGTCAATAAACTTCTGGGCTTCAGACTGTCCATCCCTCCAGAGATTCAGGAATTCCTTTAATTCTTTTATTTTTTCCAGAACCATTTGCTGATCTTCAAGGGACGTCATCAATGGGACTGTGATGTTGCCAATATATTTTTTAAACCTGCGTGGTGAATGGCTGATAGTATCAACACAGGGGAGATAGTCTAGGTCTTCTGCAACTTTTTTTCCTGCGGGGGAATCGCAGAGATAGTGATGGAGGTATTCAGGCACCACTTTTTTAGAATTAGCACGGATGAGGAGGAAGTCCTTTGAGAAATATCGGTCTTTCATCTGTTCAGTACAAATAATCCACAGGGGCGTATCCGACGGTCTTGGGCAGCTATCTGGTTGTGGTATTCTGAACAGGATGTCCCCTTTCCGGATACTTTGCTTCGAACCGTGAGCCGCAATTCCGGATGCCCCGTTAAACTGTCCACTGGCATCGAAATCCCGCCCACAAATCATATCGGGCTTTTTCTCCATGCTGTCAGCAATGGATTTCATTTCTACGCCATCTATGATTTTGCTGATATCTCTGAGATGAATCTCCTGAACCCGGTCTTCATTTGAAGATATATACCCGATTGGAGTCATTTTTGCTTCTTCAGGAGGGATGTCGCCCTTGTGATTATCCTGGAATCTGTCTAACCACTCTGATATTTCATTCGTTTTCTTTCCAAATTCTTCCCGACTCGCACTAGGGTCGGGTGTTTCTCTCAGATCACCGACGGAGGGAACGACATACAACCATGGGTCCAAGTCATATTCTCTGTCCCGTACCTCATCAACAGGGACCGCACGCGCTATACCAACACGATCTCCATCAAGTTCGCTGATATATTCCACAAAATCTTCCCAATCCTCCGGAATATCTTCAGCATTGATGATCAGCACATAATCCTGCTCTGCTTTCGGCCTTCCGTCACGGAGTATCAGCATACAGTCCTGTTTGATGGCCTTCTTTCCCACCGCCTTCGGAAAGAGAATTATGCTCTCCAGGATTCCTCTTTCGATGATACGCTCTCGGATCTTCTGCTCTTCACCGCCGCGGGAGAGGGCACTTCGATCGAGAACCACTGCACCACGCCCGCCCTTGGTAAGTGAACCATACACTTTCTGGACCCAGAGCCATCCGGTGAATTTTGGCATCCCATCCTGGAACCTGAACTGCTCTTTTTCCATTGCGGAAGGGTCCAAATCACTGGTACGTCTGGTTGATGCAGGGGCGACATAAAAAAAATCGTACTGCTCTGATGGCGTTACGGATTGAAGGGAATTTTTTATTGAGAGGGTGATATTGCCCAATGCCATCGTGTAGAGGGCCATAAACAGTTCTGCCGTCGTGCGGTCATCCTTGTCAACGGTTAGATCGAAGGTGAGATCATAGTTTTCAGGATATACCTGCTTTATGCAGGGGAGGAGTGAGAGAAATTCCTTCTCATCATCGAAGTGAACCGATACGCGGTCTTTCTCTTCCAGGTCACCGGACATCGAGAGGGCAAGATGGGGGCGGATACCGAGTGGGCGCAGATTGAGTTTCTGGTCTTCATCTTCGGGTACATCCTCGTTTATGGATGATGGCAACGATTCGAAATTGAATAAATCGGCGATAAAGCGAGGACTGAGATTTTTCAAAGATGGGTCGTTAAAATCTTCTTTGAACTGTTCCTCCCAATTGGGACTGAGAGTGAAATAATCCGATGAACCAAGGGTGTTCAGGATCTTCTTCCGGGTCTCAGGATCGGTGACGGTGACCGCGCTGGATTGGAACAATAGTTCAGAATACAGTGAAAAGTCGATAGTCTTCGAACCAAAGAGACTGTTCAATGCTATTTCGGGCTGTTGTTCCTTTGCGTTTTTAAAGAATGTGGAAATGAATGTGAGTTTCAGGATCTCCAGCGCATCCTCTCCGGAAAATCCATCCTCTGCGTTATCCTGACAATTCTCCTGGCCGTCGGCAGGGATGAAACGGTAGAACTTTTTCCTTCTGTCTTGGAGATTTTGCCACTTTATGACCTTATTGTTCTTCACCAACGTTGAAATGATCCCAATCACCTGATTTTTATTGTCGGCGAGCGGCTTGCCGTCAGATTTGGGATATTCGCGAAGGAATTTCAGGGCATCATCAGTCGTAAATTGTCTTGTGCCGAAGTGCTTTTCGAGTAGTTCAGACCGCCTTTTTATCCATGTTTTCATCAGCATCCCTCGGTGTTGGGTAATCGATCACCTGATCGGTGTGCAATGGAGAATTGGTTCATCATCTGCAATAATATTACTTTAGTAATGTAATAAAAAAACATTATTTCAAAATATTGCATTACCTAGCGTATATTAACCATGCATGCATAGGTATCTGAGTGCGCCTTCCGGGTTGGCATGGTGGCGTAAGCCCCGACGACCGGTACGGGGGAACGTTGCAGAACGGGAACAGCCCGGCAGTGCTTGCCAACCGGATGGGATGGCTATGAATGATCATGGTCCTCGTCACCGATAAAAATGATCACACTGCTGTGAATCCTTCCTTCAGGGTGCAGGGAGCTGATATGAATGGATGAGAAAAAAGTGCGCAAAGAGGTCGAAGAATGGCGGCGAACCGTCATTCGGGCAGCCATCGAACAGGGAAAACAGGCAAGTGCCGGAGATTTTCTGATGCAGACGCTCTGGGCGGTTGCTGCAGAGAGGAATCATGAGGATATTCCGCTGATCATGGAAATCGTCCAGAAAGGCAATGACGCCATTCGCCTTGAGGCGGGCAAAGTGCTCCTCGCCTACGGTGAGAGCGCCACCGAGCATCTTCTCGGCAAAATTCATGAGAACTCCCCGGAATCGACCCCTCCGGCACTTGTCGCGCTGGGCATGATGCGGCGGGAATCTGATACGGACCTGATTCTGGAGATGACAGGCCATGAGGATGCGGGCATCCGCTGTGCCGCGGCAGAGGCGCTTGGTTTCCTCGGCCAGCCGAGCGTTGCCGCAATCCTGAAACTCTATGGGCTTCTGGAGGATGAGAGCGATGAGGTCAAATGTGCGGCCTCACATGCGTTTGTTCTGCTCTGCCATTCGGATGCGGCAATTCCCATGGTCCAGTGTGCTGCAGGTGTCGCATCATCTTTTCATCGGATGAAAATCCTCGAAGATGTGAGCATTATGAAGAATCCTGAGGTGACGCCATACCTTCTTGATATGATCCGCACGGAGTTTGAACAGTGCAGGGATGATCAATTCCGTGGATCGTATGGAAGTCTCATCCGTGAACGGAGGCTAAAACCCTTCCTTGACGCCCTTAAAGCCTGTATGACACCTGCCTATTGTGATGAATTCAGTCAGATCCTCCATCCCGACCCTGCAATTAGTGAGATCTTTGCACAGGAGGGCGCTCCGTCGATGAGGGATGACTACTTCAGGGTCCACCAGCACCTCCTCAGGATCGCGAAGGTATGCGGGGATTCATATGCCGATTGCCTGTCCTTTCTGGTGCGCGAATACCTGAAGGAGGCAGACGCGTTTCTCTCGTTACGAAATCAGCCATTCAGCTACATCAGTGATTTTCCGGCATACGAGGGGGTTCGGACCCTCTCCTCCCTCGGCCCAAGGGGAAAGGTGTGTGCGTATGAACTGCTCCATGAAAGCGAGATGCCCTCTCTTGTCATTATTGCAATGGCGCTGAGCGAGGACGAAGAGGGGTTGTTTTCACTCCTGAAGATTGCGCTTGAGTCAGAGAACAAGGATATCCGTGAACAGGCGAGAAAATGTCTTTTCAAGGGTGATATTCGGGAGATCCTGCAGAAATTCATCACCTTGCCCCGGAGGGATGAGGGCACGTTTACCCTTTGCGACCTGGAGTTTGCAACCAAGCTGAACAAACACATCCTCGATAGGGTTATGTCCGGGTTGTTCTCACCGGACCCGGCCAAGCGTAAGGAAACTGTGGAGTATTTTCTGTATGGTGCGGAGAAGGTGCATGGGACTGACATTGATGAGCAGTTCCTTTTCATGCGTAAGGTGCACCAGCTGCAGATGGCAAACCTTCGTTTTGAACTCGGAGGGGATTGCGATGTGGTGTAGGGGTATGGTCCGCCGAAAAGATCTGCGGAATAAAAGTCGGAATATAATATATTTTTTCGAAATTTGCGGCGAAATGCTTCTATATGGAATGAATGGATTCAATGAATATTTGAATACAAAATATCCGACCAAATCAGAGATATATGTGAAAAATATTCATTAAAAAAATATTTAAATTATCTTGATGTATTTGCCAATAGTGTACTTTGGATCAGGGTATTCCGCCATTTTGGAGGGAACTTCCCTGAGCGAACTTCCTGCAAAGGTGGGGGAAATGAAAGAACGGGGCAGGACCACAACGGCCCTGATGAAGATTGAATTTGAGGAGAAGTGAACGAATGAACAAAATTACTGCAAACTTCGACGAACTTGTCGGATTCGATTACACCGACGAAGAGGAATGGAGAACATTTGTTGAGGAAACCGTGGTGCCGGTGTACCAGGATGTTCAGGCTCTTTGTGAGTTGAGGGAATGGATGAAGGAGATTGCCGGTGAGAAGGGGATAATCACAAAAGACGATCTGGACAAGAATGAATCGCTCAAGACAATCCTATTTGGTGGCTTAACGGATGATTTGGAACAACCTCCAGATGGAGAATACCCGGTTTGTGGGATATATCGCAATATTCTCGAGTTCAAATTTGATCCTCAGGGGGCGAAGTTCAGCAGATCTGCGACCTTGGAATTTTTTAAAGGTGAAGATCTGTTTGGGCTCTCCCATTCTAAAAATCTACTCGAATTATCAAACACTTGCAATAAAATTATGGAGAGATTCGGTATTCATGGAGGGTGCTGTAAATATGATTTAAGGCAACATCCTGAGAAATTACAGGAATTCCTTAATGATTTCCTTTGTCACCTCCAGAAGGCGACGATCAATCATAATTCGAAGATATTTTTCATTAAAGGGCTGAATTATGCTCATCTAAAAGGATTAGAGGAGTATTACCCGCGGTTGGGGAATGGAACGATCCGGGACCAGGTTTTCTTATTAATTGGGATTGAACCTTGGGATTTCCCATGCCATGTTGAAGATGATGACAGGGATGCCTATACCCTTTATCGGCATCAGGAAGGTGGATTTGCGGAATCCGTTGCAAAGATGAACTGGCAGATATGGGTACTTCTTGACGCATTAGCTGTAAAATTTGGGTATTTACCAATATCGATTGGTTCATCCAGCAGATCCTATATTGCTGCATTAAAAGAAGATGGGTTCAATGCATCAATTACGGAATTTGAAGATTATTTTTCGAAAAGGTCCTATACAAGTGATAACCGTAAAGAAAATCCGGAAAGGACACTGTTAATTGACGAATCTGGTTTTATCTCTGTCCAAGGGGACTATTCAGATTATATTAGAGAAATTATCCCTCAATATCCGACAATTCAGAAAAAAAAAGGTATTGAAGAAATTATGGATAAGCTCTTTCCTGCCGTGATCACGGGGCTACTGGAATTAAAGTGTAATTCAGGCACTGAATTGACATTTTACTAACCGATACTGGTGATCGTGATGTCGGAAAATCGAAATAAATTCCGTTCAATACAGAAGGAGTCACAGACATCTTCAGAGGAGCAAGTCAACGCAGAGAAAATTGTCTCCGGTGTGAGACCTTCTCATCGGTTTACTTTCATCTTCAGAAATCTCAAAGAAACAGGTTTCTCCAAACTTAATATATCCCCGAAAGAGCCAGATTTCGCGTTCTTCGAAAAATTAGACTGTAATGCGTCTTTGATGGGTGTGAATATCTCCTTTCACGCTCCCAAAAATACGGGCCTTGGCACTCTTCCCATCCTCACCAAGATTCCCGAATATGACTTCTTTGGAATGTCCGGTGATGCTCTGTCAATGGCGGACGTTTTTCTTACCTTTCGCCCTCCGGAAGAAACGGGTTTTTCCACCGTTACGATTTGTGTCCAGACGCCGGATGTTAATTTTTTCGCTGCTAGTGAAAAGACCCTGTGTCTCGATGCATCTTCCCTCTTTAAAGAGGTTGGTGAGACCGGAATCTCAGAACTGAAAGTGGTGAGTTCCCGGCCACTTGGCATAGCATATGACTACGAAAAATTTGGAAAATTATCGAATGTTAACAATTCAGAGGAGGATTCTATGGAAAAATCTGAGAATGAACAGACAAATGAAGCTAACCACAGCGGTTCGGTCCCAAAGGAACCTTTCCTGGAATTTGAAGAACTTCTCGGTGCCGACGGAGCCTTTCCCCGCTCATACAGTGACATGCTTCGCGGCCCGCTCCTGGTGATCGTAAAGGAGGATTCGGAGAATTCCTGCAAGCATGTGCCGGTCCTCTTTGCCGTGAAGTATCTTACGACTGTTCTTTCAAAGGAACGGTTCGATACCACTTTCCGGAAATCCGAATTCAGGTTTGATGTTGGCTCATCGTGGTCCGGGTCGACCGATCAGCTGGACTCGTTCAGCGAGCAGAGCCTCAGTAACTACACGCTCGGGAAAAAGATTGAATTTGCAGACCTCAGGAAAGTGCCGGCAGAGGCGGAAATCCTCTTTGGCACCATCCAAAACCGGCTTGCGGGTGCATCCATGCAGGAGTTCGGATTTGGCATCTTTGCAACCGAGGAACCCGAGGAGGTTAAGGGGATGATAGAAGAATGCTGGGCAAACGCAGGGTACTCCGACGTCTGCAGAATCATTACGTGCAACGGCGTTGACGAGGAACATCTGAGAAGCCGGTTGACCGGGTACGATGCCACTACCACGAAGACGAAGACATTTCATGCGATGCAGAACCGTCGACAGGATGCCCTGTCTGCGACGAACAGGCTCTTCGACACTTTTGTCAAGCTTGGGCCGGGTGACCAGGACGAATACCAGTATCCATTTAAGGTGGCGTGCTATGCTGCGGCCTTGTTTGAGTGTACCGACCAATTCATCTTTACCGATAAAAATTTCGAACAACTTTCTCGGGCGGAAACCGAATCCCTGCAAAATTGGATGGAGAAGATATTGGAGGAGAATTCTGACGAATCTGATCTACTATTCGAGAAGTTATTGAAAATTGTTGATATTAAAGAATCAAAATTGGCCGGAGAGATATTTTCGGTAAGAACAGAGAAGAAATTAGACAAATTCGAGATCACTCCTGACATTAGCATATTCCGCAACCTCAAGTCCGAAGAAGAGAAGTTAGGAGATATAATCGAATTTGAATCTCTCACCCATTCGGTATATCCGATGAAGACAATCGATGGCACACTGAAGAAATATCTGGATATAGGTTCGGATTCAGGTTTGGAAAATTCACTTCTGCGTCTCGTCGTTTCCCCAGAGGCGGGACTTTTATTCCGTGAACAACTTCTCCGTCACGAGAAATTCTGGAAAAATCAGTTAGAGAAAAATATTTTCAAGGAAATTCAGTTCTGTACTCTCAATCCACCTGAACCAGGACTTTACCGCTGGACCATCGAACCGATTCCTGAAAAGAATACGAAGAAAAAGAATGGCACAGATGAGGCGGAGGCAAACTAATGGAAGATCCAACATTTGCGAGTACGAATGATAAAAAGGCAGAGAGGCTGACTGACTGCATTACTAATATTGAGAAGAAGTTCTGGCAGCCATCATCCGGGGAAGAGAATGTTCTACACAAGATGGTACACCTTTTTGATGCCATCAATACTGGCAGTTATCCCGGGATGACTCCTCCGAGGGGTATTATTCTCTATGGCGAACCAGGCACAGGAAAGACACACCTGATGAATCTTATTGCACGGGAGATGTTTGCCGAAGGGATAGAAGATAAAAAGAAAGCTGATGCGGAGGTGAACAAGCGTATGGTGGTCATCCATGGACCTGCAATCTACTCCCAGTACTACGGGAAGAGTGAGGAGAACCTGAGGCTTGCCTTTATGCAGGCGGAGCGAATGGCCACAAAGGCTGCCAAGGCTGGGAAAGGGCGACTCGCTCTTATCTATATCGATGAACTGGACTCCCTCGCACCAAACCGGGCAGAAACACGTGGGGACCTTGAACCGCGTATCGTGGGGGAGCTTCTGACACGGATGGACGGCTTCAAGCACAAATCCGAAAATTATGCCGAAGGCCATGTGATCGTTATCGGTTCAACCAACCGGCTTTCAAAAATTGATCCCGCCCTGAGGCGTCCCGGACGGTTTGGTTCGGAGTTTGAATTCAAATCTGCGACTTCCCCGGAAGAAATCTCAAAAATTATTGAAAAGACTCTGAAACACAGAGTTGGTAAGGATCATCATACCATAGGTGAATCCGAATGCATAAGCGTGGGTGAAATGATATTTGCCGAGCAGAAGAAGGTAACAGAGGAAAAGGAGGTAACAGAGGTAACACCTGCCGAGATTTTGGGAATAATCCATAAAGCCCAGATGCATGCTCTCATGAACACTTCTGAATCCGGGGAATGTAAGCTCAATATTGAAAATATGAAATATGCTGTGGAGAATTTTGAGTTTAAATCAAAGGAAGAATCCTCGGAAATTAAATATCAAATACAAATCATTTCTGACATTCAACAGTCAGATAAGGAATAGGCACCTTAGATGCTTACGGGCGATATTTGCCGAATACCCAAAATCCTACACTCTTCTCCTTCTCCCCAACGCCTCCCGCTGCGCCCGAAGCGCCTCCCCGTGCTCCTCAGCCGTCCCCGCGATGAACTCATGTACGACCCACTCCGGCGCCGCCGCCTCAACGATCTCCCCGCACCGCTCCGAGGTGAAGGGCCGGTGCTGGTCCGTGAGGACCGCGTGCTGGAAGGCGAGCGTCTCCTGGTCGTGGCGGGCCATCTCGAAAAAGCCGTTCGGGACGCCCCGGCGGCGGCGTTCCTGCCGGAGGGAGTGCGACCCGCTCCAGTGGAGGTGGACGACGCCGATCTTCTCGACGATCGCCGGCGGCAGAGCCCGGATGCAGTCGCAGACGGCGTCGATGCAGTCGTCTTCATCGTCGGAGAGGGCAACTGCATTCATCAGGTGGCCGGTGTCGAGGAGGAATCCGTAGCCCTTGAAGGCAAGCCGGTCCATGAATGAGAGGACGGCGTCCGGGTCGGTGTAGGTGAGGCCGGGGTACCAGAGGTTCTCGAACATCAGGGGGACGGGGGGTTCGCCCTCCGGGAAGGCGCGGGCGAGCTCGTTGAGGAAGTCAGCAGCCCGGTCGAGCACCCCGGCATCGCCCATCGCGTAGGTCTGCAGAAACATCTCGACCGGCTGGTAGTACCCGACGTGGTAGACCGCGTACGCCGCCCCGGCCTCGGCTGCCCGTTCCAGCTGGAGGCGGAGGGCGGCCAAGAGCGAGGCGTGGGTGGTGTGCGGGAAGAAGGAGGGGTCGAGGGGGTCGGGGACGGAGGCATTCCCGGGATCATTGGAAGTCGTGGCGTTGTTCGGATCTCCGGCCGGGGCCGTCCCGTCCTCCTCCAGCTCCTGCTCCTGTTCTTCCTCCCGTGCCGCCGCCATCATCTCCGGCCATGCGGAGTGGAAGGGGAGGTGGACGCTCCTCACGAGGCCGGGCGGGAGGTCCTCAGGCATCGGTTCGTAGCCGGTGTAGAGCTCGACGCCTGCACAGCCGTGGGCGGCGCAGAAGCGGGCGACGTCCTCCCATGTCCCGCCGAAGCGGGCCCGGTCCCACGGGTAGACGGCGAGGTTGATGAGCTCGCTGTATGAGTGGGGGGCGGTTCCGGCGGCAACGGGTGCCGGGGTGGTGGATGGAATAGGCGAACGGTCCACGGGACGACTCCTTGAATGAGAAGAGGTCGACGGGACGGGGGATGAGGGTTTTCTTTTGAATGGTGGGAAGAGGTGGCTGATTAAGGAAACGCGAATGGACACCATGTGGTGCCTGTCCGGAAGAGGTGGGATGCTCCGGGTTTTCCTTTGGATTCCCTCTCCGGCAATAGTGTTTTTCCGTGTGGTGAAGAGGTTCACTAAATTAAATTATCTTCGTCCTTTATTGACAAAAAAATAATATTCCTTATATAAGCTGTGTAGAGGGGCCCCTACTGGAAAAACCCTTATAAACGGACATATCGCAGAAATGGCCTCTTAAACAGAAATTTGAACAATCTGCGAGGGAATGAATGTGATACGATTGACGAGGAGATCTCAGGCCTGCCTGATCGGTATGCTTATCCTCCTGCTGATGGTGGTTCCGGCCTCAGCTGCAGGAACGACGGAAATTACCGTCACGAAACTGGCAAATGACGGGGTTACCGTTCTCAATGAAACGACAGTGGATTATATCTGGATGGAGGCGAACCTCCCGGTCTATGGCGACGGGGTGACGCACTACTACCACCAGGGCCCGGTCTTCATCGACTATCCTGACCCCGAGATTGAGGCGGCGTTGCGCTGGAACCCGGATGAGGACATTAATTGTTACGGATATTTCGATAAGGACATGGGCGCCGTAAAAGGCACGAATGCAGTCGATCTTTTAAATCTCGTGGGCGGAATGAATGCCGGCGAAGAAGCGAAATTCATAGCGAGGGACGGATGGAGCGATACTCTCTCCTATGACAACATCTACCAATATTCAGATCGCGAGGGGCCAATAGTGCTTGCATGGTGGCGCCCGGATCTGGGGTATGTATCAGAAGCGTATGTCGAAGGTATCCGGATGGTGTGGTTCGCGGACACCTCGACGAATCCGTGGGGAGTACATATCTTTGGGGCCTGGGACTGGCACGAGGCGGCGGATGAAAATTACTGGTATTATTATTATCAGTATGACTCCCAAACCCAGACGGTAGAGGCATATCCTACCACTACTGGTCTATCCGGGAAGTATATCGATCAGATAACGATTTACAGCGATGATCCCGTCCCCGAACTGACCTCGATCGCGGTCACGCCGGCGGATGCCACCGTCGAGATCGGTTCGACGCAGCAGTACGCGGCGACGGGCTATGACCAGTCCGGCCATGTAATGGAGGACCTCACCTTCACATGGGCAAGTTCGGACCCGTCGGTGGGACCCATCGGCACGGACGGCCTCTTCTCCGCTGCGGCGGCCGGGTCCTCGACCATCACCGCAACCTCCGGGGGTATCAGCGGCAGCACATTGGTGACCGTCCCCCTGCCCCCGCCCGTCCTGACGGAGATTATCGTTTCGCCCGCTACGGCGAGCGTCTCCCTGGGAGATACCTCCACCTTTACGGCGACGGCGTATGACCAGTACGGCGATACGATGACCGGCGTCGATATCATCTGGTCGAGTTCGAACGAGACGGTGGGGACGATCACCCCGGCCGGTCTCTTCACCGCGCTTGCCGTTGGTGAAACGACCCTCGCCGCCTCCGCGAGCGGCATCAGCGGGACCGCCGCGGTGACCGTCCCCCTCCCGCCACCGGAGCTTGCCTCCATCCTCCTGATGCCGGAGACTGCCACGGTCGAGATTGGTTCGACGCAGTCGTTCACTGCGACGGGCTATGACCAGTACGGCGATCTCCTGCCGGACGTCGTCTTCGCGTGGTCGAGCTCGAACGAGACGGTGGGTACTGTCGGTGCGGACGGGTTGTTCTCGGCTGCGGTCCCCGGCACCACTGTGGTGACCGCCTCCTCCGGGAGCATCTCTGCAACCGCGGCGGTGACCGTTCCCCTGCCGCCGCCTGAACTCACGACCATCGAGGTTACGCCGTCCACCGCGACGGTCGAGATCGGTTCGACGCAGCAGTTCTCGGCGACAGCGTACGACCAGTATGGCGATGTAATGGATGATATCACGATTGGCTGGTCGAGTTCTGATGAAGGGGTCGGGACGATCACGTCCGCCGGCCTCTTCAGTGCCGCCTCCGCGGGTGAGGCGACTATCACGGCCTCTTCCGGAAGCATCTCCGGGACTGCCGTAGTGACGGTGCCGCTTCCGCCGCCTGAGCTCGCAACAATCGAGGTTGCGCCGTCCACCGCGACGGTCGAGATCGGTTCGACGCAGCAGTTCTCGGCGACGGCATATGACCAGTATGGCGACGTGATGGCGTGCATCACGATTGCGTGGTCGAGTTCGGATGAAACGGTGGGCACCATCACCGAAGGCGGCCTCTTCAGTGCCGCCTCCGCGGGCGAGGCAACGGTCACGGCTACTTCCGGGAGTGTTTCCGGCACTGCCGTTGTGACGGTGCCGCTTCCGCCGCCTGAGCTCGCGACAATCGAGGTTCTGCCGGCCGATGCCACAGTCGAGATCGGGGCAACACAGTCGTACAGCGCAACAGGCTATGACCAGTACGGCGAGCCAATGCCGGATATCACGGTCTCTTGGGCCTGCTCTGATACGGCCGTCGGCACCATCAACAAGAAGGGCTTGTTCTCCGCCGATGCCGCGGGAACGGCGACGATCACCGCCACCGCCGGCAGCATCACCGGGCAGACCGGCGTGACGGTTCCGCTCCCACCGTCCGAACTGACGACGATCGAGGTCACGCCTGCCTCTGCTGAAGTTGCTATCGGTGAGACGCAGCAGTTCACCGCAACCGGCTATGACCAGTATAGTGCGGTGATGACGGGTGTCACGTTCACGTGGTCGAGCTCCGACGAGAGCGTTGGTTCGATCACCTCCGGCGGTCTGTTCAGTGCTTCCGCAGCCGGTTCGACGACGGTGACCGCTACCTCCGGCCTCATCTCTGATGGTGCAAGCGTCACCGTCCCGCTGCCCGCCCCTGTCCTGACCTCTATCGCGGTCTCCCCGTCCAGTGCAACGGTCGGTATCGGCGAAACCCAACAGTTCACCGCGACCGGGTATGACCAGTATGGCGATGTGATGGCAGGTGCCACGTTCACGTGGTCGAGCTCCGATGAATCGGTCGGTACCGTGACATCCGATGGTCTCTTCAGTGCTTCAGAAGCAGGTTCGACGACAATTACAGCGAGCTCCGGTTTCATCTCCGACATTGCAAGCGTCACCGTCCCGCTGGCCGCCCCTGTCCTGACCTCTATCGCGGTGTCCCCGTCCACTGCAACGGTTGAGATCGGCGAGACGCAGCAGTTCACCGCAACCGGGTATGACCAGTATGGCGATGTGATGACGGGTGTCACGTTCATTTGGTCGAGTTCTGATGAAGGCGTTGGGAGCATAACTTCTGCTGGCCTCTTCAGTGCTTCCGCAGCTGGTTCGACGACAATTACAGCGAGCTCCGGTTTCATCTCCGACATTGCAAGCGTCACCGTCCCGCTACCCGCCCCTGTCCTGACCTCTATCGCGGTGTCCCCGTCCACTGCAACGGTTGAGATCGGCGAGACGCAGCAGTTCACCGCGACCGGGTATGACCAGTATGGCGATGTGATGGCGGGTGCCACCTTCGTGTGGTCGAGTTCTGATGAAGGCGTAGGGAGCATAACTTCTGCTGGCCTCTTCAGTGCTTCCGCAGCTGGTTCGACGACAATTACAGCGAGCTCCGGTTTCATCTCCGACAGTGGAAGCGTCATTGTCCCGCTGCCCGCCCCTGTCCTGACCTCTATCGCGGTGTCCCCGTCCACTGCAACGGTTGAGATCGGCGAGACGCAGCAGTTCACTGCAACCGGGTATGACCAGTATGGTGATCCAATGGCTGGCATCGTCTTTATCTGGTCGAGCTCCGACGAGAGCGTTGGTTCGATCACCTCCGGCGGTCTGTTCAGTGCTTCCGCAGCCGGTTCGACGACAATAACAGCAAGCTCCGGTCTGATCTCCGACATTGCAAGCGTCACTGTCCCGCTGCCCGCCCCTGTCCTGACCTCTATCGCGGTGTCCCCGTCCACTGCAACGGTTGCGATTGGTGAGACCCAGCAGTTCGCCGCGATCGGCTACGACCAGTATGATGCGGTGATGGAAGGCGTCACTTTCGTATGGTCGAGCTCCGACAAATCGGTTGGGGGCATAACCTCTGATGGTCTCTTCAGTGCCGCTACAAGTGGAACGACGACAGTAACCGCTACCTCCGGCCTCGTCTCCGATGATGCAAGCGTCACCGTTCCGCTCCCTGCCCCTGTCCTGACCTCCATCGTCGTCTCCCCGTCCACTGTGACGGTTGAGATCGGCGAGACGCAGCAGTTCACCGCAACCGGGTATGACCAGTATGACGATGCGATGGCGGGTATTGTGTTTACATGGTCGAGCTCCGACGAGAGCGTTGGTTCGATCACCTCGAGCGGTCTGTTCAGTGCTTCCGCAGCTGGTTCGACGACAATTAAAGCGAGCTCCGGTCTTATTTCCGACAGTGCAAGCGTCACTGTCCCGCTGCCCGCCCCAGTCCTGACCTCGATCGTGGTCTCCCCGTTTACGGCGACGGTGGAGATCGGTGAGACTCGGCAGTTCACCGCGACCGGGTACGACCAGTATGGCGATGTGATGGCGGGTGCCACGTTCACGTGGTCGAGCTCCGATGAATCGGTCGGTACCGTGACATCCTATGGACTCTTCAGTGCTTCAGAAGCAGGTTCGACGACAATAACAGCAAGCTCCGGTTTCATCTCCGACAGTGCAAGCGTCACTGTCCCGCTGCCCGCTCCCGTCCTGACCTCGATCGCGGTGTCCCCGTCCACTGCAACGGTGGAGATAGGTGAGACGCAGCAGTTTACCGCGACCGGGTATGACCAGTATGGCGATGTGATGGCGGGTGCCACCTTCGTGTGGTCGAGTTCTGATGAAGGCGTTGGGAGCATAACCTCCGATGGCCTCTTCAGTGCTTCCGCAGCCGGTTCGACGACAATTACAGCGAGCTCCGGTCTTATTTCCGACAGTGCAAGCGTCACCGTCCCACTCCCTGCCCCTGTCCTGACCTCGATCGCGGTGTCCCCGTCCACTGCGACGGTGGAGATCGGCGAGACGCAGCAGTTCACGGCCACCGGGTATGACCAGTATGGCGATGCGATGGCGGGTGTCACCTTCGTGTGGTCGAGCTCCGATGAGGATGTCGGGACAATCACCTCCGGCGGTCTGTTCAGTGCTTCCGCAGCCGGTTCGACGACAATAACAGCAAGCTCCGGTCTGATCTCCGACAGTGTAAGCGTCACTGTCCCACTGCCCGCCCCTGTCCTGACCTCGATCGCGGTCTCCCCGTCCACTGCAACGGTTGAGATCGGCGAGACGCAGCAGTTCACGGCCACCGGGTATGACCAGTATGGCGATGCGATGGCGGGTGCCACGTTCACGTGGTCAAGTTCCGATGAAGGTGTCGGAACCGTGACATCCGATGGTCTCTTCAGTGCCGCCACAGGCGGAACGACAACGATCACCGCGACCTCCGGCCTCATCGCCGGCGATGCCACGGCGACTGTAGCGCTTCCGCTCCCCGCTCCCGAACTGACCCGCATCGAGGTCCTTCCCGCAACCTCCACCGTTGCCATCGGAGCAAGGGAGCAGTTCTCTGCCATCGCGTATGACCAGTATGACGCGGTGATGGAGGACCTCATTGTCACCTGGTCGGTCTCCGATGCCGCTGTCGGCACCATCAGTCCCACCGGCCTCTTCACCGCCGCATCGCCCGGCTCTGCGACCATCACCGCCATGAACAATGCCGTCTCCGGCAGCGCAGTGGTCGCGGTTCCTGCGACCGACACCCCGCTGGAAGCAACGATTGCGCTCAAAGAGTATGTTATCAGCCTCGGTCTCCACCACGGGACGGAACAGGCGCTGACCGTGAAGCTTGACGCCGCCATCGGATGCCTCGAATTCCAAACAGGCAGTGAGGATTCCGGAACAATGAAGGGAATGAGTGAAGAAGAGGCGGTGAACCTCGCAGGGTCGCACCTGAGTGCATTCATCAACCAGGTCGAGGCACTTGAAGGAAAGAAGATCCCTCAGGAAGATGCCGGTTCCCTGATTACGATGGCTCAGAAGATCCTTGACGCGCTTGCCGATGGCTGAAAATTCTCATCCTCTTTTTCTCATGGTGAGATGGTTTGGAGTTACAGGTGGCGTCGATTTTTCAATTCGTAGGACTGTGAAAGGCAATTTGCCGTTCAGACTAATTATTTATTAATTTTTTCTTTTTGATGCAAAATTACCGCCTAATTTTAAATCGAATGGGTGGGTTCCCTCCAATACGGATAAAATTAATTTATTTAATTCAATTATATTAATAATAACAACTTTTATGAATCCGGCTTCCGACCGTTTTCTTAACTGTAAGTGCTGAGGGGGACGTCTCTTTTCAGTGTACGGCAGGTGATAGAATTGAAGGACAAATTTATCGTTTTATTGGGATTTACGCTATGCATCCTGTTATTTGCCGCACCGGCGATGGCGGCGACGACCGAGGTGCATATTATCAAGTACGACGAGGACGGGACGACTGTCCTTGCCGAGACAACCGTCGATTACCACTGGATGGAGGCGAACCTCCCGGTGATGGGAGACGGCGTGACCCACTACTTCCACCAGGGGCCGGTCTTTATCGACTATCCCGACCCCGAAATTGAGGCGGCACTGCGCTGGAATCCCGACGAGGACATGAATGTCCGCGAAAAGGACATGGGTGCATTGAAGGGTACCAATGTCAAAGACCTCTGCGACCTCGTCGGGGGGATGGACGACGGCGATGAGGTAAAAATCAACGCCGCGGATGGCTGGTACGACTATTTCGCGTATGAAAATATCTACGAGTATTCATCCCGCGAGGGTCCGGTCGTGCTCACCTGGTATGTCGATGACCTCGGATTATATCCATCAGAATCATATCCCGACACCGGGTACTACGACGGCATGCGGCTGGTCTGGTTCGCGGATGACTCGACCAATCCCTGGGGCGTTCACGCCTTCGGCGCCTGGGACTGGCACGAGGCCGCCGATGAGGAGTACTGGTACTACTACTACGGCTCACCCACCGAAAAGTATCCGACCACGACCGGGCTTTCAGGCAAGGTCATCTCCAGGATCAGCATCTACAGCCATCCCGGTTTCTCCGCCGAATTTTCCGCCGATCCGGTCTCCGGCGATGCACCGCTGACGGTGCAGTTCACCGATGCATCCACGGATGCACTTGGGTGGGCGTGGGACTTCGACAACGACGGCACGGTCGACTCCACCGGGCAGAACCCCGCCTGGACCTACACCTCCGGCGGCACCTACACGGTGACGCTGACCGTGACGGGCGATGCGGGAACGGCAACCGAGACGAAGACGGACTACATCACCGTCACCGAAGTCCCGATCGCGGATTTTGCGGCAGATGTCACGGCGGGGACTATTCCCCTCACCGTGCAGTTTACCGATCTCTCCTCTGCGAATCCCACCTCCTGGGCGTGGGACTTCAATGGTGACTCCATCGTGGATTCAACCCTCCAGAACCCGTCGTATACCTACGACTTCCCCGGCACCTACACAGTCGCACTCACGGTAACGAATGCCGACGGCACCGATAGCGCGGTGAAGGCCGACTACATCCAGGTGGCGGGAGTTGCCCCCGTCGCCGCCTTCGAGGCGCCGGTCCGGAGCGGGATGATCCCGTTTGAGGTGCAGTTCGTTGACCAGTCGGCCAACTTCCCGACCTCGTGGGAGTGGAACTTCGGGGACCGGAGCACCTCCACCGAGCAGAACCCGGTGCACACCTACACGAAGAAGGGTGCCTACACGGTGACGCTCACCGTGACCAATGATCTCGGCACCGACACCGTGAAGATGTCCAAGTACATCACCGTGACCGATACCCCCGTCAGCCCGACCGCGGCCTTCACGGCAGACGTGACGGAGGGGCCCGCACCGCTCACCGTCCGGTTCACCGATTATTCGGCGGATTCGCCGACCTCATGGGCATGGGACTTTGAGAGTGACGGGACGGTGGACTCCACCGAACAGCACCCGACCTACACGTATGATACCGCCGGCACCTACACCGTCACCCTGACCGTCACCAACGCTGCGGGGACTGACTCCGAAGTGAAGGCGGACTACATCGCGGTTACGGAAGGAACGGTCCCGCCAATCGCGTCTTTCATCGCGGATGTGACCGCGGGTGAAGCACCGCTCACCGTCTTTTTCACCGACATATCCGAAGGATCCCCGACCTCCTGGGCGTGGGACCTTGATGGGGACGGTGTGGTGGATGCAACCACCCGGAATCCCGTATACAATTATTCGGATGTTGGAACCTACACGGTCTCGCTCACCGTATCCAACGATGCAGGTTCCGACACCGTCACGCAAACCGGGTATATCGGCGTGTATGCGGATATGCCGGTCCACAACCTGAACACCGGCGCCGGCTACCTGACCATACGGAACGCCGTCGACGGCGCCTCTGCAGGAGACGTGATCGAGGTCGCTGACGGCGAGTACACCGAAAATGTGCTCGTCGACAAGGCGCTGACCATCAGGAGCGGAAACGGCGCCTCTGCCGTGACGGTGACCGCCGCATCGCCGGCGCTGCCGGTCTTCGACATCGATGCCGACGGCGTCACCATCGAGGGCTTTTCTGTCCGCGGGCCGACGAATGAACACGTCGCCGGTATCGAGATCGTCGGATTCGACGACTGCCTGATTATCGCAAACGACTGCGCCGGCTGTTACAACGGTATCCACATCGGCGGTGAGGGGACGAACAACACCGTTGCGGAGAACTACTGCCACGACAACACCCAGCGTGGGATCAGCATCCGGGACACCGCGTACGAGAATTACCTCATCGGGAACACCGTCTCAAACAACGTTGATGCCGGTATCTGCATCAAGGATACGCCGCATGACAACGTCCTCTGGCTCAACGCCGTGATTGGCGATGATCTGGAGATCCTGACCGCAAATGTCGCCCGCTCGCCCGAGCCGCTCACCTACACCTACGACGGCGGCATCCACACCGGCTACCTCGGCAACTACTACAGCGCCTATGCCGGGAGCGACGCCGACGGCGACGGCGTGGGCGAGACGGTATTCACGTCGGGAGTCTACACCGACAGCTACCCGCTCGCAGGCCTCCCCTCCGAATACGCCGAGACCGTCCTCTTTGCCTGGGGACCGTACCTCACCGGAACGACCACGACCGGGACCACCGTGAACGTGAAGACCCCGGAAGCCGCGATCGTGAGCGTCGAGTACGCCGATGACGCATACTTCTCGGCAACCGGCGGCTACGACCGGAGCGCAACCGACGAGACCGGTGCCCTGCTGCACCACGTCGCCCTTGCGGATCTCTCCCCCGGCACCCTCTACCACTACCGCGTCGTCAGGGACGGCGGGACGACTGCGGACCTGCACTTTTCGACCCTGCCCGAGAGCGGCCCGTTCACCTTCATCTTCTATGGCGATTCACAGGACCAGCTCCCGACCTTCTCGCAGGAGGAGCGTCACAAACTTGTCGCCGACCGGATTGCAGACGAGGAGGACGTCGCCTTCGTGATCCACAGTGGTGACCTCGTGAACGATGCAACGCTCACTACCGACTGGGACCGCTTCTTTGCGGCCGGCGGGCCGATGCTTGGCAATCTGACCATCTTCCCTGCGCTCGGCAACCACGAGCAGAATGCCACCCTCTACTACGACATCTTCGGCATGCCGGAGTGGTATTCGTTCGATTGCGGCGGGGCGCATTTCACGGTGCTGGACAGCAACGAATGGGCCTGGCCGGCGATGAGCGAACAGACGACATGGCTCACTGCCGATCTCGCCGGGCCGGCCGACTGGAACTTCGTTGCGTTCCACCAGCCGCCCTACAGCTCGAGCCTGAAGCACTATGGCGGCTATCTCAATGTCAGGGAACAGTGGGAGGACATCCTGACTGCGGGCGGTGTGGATATGGTCATGAACGGCGATGTCCATGCCTATGAGCGCTACTTCGAATCGGGCATCATGTACACCGTGATGGGCACCGGTGGCGGGCCGTCCTACCTGCTGCTCGACGAGGAGAAGATCGAGGGCTACCGGAACAGCCTCGAGCTGACCCTCGGCTACGCCCGCGTGACCATCGACCCGCAGGCGGGCACCGCCACCGTGGACGTCGTCCCGGTCGCGGAGATCTCCCCCGACGGCAGCGAGGTCGCCTATCTCTATCCGGAAGGGAGTGTGTATGACACCTTCGTGCTCGGGCCGCCGGGTGCGGCATTCGCAGCCGATCCCCTCTCCGGCGAAGCCCCGCTGACAGTGCAGTTTACCGATCTCTCGTCCAACGAGCCGACCGGATGGGCGTGGGACTTCGACGGTGACGGTACGGTGGACAGCACAGAACAGCATCCCGCATGGACCTACACCGCCCCCGGTACCTACACCGTGGCGCTGACGGTCACAAACGCCTACGGCACCGACACCGCAACGGAGACGGATGTCGTGAGCGTTTCCGCCCTGACCGCCGACTTTGCAGGCGCAGTGGAGATCGTGGCAAACGGCGGGTTCGAGAGCGGGGATGCCACGGGCTGGACGCTGACCTCCGCGGAGGTCGTCGGCGGCGTTGCCAACACCGGCACGTACAGTGTTTCGCTCGCCTCGACGAAGGGCGTCGTCTCGTCGGCGTCGCAGGTGATCGATCTGACTGGAGTGAACACGCTGACGTACAGTTTCAGGATCAATCAGGCGACATCCGGGTCGCTTGCGGTTCTCATCGACGGGACGAAGGTTGACGAGTATTCCTCCGTCATCGCCTGGTACCGCCCCACGATCAGTGTCGCAGGGTATTCGGGTGAACACACCGTCACCTTCGAGGTGACGAGCGGACCGACGGGGAAGGATATCCTGACGGCGTATGTCGATGACGTCTCTGCCTATGCCTCCTCGACGGAGGGCGCCCTCGGGTACGCGCCGCTGACGGTCTCGTTCAGGGATCTGTCGAGCGGCGCACCGACGTCGTGGGCATGGGACCTCGACGGCAACGGTGCGATCGATGCCACCGTGAAAAACCCGGTCCACACCTATGACCAGCCCGGTACGTACTCCGTGACCCTGACCGCTTCGAATGCGGAAGGAACCGCCACGGTCACGAAGAGCGGCTTTGTCACGGTGGCGGAAGTGCCGGTGCAGCCGGAGCCGCCGACGGCGGCATTCAGTGCCGACCCGCTCACCGGTACGATCCCGCTCGCGGTCTCGTTCACCGACCTGTCGTCGGGCGAACCGACGTCGTGGGAATGGAACTTCGGCGACAAGGGCACCTCGACGGAGCAGAACCCCGTGTATACCTACACGAAGAAGGGCTCGTACACGGTGACCCTCACCGTAACAAACGAGTTCGGCACCGACACGCTGAGCATGAGCAAGTACATCACTGTGCTGGCGTGAGGTCCGGACCAAACCTCATTTTTTCAAGAAAATGGATCGATAATCCCAATGGAGGGATGTAGAATGAAAAAAATGTTGATTCTGGCTACTATTTTCCTCATCCTGGTTTTGGCGCTGCCGGGCTCGGTCTCGGCGGCGACGACGGAGATCCAGGTGACACGCTACGCGAACGACGGGATCTATGTCCTGAACCAGACGACTGTCACCTATACCTGGATGGAGGCGAACCTCCCTGTCTACGGCGACGGGGTGACGCACTACTATCACCAGGGCCCGGTTTTTGTCGATGATGAGGATCCCGATGAAGAGATGTTGCTGCGCTGGAATATCGCGGAGGATACGAATGTCCTTACGAAGGATATGGGCGCGGTGAAGGGGACGAACGCAAAGGACCTCTGCGATCTTGTCGGCGGGATGAAGGCAGGGGAGGAGGCGAAGTTCATCTCTTCGGACAACTGGAACAGGTACCTTGCCTACGAGAATATCTACGGATATTCCGACCGCGAAGGGCCGGTCGTGCTGACATGGTGGCGCTCTGGTCAGGGCAATGTCTCGGATGGCTACTATGACGGGATGCGAATGGTCTGGTTTGCGGACAACTCGACGAATCCCTGGGGCGTTCATGCATTCGGAAACTGGGACTGGCACGAGGCTGCCGATGAGCAGTACTGGTACTACTATTACGGGGGGCCGACCGAGCTCTACCCGACAACGACCGGCCTTTCCGGCAAGTACATCAACAGGATACAGATCTTCAGCACCGACCCGGTACCCCTCCCCCCAGGCGCCGACTTCTCGGCGAACGTGTCCTCAGGGGTCATGCCGGTAACCGTGCAGTTCACCGACCTCTCGACGTACGCCCCGACCTCCTGGGAATGGGACTTCGGTGACGGGAACGCCTCGACGCTGCAAAATCCCTCCCACACCTTCACGGCCGCCGGGACGTATACGGTGAACCTGACGGCGACGAATGCCTTCGGGAATGGCACGGAGACGAAGGCAGGATTCATCACCGTGAAGGCGCTCGAGGCGGACTTCAGTGCAGCCGCGGACGCGGTGGCGAACGGAGGATTCGAGACGGGCAGCCTCACCGGCTGGACGGGAACGGGCGTCTCCGTGGCTGCCGGAGCAGCGTATGTGGGTTCATACGGTGCTTCCCTGTATTCGTTGGAGGGGAGCGATTCGTACATCGAGCAGCAGGTGAACTTCACCGATGCGGGCTCACTGACATTTGCCTATGCCATTCCCTCGCTGAACAAGGGGAAGCTGTTTGTGTACCTCAACGGCTCGCCTGTCCGTACCTATGAAAGTACGACGGGGTGGGCGACCGATACGATCAGCGGATACTCGGGAATCCAGACGGTCCGTTTCCTGGCGTGGACCAACACGAAGAATAACAACATGATTGCCGCATACATCGACGACGCGACCGCACCGTACGATGCAGACGACGGTGCCGGCGGCGCTGCTCCGCTGACCGTGCACTTCACGGACGCTTCAACCGATACCCCGACAATGTGGGCATGGACATTCGGGGACGGCGGGACGTCGAACGAACAGAATCCGACTCACCTGTACACCGCCGAAGGGGTCTACAATGTCACCCTCACGGCGACGAATGCCGGCGGAAGCGATACGGAGACGAAAGTCGGTTTCGTGACGGTTTCATGATGAAGGGAAAGAGCTGGTGCGATGGCGACGCGGGCGACCGGGAACCGCCCGGAGGAGGGACTCTCATCCCGCCATCCGTGGCAGGCCCCCATTGTGCAACGCCGGCGATTCCATACATTGTGCCGGGATCCGTTGGGTCTGGCAGGGGTATTCTCCCCGCAGCTCTCTCTTTCATAGGAGTACGTGAAGGATAGTGAATCAATTATATTAGCTTTACTCAATGGACTTAATAAATCAAAAATTATATCCATCGCCGGGCATCAACAATGGTTACAGGCATAGTCATGGCGCTCGCTGTCGGGCAGCAGCGTCGGGAAGGCCTGCATTCCGAGGAGAAGCATTGATTATGGAAAGGAACCAACGCGCCATGTACCGGATTCTACTGATACTCTGTCTTCTCTCTGTTCTCGCGTTCTCCTGCAGCGCCTACTCGACCGAGGTCACGGTTCGAAGATACGCAATCGACGGGCTGACTCCCATCAATGAAACGACGGTGTCGTACGAATGGATGGAGGAGAACCTCGAGGTGTGGGGCGACGGAAACACGTACTACTACTTCCAGGGGCCGATCTTCGAGGGAGAATGGGAGAATGAGTACGGGGTCTCCTTCCCGGACTACCGGGACGACTGGCCGGGCGGTGTGGCCCCGTCATGGGATGACAGCGAAGAGAAATGGGACCGCATCTGGAACGCCTCCACCCAGTCGTACGAACAGAATGAGCGGACGAACTGGGAAGGGAAGAACCTCGGGAAACTGAAGGGCACGAATATCGCGGACCTCTGCGACCTCGTCGGGGGTCTTCCCGAGGGAAAGGACGCAAAGGTGATCGCGGCCGACAACGTGAACAAGGTCGTCCCGTATAGCGTCCTCTACGAGAACACGTCGGAGCTCGGCCCGTATGTCCTGACGTGGTATTCCATGGATGCCGGGGAATCGGGAATGACAAGCGGCTACACCGGCCCGGATTACACCAACGGCATGCGAGCCACCTTCTTTGCCGACACCTCCCGGAACGTGGATGGGTTCCATGTAGCGGGACTCGCGGACATGTTCGATGGCATGTCCGAGGAGTACTGGTATTATTATTACAGTGGCGGTATCCAGTACCCTTCGCTCGGCGGCTGGACATTGAAGTATGTCGACCGGATCTATGTCTCCTCCAACGACCCGGTGCCTGCTCCCGAGGCCGCATTCGCCGCGAACGTGAAGACCGGACGGATAACCAACGGTGATTTCGAGACCGGTATCGTTTCGCCCTGGACAGGGACGGGAGTGAGCATTTATACGGCC
Source organism: Methanovulcanius yangii (assembly GCF_018687785.1). NCBI lineage: Archaea > Methanobacteriati > Methanobacteriota > Methanomicrobia > Methanomicrobiales > Methanomicrobiaceae > Methanovulcanius > Methanovulcanius yangii. The sequence continues at coordinate 1,960,779 of NZ_LTBL01000001.1, forward strand.
TATCTCCCCTCGACAAAAACGCACGGCACATACAGTGCCAAACTTTCGGCACCTTCATTGGGAAGTGCCTCCCTGGAGCAGGAGGTGGATCTCACGGATGTGGAGAGCATCAGGTTCTATACGTACTACTATGGGGAACCGGAGGTGTACATGCAGGTTCTTGTCGATGATACCGTCGTTGGCACCTTTTCATCAGGCGATGGAGAGTACTACGAGACAGAGATGATTGACATCTCGTCCTTAGGGTTCAGCGGGACTCATACCCTGACATTCAGGGCCGTGAGCGACCTGGATGATTCTGGCTATACCGTGTATCTGGATGATATCGAAGATCTCGCCCTCTGCACGTCCGGACCTGCGCCACTGGACCTTCTCTTCACCGACCTCTCTGCGAAGATGGAGGATTCCGCCTATGCGTCCTGGTCCTGGGACTTCGGGGACGGGAACACCTCGACCGAGCAGCATCCGCTCCACACCTACACCGACGTCGGCACCTACACGGTGACGCTCACCGCGACGAACGCCGCCGGGAGTGATACGGAGACGAAGACCGGCTACATCGAGGTGCTTCCCCCGGCACCGGTGGCGGACTTTTCGGCGAGTGCCGATGTGGTGGTGAACGGCGGGTTTGAGGACGATCTGACGGGATGGACATCGGCAGGAGTTACTGCAGATACCTCCTCCCAACACTCCGGCATCAAGAGTGCACAATTGCAGTCCACCAAGGGCACGCCGCCCTCGTATCTCGAACAGGACCTCAACCTTACGGGTATTGATCAGCTCTCCTATTTCTATGAAGTTAGCGCTGAGGGAGGTGTCTCGCGTCTGGATGTCTCCATCGACAGTACCGTGGAGGCCACCTATTCTTCAAGTACCTTCCCCTGGTCGCAGGAGACCCTTGACGTTTCGTCATATACGGGAGTGCACACCCTCCGGTTCGAGGCGATCACCGGCACCAACAAGAAGGACACAATCACGGCGAATGTGGACGATGTGAGCGCCCTCGTTGTCTCCTCCACAGGCGTTACCGGCAGCCCGCCCTTCGAGGTTTCGTTCACCGACACTTCGACGGGCGACCCTACCTCATGGGCATGGGATTTCGATACGAACGGGGTTGTCGACAGCACCCTGCAAAATCCCGTCTATACCTACAATTATCCCGGCCTCTACACGGTGAGCCTCACCGCAACCAATTTGGGTGGGAGTACGACCGTAACAAAGACGGCGTTCGTCAATGTTTCCGGTACGGTGACGACACCGGTCGCTGATTTCACCGCCAACCCGACGACCGGGAGTGCACCGCTTCCGGTCTCCTTCACCGATACCTCGACGAACAATCCCACGAGCTGGAGCTGGACATTCGGGGATGGGGAGTCGTCCACCCTCCAGCACCCGGTCCATGAGTACGAGAACGAAGGGACGTACACGGTCACATTGACGGCAACGAACAGCGCCGGCAGCGACACGATGACGAAGACCGGGTACATCACCGTCGGCAGCACCACTCCCTCTATCACCGTCGAGGCGACGGGCGACCTGACGGGCTGGAACCTTGGTACCGAGACCGACACCGTGGACAGCACCTCCATTGACCTCAGTGTCTCCACAACAGCGTCCACGTGGGAGGTGCGGGTGAGCGACACCTCAGCCAACCCCCACCCCGGCCACATGGCGGCGTGGCTTGAAGGCACGGGGTATGTCACGGACGGCGCCTATCTCTATAACCCGTTGCAGGTGAAGGCGAAGGAGAGCGATGCCTATGTCGGAGCAAACAGCAACAGCGTTATCCTCGACAACGGCGACGGTACCGGTACCTACGACATCTGGCTGAAGCAGACCACGGTGGCGGGCGATGAGCAGCTTGCGTCGGGCGTCTACCGTGCGGAGATCACCTTCACCGGGGCGGTGACCTGAGGCGATGACGACGATGACGACGATGCGGCGATGGCAGGCGGTTCTGGCGATTTTCTTCTGTGCGGCCCTTCTCGTACCGGCGGGTCTTGCGGGCAATACCCTGACCGTCACCGGCACGGTGGTCGCGGCCCCCCTGCCGGTCGCAAACTTCACCGCCGATCCGACGGCGGGAGCGGCGCCGCTTCCCGTGCAGTTCACCGACTGCTCGGAGAACGTCCAGACGACCTACGCGTGGGACTTCGAGAGCGACGGCATCTGCGACAGCATGGAACAGAATCCCGTCCACGTCTACGAGTCGCCGGGCATCTACACGGTGACGCTCACGGTCGCCAACGGGGCGGGCGGCGATACGCTCATCCGGGAGAACTACATCGTGGTGACGGGCGACACCGCAGGGGCCCGCATCGATGCCCTCATCCTGCACGTGGAGGGGCTCGATACCATCCCGTCATGGGTGAAGACGATCCTCGTGGGCGAACTCGAGGCGGCCTCCTCTGCCTACGAGGCGGGCGACATGGAGCAGTGTGCGACGTATGTCCGGCTCTTCAAGAACACCGTCGCCGTCCTGAACGGCAAGATCATTCCCTCGAAGGACGGGGTCGAGCTGATCCATGAGGCACAGGACATCATCGCCCTGCTCGCCTGATCATCGGCGGTTTCCGACCCAAAATTCATTTCCTTTTTCCGCTCGTTCTTCGCACGTGTTTTTGTTTGGATATCCGTTTTTATTTCTTCTATCAAATTGGTCGATGATGCGGTGGGCGGGGCACCTTAACGGATATTGTGGCTCCGGCCACATCCTTGTCTGCGCGGTGCGATATGCAATAATGGCATTCATTCCTGGCCGACGGGAACTCGTCCCCCGGTGCCTCAGGCCCATCGAAGCATCCTCCGTCCCGAAATGTCCCGACCGCCGCTGCAGAGGTGCCGGATGCGAACAAAAGGCCCCGCCCGCGGCGTCTCCCTCCCCCGTCTGCACCCTCCTGCCGGGGGTTGCCGCAGTGGTCACCCCGTCAATTTAATTAAATTTACTCAAATCTATAAATTACAAATAATTATTAAAAGGCCGGGTTCATCGTTTATTATTCCTACTGGAGGAATGAACGAATGAAGAGAATGTTTATCATGGGCGCACTCGCCCTTATCGTGCTCCTGGCCCTGCCGGGAGCGGCAATGGCGGCCGAAGATTCGGTTGTTGTTTCAGGTAATATTGGACTTGACATTGAAGTAACGGCAGGTGCTGATTTTGATCTTTCTGCCATGTCTCGTACAACTGCCGGAACTGGTAGCACAACTGTGAAAGTAACGACATCCTCGGACGATTGGGATATTGTGGCATCGGGTAGTAATGGTGGATTCATGTACAACGATGTCGATCTGGTTACGCTCAGCAACCCAATCGGAATAAGCCTTACTCAGGGTTCGTACATCTCGCTGGCAACTGGCCCGACGCTTATCGAAGGCGCTGCACCCTGTGTTAACTCAGAGACTACTGTTTATTTTGAGCAGATCGTTGACGCAGCAGATGTGAATGGTGATTATGATATTACGGTCACTTTCATTGGAACTGCAGTCTAGACATCTCCCTAAACCATGACACCGATACGCCCCATGCCTGTCGGGGCGTATCACAACTCTTTTTCCTTGTAACTCCAACCTACATACATCGGAGAATAATCAATGAACAATAGTTACCGCATCCGCATCCTCTGTGCCGCCGCCGCGGTGCTCCTCCTCGCGGCGCTCGTTGTCTCGCCCGGCACCGCCGTCAAGGTGGAGGGGGCAAAGATCATGTACGACGTCGAGCCCGGCACGACGTACCTCTTCCCCATGGCCGTCTCCATCAAGGAAACCGACGGCGCCGCCGACTATGCCGTCGACGTCCTCGGCTTCGGCCAGTCGCTCGACGGCGGGTCGTACACCGGTCTCGCCGCCGCGGATGACAACAGTCCCTACTCCGCCCGGTCGTTTGTTACGACCGAAGAGACCCTCGTCCATCTTGAACCCGGCGACCGGGTCGCCTTCAACGCGGTCGTCGACGTGCCCGCAAACGTCGGGAGCGGCGGGCGCTACGCGATCATCCTCATCCACCCTGCCACGACCGGCGGGGCGCAGGCCTCCTTTGCGACCGCTGTCGCGGTGCCCGTGATGCTCACCATCGCCGGGACGAGTGCAATCGAGACCGGTGACGTCGGCACCGTCTCGGTGGGCGAGGTCGTCGCCGGAAAGCCCATCGTCGTAACCACGGCCCTTACGAACACCGGCAACCATCACTACTACGGCGCCGTCAACACGCTTTCCGTCACCGACGCTGCGGGCACGACCGTTGCGACCGCCACGTCCGATCCCTTCTCGCGGGCGGTGATCCCCGGCCAGACCGTCGCCTTCGAAACACCGCTTGCCACCGGCCTGCCCGTCGGCACCTACACGGTCACCTCGGCGATGACGCTCGAGGACGGCACCGTCCTCGACGAGGCGACCGCGACCTTCACCGTCGCCGAGGAATACATCCCGCCCTTCACCGCGGCGACCCTGACCATCACCCCCGAGGCGGGCGGCATCCTCGCCGTCCCTGAGGGCACGGTTACGATCTCCTTCCCGAAGGGTGCGGTATTCGCCGAGACCGACGTCACCGTCGCCCCGTACGCAGGCGCCCTCCCGGCCCTGCCCGCCGGGGCCGCGGCCGGCACGACCGCGTTCACCGTCGACGGCCTGACGGGCCTTCTTGCAAAGGACGCGACCGTCACCGTCACCTACGCCGCAGGCGACCTCGCGGCGGCGGGCGGCAGCGCCTCCCACCTCGCCCTTGCCCGCTGGGACCGCGGCGAAGGGGCATGGACGCTCATGCCCACCAAGGTTGACACCGGCAGGGGAACGCTCACTGCAACCACGAACCGCTTCTCCACCTGGGCGGTCGTTGCAACGGACGCCGCCCCCGCCGCCCCGACCGGCGAGTCGGGCCCCGGCATCCTCGTGGTCGTCCTCACCATTGCGGCAGCCCTCGCCTGTGCCGCTGGCGGTACACAGGTGCGGCGGGAGTAAGGGGGATCTCCTCGTCCCATTTTTTCTCCAAATTGCCTTCTGATATATGAGCATTTTGCCGTAATTTATCTGGTTTAATAAACATTTGTGGCTTATTTCAGAGAGCGCATGCCTTGTCCTTTTAAAGGAAACATGGTTTGCAAAATATTATCCGAATTTTCAAATAACTCTGATATTTTATTATTTAGTTCTTTAATTGGATAATTTTAGATTAAATGAAAGAATTGACCGAATTTCAACGTCGCAATCGAACCAAAACTCCTACTTAATGGTTGGCAGATTTGATAGTCGAATGGCGGCGGGTTATATATATCCCAGTCAACCGTGTTCAATTGATAAATCGTTTTATTTAAACACAGTTCTTATATCCGGCCCGGATGACCTCATTTTCATGTCTGTTTGTGTGTATTGACGGGCATCTGATTTCGACCACGGTGCCGTCCGGCCTCATCCCCAAAAGGTCGGGCGGTCTGACAAGGTGATTGCAAAAGGTGAAACTATGAACAATCTGTCAAGAATTTCGGTATCGACTTTTCTACTACTCATGCTGGTCATGCTCGTGGCCGCACCCGCAAGTGCGTACACCACCGAGCTGACCGTCACCAAACTGGCAAACGACGGTGTCACCGTCCTTGACCAGCAGACGGTGGACATCGCGTATATGGAGGCAAACATGCCCGTCTACGGCGATGGGGTAACGCACTACTACCACCAGGGACCGGTCTTCAGCGACTATCCTGACGATCCGGCAATAGAGGAAATGCTCCGCTGGAATCCGGATGAGGATCTCAATGTTAAAGAAAAGGACATGGGTGCCGTGAAGGGCACGAATGTCAGGGACCTCTGTGATCTTGTCGGCGGCATGAACGAGGGTGAAGAACTGCTCGTCGTTGCCGAAGACGGCTTCTCGAAGCCCTTTGCCTACGAGAACGTGTACAATTACTCGTCTCGCGAAGGCCCGATGATCATCTCCTGGTACTGCGACGGGCTTGACGCCTATCCTGCTCCGTATCCATCCGATACCGGCTACTGGGAGGGCATGCGGCTCGTCTGGCTCGCTGACGACTCCACGAATCCCTGGGGCATTCACGCCTTCGGGAACTACGACTGGTACCTCGCCGCCGATGAGGCGTATTATTACTACTACTATGGCTCGGCAACCGAGAGGTACCCCACGACCACCGGTCTCTCGGTGAAGGTCGTCGCGGAGATCCAGATCCTCAGTGACGACCCCGCTCCGGGAATGGACGTCCTCTACGACGGCCCGGTGACGCTGACGCCCGGTGCGACCTTCGATGTGACCTCCTATGTCAACGACCCGAACGGGATCACCTACACCGTGAGCGAGACGACGCCCTTGGGCGCTCTCCAGGCAACGGGCCTCACCTACGATGTGAGCGACAAGCGCTACGTATATGACGACGGCGTGCTCCTCGTCGACAACATCGACACCTACCTCCGCAAGACGCCCGGCTACTGGTATGCCTACGTGAACGACGTTTACAAGGACGGGTACATGAACAAGCCCGACGCCGTCAACGTGATCGAGCTTGTGACCGGTGACACCGTTGAGTACTACTACGCAGCAGACATCGCCGACCCGACCGACCTCGCCGGCATGCAGGCCGCAGCCACCGCCGCGGTGAAGACCGTCGCGGTCATCCAGACGGGCCCTGTCATGGACGTCCTCTACGACGGTGAAGTGACGCTGACGCCCGGTGCGACCTTCGATGTGACCTCGTATGTCAACGATCCGACAGGGATCACCTACACCGTAAGCGAGACGACGCCGCTCGGAGCTCTCCAGGCGACCGGCCTCACCTACGATGTGAGCGACAAGCGCTATGCGTATGATGACGTGCTCCTCCTCGACAACGTGGAGACCTACCTCCGCAAGGCCCCCGGCTACTGGTATGCCTACGTGAACGGCGTCTACAAGGACGGGTACATGAACACGCCCGCGGGCCTGAACGTGATCGAGCTCGCCGACGGCGACACCGTCGAGTACTACTACGCAGCAGACATCGCGGACCCGGCCGACCTCGCCGGCATGCAGGCCGCAGCCACCGCCGCGGTGAAGACCGTCGTTGCCCTGCCGCTTGCGTATGACGTGATCTACGACGGCACGGTGTCCCTCGACCCCGACGCAACCTTTGACGTCGTCGCCTACAACTCCGGTGCGACCTACACCGTGAGCGAGACGACGCCCCTCGGGGCCCTCAAGGCAACTGGCCTCACCTACGATGTCACGGACAAGAACTACGCCACCTCCGGCGCACTGCTGGTGGACAACGTGGACAGCTATCTCCGCAAGACCCCCGGCTACTGGTATGCCTACGTCAATGACGAGTACAAGGACGGCTACAACAACGCAGCCGGTGCCCTGAACCTGATCGAGCTCGCCGACGGCGACCGTGTCGAGTTCTACTACGCGGAAAATGTCTCCGCTCCGGCCGACCTTGCCGAAGTCAAGAGCAAGACGATCGCAGCCGTGCTGACGACAGCCTCCACCGGTGTCACGCCAGACACCTGGACGCTCGCCCTCGCCGGCGCGATGGACGCAACCGTCACCAAGGCCGACTTTGAGTCCGGCATCGCCTGCGTCCACTCTGCTGAGTGGACCGACGAGGACGGCAATGTCTGGGGCGGCATCCCGCTCTGGGTGCTCGTCGCCATGGTGGACGACAACCCCGACGTGGGAGACGACCACATCAACTTTAACGACGACCTTGCCGCACAGGACTACGAGATCGAAGTCATCGCCGGCGACGGCTGGTCGACCACGCTCTCCAGTGCCGCCATCGCACGCAATGACGGCTACATCATTGCAAACACCCTCAACGGCGAGGAACTCCCGCTCCTGACCGCCGACGGCAAGCCGTTCTGGCCGCTCCAGCTCAAGGGAGCTGCGATCTTCGGCGGCCAGCAGGTCGGCAACATCGCCCGCATCGAGCTTTCCGGGCTTCCGGAGCCGCCTGCGGGATGGACGCTTGCCCTCAACGGTGAAGTCGACGACGTCATCACCCAGGCAGAGTTCGAGTGGGGCGTCAGCGGCCACCCCGCAACCTACACCGACATCAACGGCGACACCTGGACCGGCATGCCGCTCTGGTACGTCGTCGGTGCTGTCGACGACTATGAAGTGGAATCCCACTGGACCATCGACGAGGCCCTCATGGCAACCGGCTATGACATCGTCATCGCCGACGTCGACACCGACTACGCAAAGACCCTCAGCAGCGAAGGTATCGCCTACAGCGACGCCTACATTGTTGCCAACCTGAAGAACGGGGAGGAGCTCCCCGCAGACGAGTACCCGCTCCGCCTCGTAGGAACGGGTGTCGAGAAGGATGACGGCTCCCTCGGCGGCATGAGTGTCGGCGGCATCGACGCGATCACGCTTCCGTCCCTCCAGACCGCCGCGGCCGAACCCGGCAGCTACAACCTCGCCATGAAGGGTCTCATCTCCGATGTCCTCACGCAGGCGGAGATTGAAGCGGCCCTTGCCTGTCCCTACTCCGGCCACTGTGTCGAGTGGACCGATGGCGAAGGCAACGTCTGGTCCGGCATCCCGCTCTGGTTCCTCTGCGGATGGGTCGACGACCGCCTCCCGCACGAATTCAGCTCCACCGCCGCCATGGCAGGCTACACGATCACCGTGAAGGCCGGTGACGGCTACTCCAAGGCCTTTGCAAGCGCCGACGTCGCATGGAGCGACGGCTTCATCATCGCAAACCAGTGCAATGGCGTACCGCTTGAGGACTCCTGGCCGCTGCGCCTCGTGGGCGAGAGTGTCGCCAATGACGACGGCAGCCTCGGCGGCATGGCCGTCGGCGGGATCGCCGAGATCGAACTGACCGAATTTAACGAACCGACCGAGATCCCGCAGCTCCACATCGTGAAGTTCGGTGAAGACGGGCAGACCATCGTTGACGAGGTATGGATCGACTACACCGAGATGATGCAGCAGTTCGAGGTCGTCGGTGACGGCGAGACCGTCTATTACTACCAGGGCGTCACGATGGACCCCGCAGACCCGTGGGGTGTTGCAGACGAGACGAAGGGCGGCACCAAGATCGCCAACGCCGTGAAGGGTACGAAGGTCATTGACCTCGTCGGCCTCGTCGGCGGCATGGGCGAGGGCACCGACATCGTCTTCATGGCAGACGACGGCTACAAGACCATCCTGCCGTACACCTCCATCTACACGACACCTGAAATCCAGGAACGCCAGGGCGATGCGATCCTCGCATGGTATGCCGACGGCTCCTACGTCCCCGGCTACCGTGACGGCATGCGTCTCTTCTTCACGCCGGAAGACCACCTCTACGGACAGTGGGATATGCACGAGACGATGCCTGCAGGACACTGGCACTACTACTACCAGCCGTACAGTGAAAACGACCCGGTCTACGCGGAGTACGCTCCGGGCGTCCTCTACCCGTCCTGCGCCGGCACCTCGGCGAAGTTTGTGGCTGAGATCTATGTCTATACCGTCCCCGAACCCGACTGGAACCTCGAGCTTGACGGTACCGCTGTCGGCGGCATAGAGTACACGATCAACAAGGCGTACTTCGAGGCGGCGCTCGCCTGCCAGTTCGGCGCAAACCACGACGCAACCTTCACCGATGCCGACGGCAATGTCTGGGAAGGCATGCCGCTCTGGTTCCTGATGGGATTCGTCGATGATGCGGATATGCACTCGGATCAGGCGTTTAACGAAGATCTGGCGCTCGAAGGCTATGATGTCGTGATTACCGCAGCCGACGGCTATTCGGTCACACTCAACAGCCAGGACGTCATCCGGAGCACCGATTACATCGTCGCGAATTCGGTGGGCGGCCTGACGCTGCCGGAGGGTGACTGGCCGCTCAAGCTTGTCGGTGCGAATGTCTCAAGGAGGCAGTCGGTCGGCGAGATCGTGAAGATCGAGCTGATCAGCAACATCTTCCAGAGCTTTGATGTAAGCGACGGATGGATCGAATACGGCCGCAGCGCCGGCAGCGATGCCCTGTCACTGGATGCCGCATTCGTTCTTCCTGTGGGCAAGACCGCAGATCTGACAACGGATGCCGTCGTAATCGACCTCGACGGATACCTCGTGGAGATACCTGTCGGCGAATGGACCGAGAAGAAGGGTGTGTACACCTATCAGAGTCCCTCCGGCACCGACCCGTTCGTGCAGGTGAAAATCAGTCTGGTTGACGGCACCCTGGATGTGTTCATGGAAAAGGCTGACTTCAGTGCGTTCACGTATGATGACGGCATTGATGTGGGTCTTACCATCGGACCGATGAAGGGATACGAGAACCTGCGTATGTATGCGCAGCGGTACACCTTCCCCTCACCCAGATAACTTTTTTTAATTCACCCGGGGACGTGGAATACCATCCACCCCTCGTTCGGGTTGGAGAGATATTGCAGCGGTTGTTGGAGAGCGACGATACCGCCTGCAAACAAATTACCGATTCCCGTTTCTCCGTGTAATCCGGTCGGTCACGATCAGATAGTCTGTCCCCATGGTCCGCCCGGAAGTCCGCTGTTCCTCATCCGTGGGGCGATGGGCCGGTGGTGCACTCCCGTTCCCTCCGTTTCTACTGCCGCATGGGGGGGAAAATGTTCACCGAAAACTCGTTTTCAGACACGTTTTCCTATTTAATGGTTATCAAAACTGATAGTCAAAATCCTACATGTTTTTTATAGTATGCTAGTTTGGTAAACCGGGTTAACCAACACGAGTGAACAGAGGCATTATATGCCGCGGTGCCCATTCCAATGCCATGTCCTGTTGGTGTACCGACGGGCATCTGCATTTGATCCGGGGGGTGCTGGTTCCGGCATATGGGGTGCCGGAACCCCTTGCCATACCGAAGGTGATTGAAGAGGTGAATGAATGAAACAATTCCGACGAACAACTGTATTGACGATACTGATTATTTTGATGGCTCTGCTCGTGGCTGCACCCGCAAGTGCGGCGAACGCGACCACCGAACTGACCATCACAAAGCTCGCGAGCGACGGGTCGACCGTCCTTGCGCAGCAGACCGTGGACATCCCGTGGATGGAGGCGAACCTCCCCGTCTACGGCGATGGGATAACGCACTACTACCACCAGGGGCCGGTCTTCAAGGACGACTCTGATGATGCAATCGAACAGGCGCTCCGGTGGAACCCGGAAGAGGATGCAAACGTCCTCGATAAGGACATGGGGGCCGTCAAGGGGACGAACCTGAAAGACCTCTGTGACCTTGTCGGCGGAATGAACGACGGTGAGGAAGTCCTCGTCGTGGCCGAAGACGGCTTATCCAAGGCGTTTGAGTGGGAGAACGTGTACAACTACACGTCCCGCGAAGGCCCGATGGTTGTCACGTGGTACTGCGACGGGCTTGCCACCTATCCCGACCCGTATCCCTCCGAGACGGGGTACTGGGAGGGCATGCGGCTCGTCTGGTTCGCTGACAACGCAACAAACCCCTTCGGCGTCCACGCCTTCGGGAACTATGACTGGTACCTTGCAGCGGATGACGACTACTGGTACTACTACTATGCCTCACCCACCGAGAAGTATCCCACCACCACGGGGCTCTCGGTGAAGTGGGTCGCCGAGATCACGATCCTTTCCGACGACCCCGCACTGCCGACCGCCGCATTCACGGCGGATGTGACGGGCGGTGTCGCCCCCCTGACCGTCCAGTTCACCGACCTGTCCATCGGTGACCCGGCGGCATGGGCGTGGGACTTCGAGAGCGACGGGACGGTGGATTCCACCCAGCAGAACCCGGGCCATGTCTATGCCGCCGCCGGCACGTACACCGTCACCCTCACCGTCACGAACGACGGGGGGAGTGACGACGAGGTCCGGGCGGACTACATCACGGTGACAGCGGCCCCGGTGGCACCCGTTGCCGCCTTCACGGCGGATGTGACGAGCGGTGTCGCTCCCCTGACCGTCCGGTTCACCGACGAGTCCACGGGTGTCCCGACCGCATGGGCATGGGACTTCGAGAGTGACGGCACGGTGGATTCCACCCTGCAGGATACGGTCTTTGAATACGCCACCCCCGGAACATACACGGTCACCCTCACCGTGACAAATGCCGTCGGCAGCGATGACGAGGTCAAGACGGACTACATCACGGTGACGGCGCCGCCTGCGATGGACGTCCTCTACGACGGTGCGGTGACGCTCGCCGCCGGTGCGACGTTCGATGTCGTCGCCTACGACTCCTCCGAGACGTATACGGTGAACGAGACGACGCCCCTCGGGGCGCTCGATGCGACCGGCCTCGCCTACGATGTGACCGACAAGCGCTACGCGTATGATTCGGTGCTCCTCCTCGACAACGTGGAGACCTATCTCCGGAAGAGCCCCGGGTACTGGTATGCCTATGTCAATGACGTCTACAAGGACGGCTACATGAACACGCCCGCGGGCCTGAACGTCCTTGAACTTGTGGAGGGCGACACCGTCGAGTTCTACTACGCGGCCGCCGTCCTCGACCCGGCTGACCTTGCCGAAGTGCAGGGGAAGGCGACGGCGGCGGTGCTCACAATCGCGGAGATCGCGTCTGCGCCGCCGACGATGGACGTCCTCTATGACGGTGCGGTGACGCTTGCGCCCGGTGCGACCTTCGAGGTCGTCCCGTACAACAACCTTGCGATGTCCTACATCGTGAACGAGACGACGCCCCTCGGGGCGCTCGATAAGGCTGCATCGGCCGGCGGGTTCACCTATGACGTGACCGACAGCCGGTGGACATTTGATGAGGTGCTCCTCCTCGACAACGTGGATACGTACCTGTACAATGACCCCGGCAAGTGGTATGCCTATGTCGACGGCGTCTTTAAGGACGGCTACAAGAACACCCCCGCGGGCCTCAACGTGATCGAACTTGTCGGCGGCGAGACCGTCGAGTTCTATTACGCGGCAGATGTCGTGGACAAAACCGACCTTGCCGAGGTGAAGGCGAAGGCGACCGCGGCGGTACTCACCGATGTCGAACTGCCGCTGCCGTATGATGTCCTCTTCGACGGCACGGTCGTCCTCGACCCGGAGGCGACCTTTGATGTCGTCGCCTACAACTCCGCTGCGACCTACATCGTAAACGAGACGACGCCCCTCGGGGCGCTCGATAAGGCTGCATCGGCCGGCGGGTTCACCTATGACGTGACCGACAGCCGGTGGACATTTGATGAGGTGCTCCTCCTCGACAACGTGGATGTGTACCTGTACAATGACCCCGGCAAGTGGTATGCCTATGTCGACGGCGTCTTTAAGGACGGCTACAAGAACAACCCCGCGGGCCTCAACGTGATCGAACTTGTCGGCGGCGAGACCGTCGAGTTCTATTACGCGGCAGATGTCGTGGACAAAACCGACCTTGCCGAGGTGCAGGCGAAGGCGACCGCGGCGGTCCTGACCGTCGTATCGACCGGTGTCACGCCGGACGACTGGACGCTCGAGCTCTCCGGCGCGATGGACGAGACCGTCTCGAAGGCATTCTTTGAAGAGGGCCTTGCCTGCCCGTCCTCCGGCCACTATGTCGAGTGGACCGACGACGACATGAACGTCTGGGGCGGCATCCCGCTCTGGGTGCTCGTTTCGATGGTCGACGACGACCCCGATGTCGGTCCCGAGCACTACAACTTCAACGACGCGATCGCCGCAACGGACTACGAAGTCGAAGTGATCGCGGGCGACGGGTGGTCGACGACGCTCTCCAGCGTTGACATCGCCCGCAATGACGGCTACATCGTTGCAAACACCCTCAACGGCACCGAACTCCCGCTCCTGACCGACGGCGGCAAGCCGTTCTGGCCGCTTCAGCTGAAGGGCGCTGCGGTCTTCGGCGGCCAGCAGGTGGGCAACATCGCCCGCATCGAGCTTACCGGCCTGCCGGCACCCGCCGAAGGCTGGACACTCGCGATGGCAGGGGAGGTCGGCGATACGATCACCCAGTCCGAGTTCGAGGAGGGCCTCGCGTGCCCCGGCTCCGGCCACCTCGTCACCTATATCGACGGGGACGACACCTGGTCTGGCGTGCCCCTCTGGGTGCTTCTTGGCGCCATCGATGACTACGAACTTTATGACCACTGGACCTTCAATGATGGTGTCGCCGCCGGCAACTACACGATCAACGTGATCGCAGAGGACGGGTACACGCGGACGTTCTACGCGGATGACGTTGCCCGTAACGACGGCTACATCGTCGCGAACATGCTGAACGGCACCGAACTCGACGCAGAGGGCGGCTACCCGCTCAAGCTCATCGGGCCTGCCGTCACCTCCGGCAAGGACAAGGTGGGGAGCATCGCCGCAATCGAGATTCTCGAGCTCCAGACGCCTGCCGCAGCGCCGGGCAGCTGGAACCTGAACCTCTCGGGGAAGATCACCGATGTGATCCCGCAGGCGGAGTTCGAGGAGGGTCTCGCCTGCCCCGGTTCAGGGCACAACGTTTCCTGGACTGATATCGACGGCAACGTCTGGTCGGGGATGCCGCTCTGGTTCCTCTGCGGATGGGTCGACGACCGCATCCCGCACGCGTTCGACGCGACCGCCGCGGGGGCCGGGTACACGATCACCGTGAAGGCCGGCGACGGCTATTCCAAGGCCTTTGCGAGCGCCGACGTCGCATGGAATGACGGGTATATCGTCGCGGACAAGGTGAACGGCGCACCGCTCGATGAGTCGTGGCCGCTGCGCCTCGTGGGCGACGGCGTCGCCACCGACGGGGCCCTGGGCGGCAAGGCCGTCGGCAATATCGCCGAGATCGAGCTGACCGAGTTTGGCGAACCGACCGAAATTCCGCAGCTCCACATCGTGAAGTACGGTGCGGACGGGCAGACGGTCGCGGACGAGGTCTGGATCGACTACACGGAGATGATGGTGCAGTTCGATGTCATCGGCGACGGTGAGACCCTGCACTCCTACCAGGCCATCACCGGTGACCCGGAGGATATCTGGGGTGTTGACAACGACACGAAGGGCGGCGTCAAGATCTCCAATGCCGTGAAGGGAACAAGGGTCGCCGACCTCGTCGGCCTCGTGGGCGGCATGGGTGTAGGCACCGATATCGTCTTCATCGCGAGTGACGGCTACGAAACCGTCCTGCCCTACACCTCCATCTACCCGACGGCGGAGATCTACGAGCACCAGGGCGATGCGATCATCGCGTGGTATGCCGACGGTGCGTTCGTGCCCGGCTACAAGGACGGCATGCGCCTCTTCTTCATGCCCGAGGACACCATCTACGGCCAGTGGGACATGCACGAGAGCCTGCCCGAGGGGTACTGGCACTACTATTTCCAGTCCTACAGCGCAAGCGACCCGGTCTACGGGCAGTACGCCCCCGGTATCTTCTACCCCTCCTGTGCGGGCACCTCGGCGAAGTACGTAACCGAGATTGCCGTCTATTCGACCGCCGCGGCCGGCTGGGACCTCGAACTTGACGGCACCCGGATCGGCGGGATGACCACGACCGTCGACAAGGCCTACTTCGAGGCGGCGCTCGCCTGCCAGTTCGGTGCGAACCATGATGCGGAGTACACGGACGCGGACGAGAACGTCTGGGCCGGCATGCCGCTCTTCTTCCTGCAGGGCTTCGTCGATGATGCGGACCAGCACTCCGACCATGCGTACAACGAGACCCTTGCCGCGGCCGGCTACGACATCATCGTCGCGGCGTCCGATGGCTACGCCAAGACCTTCGACAGCCGCGACACCATCCGGAGCACCGGCTACCTCGTGGCCAACACGATGAACGGCTACGCCATCCCGGAGGATGATGCGAGCTGGCCGCTCCGGCTCCTCGGTGAGAACGTCTCGAAGAGGGACAACGTGAAGGCGGTCGCCGCCATCGTCCTGAATTACGCGCCGAACGTCACCGCCATCGACGCGCCCACAGCGGCGATGACGGGCGACGACGTGATGCTCACCGCATTCTTCACCGACCCGTATGACACGGACGCGGCGGTCATCGACTGGGGTGACGGGATGAACGACACCGTCAGTGATGTGGCGGGCACCGTCACCGGGTCGCATGCCTACGCGGCGGCCGGCGTCTATACGATCAATGTCACCGTGACCGACAGCATGGGAGCGGAGGACATGATGTCCCATACCATCGAGGTTGCCGAACCCAGCCCCTATGACCGGACGATGGCGCTTCGCGAGTACGTCATCGCACTGGAGCTCCACCAGGGAACGGAGACCTCCCTCCTTGCAAAGCTCGACGCAGCCCTGAAACAGATGGAGAAGAACCCGAAGACCGCGGCGAACATCCTCGGCGCCTTCGTGAACAATGTGGAGGCGCAGGACGGCAAGAAGATCCCGCATGATGCGGCGATGTACATGATCGGCGAGGCGAACGAGATCATCGCGATGCTCATGGAGGACGGAACTGCCCCGATGGGCTTCACCGTCATGCAGCAGAACACCGTTGCATCCGGCACCGCCGTCCAGAGCGGTTCGGGAACGAATGACGACACCGCCGCAACCAACGACGAGAATGCAGAGACGAACAACGACAAGGGCAAGAGCGACAATGGAAATGCGGGCAGGAACGACGATACCGCCGGGGCGAACGACTCGAATGCAGACACGAACAACGACAACGCGGGCGAGAACGACGACAACGACAACGACAACGACAATGGCAATGCCGGGAACAATGGCAACCATTCAGGACAGACGAAAGAGAAGAGCAACAACGGAAACGGGAAGAAATAATCCCGGCATCCTTTTTTTTTAAAATTCGCGGTTCGGGACGGTGCCCGGCCGTTCTTCGTCCCTCCCCTGTTTCCTTCTCCCGGCGAAACCATCATGAAGGAGGTGCGCCTTATGGGTGCCTGGAGGAATGAAGAAATGTATGAAGCAGGCGAGGTCCACGTGGCCAAAGTGCTGGAACTGATCGGCAGCTCCCCGAAGGGATGGGACGATGCCGCCGCCAATGCCGTCCGGGAGGCGGCGAAATCCGTCCACGACATCAAGGGCGTCTACCTGAAGGAGTGCACCGCGAAGGTGGACGGCGACACAATTGTCGAGTACCGTGCCGTGGTGAAGGTGACCTTCGTCGTGGAACGGGGGAGCTAAAAGCGGTTCTGCGGCACCCGAAACATTCGTGCCGTCAATCATGCCGCCTGACGGCAGGGACCCTTCCACCGGAGGGTCCGGCCCGGCGAGGGGTTCGTGGGCCGTCGCAGATCTTTACTATTCTGTAGCCCTCATGTACCTGTGACAGTGGGGGCACGATGGAACGCTTTGAGGCCATTTTAGAGCAGGTGTGTGCGTCGACCGGGTGCACGCAGGTGACGAAGATCGAGCGGGGCTATTCGTTCGATCACAAGTACCGGCTCCATGGAGGAGACGGGAGGGACTATCTCCTTCGAATCACGCCGCTCGCAGAGGGGGAGGACCGGGCCGCCAAGGAAGACGAGTATCACCTGATCGAAGAGGTCGGCAGGTACTCCGCATTCGTGCCACGGGCGTACCAGTTCGGGGTATCCGGCGACGAGCGCCTCTGCTATATGCTCCTTGATTACATGGAGGGGGTGGACGGGGAGGAGGCGCTGCCCGCCATGAGCCCTGACGAGCAGTACCGGCTGGGCCTCGATGCGGGCCGCGAGCTTTTAAACGTGCACCGGATGGCGGCCCCCGCCACCATCGGTCCCTGGCGGGAACGGTTCGCTGCAAAGTATGCCCGGAAGTGCGCCGTCTTCGAGGCGATGCAGCTCCCGTGCGGACCTGTCGATAAGGACCGCCTCGCCGCCTCGATCGCCGACAATGAGCGGTTCCTGACCTGCCCGAAACAGTCGTTCCTGCACGACGACTACCACCCGGCAAATCTCATCGTCGCAGACGGCAGGCTTACGGGCATCATCGACTTCAACCGGCATGACTGGGGCGACCCGGTGCATGACTTCGTGAAGCTTGCCTACTTCTCCCGTGCGGTGAGCATCCCCTTTGCCGCCGGGCAGATCGACGGGTATGCGGGCGTGAAGGTCCCCGAAGTATTCTGGAAAAAATATGCCCTCTACGCAGCCATGACTGTCATCCCGGACATCGTCTGGTCACACTGGTACGCGGAGACGGCGGATGCGCCCGAGCAGATCGACTACATGTGGGAGCGGGTGGAGCAGGTCTGGCGTGACCATGACGGCTTCACGGAGGATATCCCGCGGTGGTACAGGGAATACCGGCCGACTGCATCGCGTTAAAGTTCCACGTGGTGTTTGTCCTCGACTTCCCGCATTCGCTCTTCTCGTAGCCTGATATTCTCCCACAGGATTTCCCGGATGAGTTCCTGATCGTCACCTGAAAGCGGTCGCGAGAGATTAATGCCGGCATTCTCTGCATTCCTCACCACATTCTGTGCATAGGTATCTTCCACGTCCCAGCAGTCCAGCATGAGGTGCGTATATTCCTCGTCATACGAGGGGACCGGAGTGCCGTAGGCAGTTGGGGATTTCCCGCCGGAGGGATCGCTCCCATTCACGAGATTTGTCGATGCATTTCTCCCGAGATAGCCAAAATCTCCGATTTGGGTGACCGTTTTCCCCAGCAGTTTGTTCGCGCTCACCTGCACCGCATAAAAGATTTCACCGTCCTTTTGGACAAAATAACGGTAATAGAGGGGATGTCCGTCGGAGTCAGGCAGGATGAGGGGGTCCGGGGAGACCACCGACCCGTTGAACCTCTCGTATGGTTCCTGTCCGGCTCCCCCCAGCACGTAGGTTTCGAGGAGTGCCACCGCTGCCTGGTTCCATCCGCGTTCTACGGGGACGGTGGTATTGACGGCCACAGGCTCGTCTTCCGGCGCGACACAGCCGCAGGTGACGGCGCAGGTGACGATGAGGAGGGCGGATGCAAGCGAAGAGATGGTGCGGGAGTGCATGGGTATGGCTTCTTGTGAGGGATCTGTTTGTGCGGTGATAACGGTTTCCCCGGGTAGAATCGGCCCCCCCAATTTCAGAATGTGTGGGGGGCGTCTACTGGAAGGAGTGTGAGAAGAGAGTTGATTTAAAAAAATATTCTCTGAAATTACGGTACGACGGGACATCTCATCTGCGACCACTACCGGCCGTGTGGGAACGCGGCGGATACTATTGAGGAGGGAGATGAACGGTATGTGAACCGTGGACTTCGGTATATACGTCCGATCCTTTCGTATGCCGCACCCCTCGTCCGGCATTCCGCAAATACTTAAGTACAGTTACCGATGAGAGGAGTAATCACGGCAATGGACGGTGAACTCCCCCCGCATGCACAGGACATCGAGTCGGTACAGGCATCCCTCGCCACGTCGTATGAGGGGCTTTCCGACGGGGAGGCACGCCGGAGGCTGGACCTCTATGGCAAAAACGTCCTCGAAGAGGAGGAGATCAGCCGGTTTCGCATCTTTCTTCAGCAGTTCCGCAACTTTCTCATCTACATCCTCTTCGCCGCTGCCGTCATCTCGCTCTTCGCCGGGGACGTCAAGGATTTCGCCGTCATCATCGCGTTGATTCTGGTCAACGGCATCATCGGCTACTGGCAGGAACTGAAGGCGGAGACCTCGATCCGCGCCTTAAAAAAGCTCACCGAGAGCACCGCATCGGTGGTCCGGGACGGGCGGACGGTCGAAATTCCGTCCTCTGAGATCGCGGTCGGCGACGTCGTGCTTCTCGCCGAAGGGGATCTCGTCACCGCGGATATCCGGCTCTTCGAGAGCGTCGGCCTCGCTGCCGATGAGTCTGCGATGACCGGGGAGTCCATCCCGGTCTCCAAGGACCACGGGGCCGTCCTCGACCCCGATGCCCGGGCCTACGAGCTCGTCAACAGCCTCCTCTCCGGGACGACCGTCGTCCGGGGCTCCGGGAAAGGATTTGTCGTGCGCACGGGGCACGACACCTATCTCGCCAAGATCGCGCAGAGGGCACAGGAAACCTCCTCGGAAAGCCCGTTCACCCGGGCAATCGGCCACTTTTCGGTGCGCTACGCCGTCCTGATCATCGTCCTCCTCGTGCTCGTGGGCATGGTCGCCTTCCTGCAGGGGAGGGATCTCATCGGGATCGCGTACCTCATGGTGGCCGAGCTGGTCTCCGCGGTACCGGAAGGGCTGCCGCTGGTGGTCACGATGGTGATGGTGGTCGGTGCGCTGGCATTGAGCAGGAAACAGACCCTGACCCGGCACCTCCCCTCGGTGGAGACGCTCGGCAGCGCCACGGTGATTGCATCGGACAAGACCGGGACGATCACCGAAGGGCGGCTTGCCGTGCAGGATTCCTATGCCGTCGACCAACGGGCCCTCACCCTCGCCGCCGCCCTCTGCAACGATGCCGGCGAGGGGTCGGGCGACCCGATCGACGTCGCGCTCTCGCGGTGGGTGGACGGGTATGCCGGGGTCCGCAAGCGGCATCCCCGCACGTGGACGTTCCCCTTCGACACCGCGATGAAGCTGATGGCGACCGCGAACGAGGTGGACGGGGCGACCCGGTTCTTCATCAAGGGGGCGTTTGAGGAGCTGGCACGGCACGCCGGGAACCGGGACGACCTTGAGGACCTCAAGGTCCGCCTTGACGCCATGGCCGGCGGCGGGCTGCGGGTGCTGGCGTTCGGCGCGGGGGACTGGCGGGGCGAAGATCCCGATGCGTGGCGGTACGACATCGTCGGGCTCGTCGGCTTCATGGACCCCCCCAAGGACGGCGTCCGGGAATCGGTGCTCACCGCCCGCAGGGCGGGCATCCACGTGATGATGATCACTGGCGATTACCCCCTGACGGCACGGTCGGTCGCCGGGGAGGTGGCTATCTGGAGGAAGGGGGATTCGGTCCTGACCGGGAGCGATATCGCGTCCATGGACGACGAGGAGCTTGCGGCAGCATTGGAGAGGGCGACGGTTCTTGCCCGCGTGCTCCCCGAGCATAAGTACCGGGTGGTGCGGGTCCTGCAGGACCGCGGCGAGATCGTCGCGGTGAGCGGGGATGGCGTAAACGACGTCCCTGCCCTGAAGGCGGCGGACTTGGGGATTGCGATGGGGTCGGGGACCGAAGCGGCAAAGAGCGCCGCGAGGATGGTGATCCTCGACAACAACCTGCGGGTGATCGTCCACGCCATCAGGAACGGCCGGGTGATCGTCGACAACGTGCGCAAGGTGATCTACTACCTCCTCTCCACCGCCATCTCCGAGATCGTGCTCATCAGCACCGCGATCTTTGCCGGGCTCCCCCTCCCGCTCCTCCCCATCCAGATCCTCTGGATCAACCTGGTCACGGACGGCGTCCAGGACAAGACGTTTCCCTTCATTAAGGAGGAGGGAGACGTCATGAACCGTCCGCCCAAACCGCCCGCCCTGCAGTTCTTCGAACGCCGCCAGATCACGCGGATTTTGATCTTCGGGCTCGTGATGGGCGTGGCAAGTTTTCTGGTATTCGAACACCTCGTCGACCGGCTCCCCTACGAGAGTGCCAATGCGATCATCTTCACTGCGTTCGTGGTGTTCCAGTGGTGCAACGGCATCCAGGCGCAGAAAGAGCACGAACCGTTCTTCATGAACATCCGGCGCAGCCTGACGATCAACCCGCTCATCTACCTCAGCGTTCTCATCGGGCTCGCATTGCAGCTGGCCGCGATCTATGCGGTGCCCTCCTGGTTCAATGCCGTACCCCTCGCAGCGGAGCACTGGGCCTACGTCGCCCTCCTCTGCGTTGTGGCATTCGCCGTGGTGGAGACGATCAAGTGGGCGGAGTATCTGACCGAACGGGCGGCAGAGCCCGCGGATTAACCCGCGTTCTCTGGTCTTCAGGGGAACAGTGCCGGATGGGGCGCAAAGCGCAGGCGGGACGGCTCAGCGGATGAGGAAACGGAAAAAAAAGGCCCGCTGCGTTCCTCCGTCGCCCCGTCGGGGACCAACGCGTCCACGGACCCGCCGGTCATGGATGGGATGCGGCGTTCGCTCTTCATAAAAATTGCGAAAAATGTGTGGGGTTACATCGTTCGGAGATATCGTCTCTGAAGCAAAAAGCGCCCCCAACAGGACTCGAACCTGTGACATTCTGGTTAACAGCCAGACACTCTACCAACTGAGTTATGGAGGCATGCACCTGTGTGCCTTACAATGTCGGCGTGAGTGATAATTAAAGATTATGGATTGGGCCGATGGCGGCCGGGATTATGTGCCCTTTCCGTCCCGCATCTCCTCGAGAAGCGCAATCAGGGTATCGATCTCCTCGTTGAAGTGCGCAAGCATCTCATCGGCCGCCTCGGTCACCACCGCCCCCGAGGGGGATGCCCGGATGTAGCCCTGCGACTCGAGGACCTTGAGCGAATAGCGGATGCGGTGGGAGGGCTCGCCGGTCATCTCGGCGAGCTTCATGATGCCGATGGGCTGGTTTTCGGCGACCACCCGCACCACCTCGAGATGGCGGGCGACGAGTTCGACCTCTGACCTGAGTTTTTCGAGCATCGGGTATCCTCACTCCTCCGGTTCTGTGGCATCCGCATCCGCATTCGCATCCGCTGCCTTGGAAACGTCTCCTGCGGCCGCCGCTCCCGCGTTCTCCGCCGGTTTGTCGTCGGGAACGGAGGCGAGCCACGCCTTGTCGCGGCGGTAGGCGAAGACAAAATAGACCGCAAGGCCGATGGCGGCGAGGCCGAAGATGACGGCGACGGGGATGCGGTAGACGGGGATGATGCCCGCAATCGCGAGAATGGCGATGGCCGCGAAGAGGAAGACCCCGTTGAGGACCATCGTGAGTTTTGCGAACTTGAATTTCAGCGTCTGCCGGGATGCGTCGTCCATTATCCATACATGCGTGGGCAGGATAAAAGTACTTGTGGTTTCATGGGCAATGTTTAGGCATGCCTTCCCTTGACGAGGCGATGGAGGCGGCAGGAGCGGCCGCCTTCGTCATGTACGCCAACTCCGCTGATCCGAATTTCAGGTACCTGACGGGGTTTGTCACCGGCGACCCCATGTTCTATATCAAAAAGCGGGGGGAGGCAGGGACGCTCGTCGTCCCACAGATGGAGGCGGGCCGGGCGAAGGGTGAGGCGAACTGCCAGATTATCACCCGCGGCGAGGCCCGCTACTTCGAGTTCCTCGAGGAGGAGCAGGACGCACGGCGGGCCGCGGCCCGGATGGTGTACGAGCTTGCGGGCGGGGGCATCCTCGTCCCGGGGACGTTTCCGCTCGCCATCGCCCGTGCGTACGAAGCCTTTGCGGCGGTGACGCCGGAGTCCGGCATCCTCGATACGATGCGGGCGGTCAAGACCCCGCGGGAGCTGGACGCCATCCGGGCGGCGCAGGCGGTCACAAACGAGGTGATGGGATTTGCGGCGGGCATCATCAGGGATGCCGCCATCGCCCCCGGCGGTGAACTCATGTGGGACGGCGATCCCCTCACCTCCGAGGCCCTGCGCCGGGAGATGCACTGCCGGCTCCTTCGGCAGGGGTATGCGGCGCATGATACGATTATCTCCTGCGGGCCCGAGACGGCCCAGCCGCACAATACCGGGTCGGGGACGCTCCGTGAACACGAGCCCATCGTCATCGACGTCTTCCCGCGAAACGAGGCGACGGGGTACTATGCGGACATGAGCCGGACCTTCGTGCGGGGCGAACCGACCGAGGAGGTCGTCAGTCTCTACGAGGCGGTCCGCGACGGCCAGACCCTCGCCGAGGGGATGATTCGCCCCGGCATCACCGGCGCCGCGGTGCACGGGGCGGTCGTCGACCTCTTCACGGAGCGGGGCTTTGCGACCGGGACCGAGGGGTTCATCCACAGCCTCGGCCACGGCGTCGGCCTTGCGATACACGAAGACCCCTACCTCTCCCCCCGCGGGGATACGGAGCTCCTCCCCGGCCACGTGGTCACGGTCGAACCGGGCCTCTACTACACGGGTATCGGCGGGGTGCGGCTCGAGGATATGGGTGTTGTGACAAAAGACGGCTTTGAGGTCTTCACCGACTACGAACGAATACTGATACTGTGAATGTGATACCATGAACGACGACATACTGGAGAAATACATGGAGGCGGGCAGGATTGCCGCACGCCTCCGCGACGACGCGGCAGCGATGGTGGTGGTGGGTGCATCCCGCCTCGAGCTTGTGGAGACGATCGAACAGGGCATCCTTGATGCGGGAGCGGAGATTGCATTCCCGCTCAACATCTCGCTCAATGAAGACGCGGCCCATGACACCGCAGGGCCGGAGGACGACCTGCTCTTCGCCGAGGGCGACGTCGTCAAGGTGGACCTCGGGGTGCACGTCGACGGCTATGTCGCCGATACGGCGACGACGGTCGACCTCGGCGACAACGCCCTCCTTGTGGAGGCGTCCCGTGCGGCCCTCGAGGCGGCGATC
This sequence comes from Methanovulcanius yangii, assembly GCF_018687785.1. Lineage (NCBI taxonomy): Archaea > Methanobacteriati > Methanobacteriota > Methanomicrobia > Methanomicrobiales > Methanomicrobiaceae > Methanovulcanius > Methanovulcanius yangii. Next base: position 1,985,078 of record NZ_LTBL01000001.1, read on the forward strand.
GCCCTCGTTCGGCCCGGCGTCACCGCGGGCGACCTCGGGGCCGCCATCCAGCACGAGATCGAGTCGAGGGGCTTTCGGCCGGTCGCAAACCTTACCGGCCACGGGCTGTCGCAGTACCACCTCCACGGCGTCCCGACCATCCCGAACATCGGCATTGCCGGGGGAGCGCTCATCGAGGAGGGGATGGCCTTTGCGATTGAGCCCTTCGCCTCGACCGGCACCGGGTTCGTCCACGACCGGGCACGGGCGGTGATCTACAGCCAGATAGCGGCGAAAGGCGTGCGCCTTGCGTCCGCCAAGCGCGTCCTCAACCAGATCCGCGACCGCCGGAGCCTCCCCTTCTCCCGGCGCTGGATCACCGGTGACAAGGTGGATCTCGCCCTTGCGACCCTGAAGAAGAACGGGGTTGTCCGCGACTACCCCGTCCTGCGGGACGTCGACGGCTCGCTCGTCTCGCAGGCGGAACACACCGTGATCGTAACAGATGACGGCTGTATCGTGACAACCCGCAGCGTTTAACCGGCACGAATACCTTATTCGTGCCTGAGTGCGACAGTATATGTTACGCATGTCAGGCGATACCGAAGGAATGGTTCTTGATCTCATGGAGCTCCTGTTGACCGCCACGGTGGTCAACGAGCACCCGGATCTCGATATAAATGATCTGACCCCGGCATTCCGCCCGATTGCAGGGGCCTCCGGGTCGGAGGGGGAATTTAAACGGCCGGTTGCGATCAGCGAGGGTCTCCTTGCCCGGGTGGCGGGCATCGAGCATGCCTACTCGCACCTCCGGAAGAATCCCTTCGTCGAATACGATGATTTCGGGCAGCGTCTCTCGATTACGGCCGTCGATGCGGCCTTTGCGTGGTTCCTGAAGAAGGGCGGGGAGGAGCGCGCAGCCAAAAACCCCGTTCTTGCCTACTACTCCGAGAAGGTGCTGGGCAAAGACACCCTCTCCTACGCGGCGGCACGGGAGGCAAACCCCCGGTACGAGGACACGCTTGCGTACATGGAGGCACGCATCGCCCCCGTCATTGAGGAGAACGAGGAGATGAGAAACGCCCGCGACCTCCTCATCATCTATGCCCCCGAGGAGATCGAGTTCTCTTTGGGCGACCTCGTCTGCACCGAGTCGCAGGTGGACACGATACGAAAGATCGACGTGGCGCTCAAGAACCGGGACTTTTTAAAGGACCGGAAGGTCTACGAGTTCGGCAAGCTCCTCTTCGTCGGGCCGCCGGGTACCGGCAAGACCTCCCTTGCGCTTGCGATGTCCAGAAAGCTCCACATGCCGCTTCTCGAGGTCCGCCTTGCGATGATCACCTCGCAGTACCTGGGCGAGACCTCGAAGAACATCGACCGCATCTTCGAGCTTGCCCGGCGTCTTGCGCCCTGCATCCTCTTCATCGACGAGTTCGACTTCGTCGCGAAATCACGGCTGACCGAGGACAACTCCGCGATGAAGCGGGCGGTGAACATGCTCCTCAAAAACATCGACATGGTCAGCTTTGTTCGAAACGGCGTGCTCCTCATCGGTGCGACGAACCACCCGGCGCTTCTCGACGAGGCGGCATGGCGGCGGTTCGACGACGTGGTGGAGTTCCCGCTCCCCGACCATGGGATGCGCCGCGACATTTTAAAGGCGGTCACCTCCCTCATCGAGTGCGACTGCGACTTTGATGCGATCGCGGCCCAGACGGAGGGCTTTTCCGGGGCGGACCTGCGGATGATGGTGAAAGAGGCGATCATCTCCGCCCTCATGAAGGGCGAGTACCACATCGACAGCGACGACATCGAGACCGGGATGCGGATCATCAAGGGCCGCCACTTCATCCGGGAGAACGTTTGAGCCGTCCGCGGGCGGCGGTGGGGGGGCCATGATGCGGGTGCGGCTGTTGGGGACCGGGGATACGGCGGGAACGCCGAAGGTGGGGTGCACCTGCCCGGTCTGCACCCGAGCGGCACAGGTTGGCATGGAGCGCCTGCGCACCTCGATTCTCATCACCCGCGGGGAGGAGAACATTCTCATCGACACCTCCCCGGATCTTAGGGCCCAGCTCATCGCGGCGGGGGCCCCGCACATCGACGCCGTCATCTGGACCCACGGCCACTACGACCATTTTTCAGGATTCAACGACTTCTACCGCGTCCAGAAGTTTCCGCCCGTCTACGGCGCCCCGCCGGTGTTGGACTACCTCGGCGGGGTCTATGACTACATCCGCCTCGACGCCCACCCGCAGTCGCCCTACGAGCCGTTCGAGCTTGCGGGGATCACGTTTACGCTCGGGGTGGTGACGCACCCGGACGACTACACCTGCGGGGTCGTCTGGGAGGCGGACGGGGTGAAGGTCGGCTACACCGCGGATACGAACAAATACCTCCCCGAGAGGACGAAGGAGCTCCTCTCGGGGTGCGACCTCCTCTTTCTGGACGGTCTCTTCCCGCCGGACGTCTCCCACCACAAGCACATGAACTATGACGAGGCCGTCGCGATGGCAGGGGAGCTTGCGGCAAAGGACTTCCGGGTGGTGCACATGTCGCACCGCATCGGCTGGGACTGGGCCCACATCGGCCTCGACGGCGAGACCTTCGTCCTCGGCGAGTGAGAGGGAGGCTTTTTCTCTGTCCGCGGGCGGCGGGGCTGCCTGTGGTACGGGGCCGTGCCTGCCGGCCCGTCCGGGAACGGTATTTTTTTCACACCCCCCCCGATTTGGGACAAAGATTGATAATCGATGATGGTCACCTAACAGTCGGGAGCAGGTGCTCTTCTGCGGCCCGGTCCGGAACCGGGGCGCCGTATCCCCGAGGGGGGGTGGAGGTATGAAGATGGTTGGAGAACTGACAATCAAGCGGGAACTGATGGCCGACCTTCTCCGGCGGACCATGAATCCCGAGGAGGAGGTGCGGGAGGCCGCCATCGAGGCGCTCGCCGTCGTAACGGAGGATGAGGACTGGCGGCCGAACGAACTGGTCCGCCAGAACGGGGTCGCGATCGTCATGGACCTTCTGGGGGAGGAGAACCCGCACATCGTCGCATCGGCGGTGCAGGTCCTGATGGCGACGGCAGCGGCGGGGGAGGACGAGGCGGTCCTTTCGGGGGGGGCGATCGCCTGCCTCGACGCGATGCGGGACCACGACGACCCGCTGGTCCGCGAGACGGTGCGAAAGGCGCTCTGGCTCCTCGAACCCGAGGTGGAGGAGGCGGTCGTCACCAAGCCGCAGGACGAGTACTGACGAGGAAAGGTATTATGAGGAGTGAGGAGGAGTAGTGACCATTATGAAAGGCCGACGACTGCAACTGATCAAATACCCGAACCTCTCCCAGGGGAGGCCCAACATGAGCCCGGCGGAGAAGCGCCACCTGGAGACCGACAAACACCACCCCTTCCACCGGCGTTACCCCCGTATCCCGCACACGGCGTGGCCCAAACCGCCGTTTCCCGAGGACCACGACCCCCACAGCCACATCCACGGGGACGAGCTGGGGTGGCATACGAACCAGCCGGGGCCGATCAAGGACGAACCGACGATCACCCCGAAGGGGCGAAAGCCGGGCAAGTGGTACACGTATAAGAAGCGAAACGACCGCCTGATCGAGTGAAGGGGTCTGGCGGTCGTCCGCGGCCCCATCACCATCGTTTTTTTTTATCCATTTTTCGTCCCTGCCGGCGTGGGCTCTTTTGGCGGGCGGGTTCCCTGCCGCTCTTTTTTCCCGCAACCTATTAGTGGCCCCCTGCCGATTCTCATCAGAGAACCCATGCCATCCCGTCACCCCGTCAACATGGAATCGATCGCCTACGAGGCGATGCGTACCTACGGCTTCGCCCCGCACTTTCCCCGCTCCGTCATCCGTGAGGTGGAGGCGCTTGCCGGCGGGGGCCTTCCCCACGGCGGAAAGACCGGCATCGTCGACCTGCGGGGGCTTCTCTGGTCCTCCATCGACAATTTTGACTCGGAGGACCTCGATCAGATCGAGGTCTGCGAGGCGGGGAAGGAGGACGGGGCGATCCGCATCCGCGTCGCGATCGCGGACGTGGATTATTATGTCCCGAAGGGCTCCGCCGCCGACCGCTACGCCGCCCACAACGGCACCTCGGTCTACACCGGCATCCTCACCTTTCCGATGCTCCCCGACCACCTCTCGAAGGACATCTCGTCGCTTCTCCCCGGCGGCGACCGGCTCGCGATTGTGCTCGACTACACGGTGCTCCCCGACGGGAGCACACAACCGGGCGGGGTGTACCGGGCGCTCGTGCGCAACAAGGCGAAGCTCGTCTACGAGGTGATCGGCGCCTGGCTCGAGGGGGAGACGGGGGTGCCCGAGTCGGTGGCGGCGGTCGACGGGCTCGAGGCGCAGCTGCGCCTCTCGTATGAGGCGACGCAGCGGCTCAAGGAGCGGCGGGCACGGCAGGGGGCGCTTGCGCTGCAGACGCTGGAGGCCCGCCCGGTGGTGGACGCGGGCATCGTGCGCGACCTCGTGGTGCAGGAGCAGACCGCCGCCCACTGCCTGATTGAGGAGTTCATGGTCGCGGCGAACGAGACGATGGTCGACTACCTGACGAAGGCGCAGGTCCCGATGATCCAGCGCATCGTCCGGGTGCCGAAGTACTGGGACGAGATCGTCGCGAAGGCGGCGGAGTACGGGGAGTATCTCCCGCCCCGTCCGGACGCAAAGGCCCTTGCGATCTTTCTGTTGCGGCGGCGGGAGGCGGACCCGGAGCGCTTCCCGGATTTGTCGCTCGCGGTGGTGAAGATGATGGGGTACGGGGAGTACGTGACGCTTCGGCCCGGGCGGGCGCCGGTGGGGCATTTTGCGCTTGCCGTGACCGACTACACCCACTCCACCGCCCCGAACCGGCGGTACGTGGATTTGATCATCCAGAGGATCATCAAGGCGGTGCTTGCGGGGGAGGAGGTCCCCTATGCCCTCTGGGAGCTCGACGAGCACGCCGAGTGGCTCACCGACCGGGATCTTACGGCAAAGAAGGTGGAGCGCTTCGTCCACAAGGCGGCGGCCGCGGTGCTCCTGCAGGATAGAATCGGCGAGGAGTTTACGGGGCTCGTGACCGGCGCCTCGGAGAAGGGGACGTACGTGCGGCTCACCGGGATGCCCGCCGAAGGACGGGTGATGGAGGGCGGCGAGGGGCTGCACGTCGGCCAGAGGGTGAAAGTTAGGCTCATCGCGACGGACCCCGAGAAGGCGTGGATCGATTTTGCGTTTGTGGAGCGGGTGAAGGAGGAGGGGGAAAGGTAGGCATCCCGAAGTATTCGGGCGCAGAACTGCGCTGCGGGATGCATTTCTTTTCTCTAGGAGCTCACTCTCACTCTTTCATTGTCATCGGTCAGGGCAGGATGGAATTCAGACGATAATTTCGACCTGCTCGGCATGTTCACCGTACATTGCATCGTCTTCGATTGGTTCGAGGTAGAGGGTGATTGCCTCCCTGATATTGTGGAGTGCCGCATCCCGGCTCTCCCCTTCACTGATGCAACCGGGAAGTCCCGGCACAGACACGGTAAATCCTCCCTCATCACTGGGTTCGAGAACGACACGTAGTTTCATGCTCTTATTTTCCTGTTTGATTGGTTAGATTCGTTGCGGTGAACACATCAAAGTGATGAGTCGGGATATTGCCGTCTCATCCGTTCTCATGGAAACAAAGAGTAGCGAAAGATCAAGGGATAAATTCCACGAAGTCGCGCTCCGCCTCGATGGCGGTCATCTCTTCCAGGAAGCGGCCCTTCGTCCGTGATCGGTCTTCCGAAGACTCCTTGGCATCTAAGGGTTCGAGATGGAGGCTGATGGCTTCTGCGATATTCCTCTTTGCTTCTTCTCCTTCACGCTTCACACCAGATCACCTCTCTGAGGGTGTACGGGCGAACGTACGGGTCGATGCCGCCGGTGGTGACCACGTCCATCTTGCGTCCGAAGAGGTCTTCGAGGTAGAGGGTGAGGTCCATGAAGTTCCGGAAGGTAGACTGTCCCCGGTCAAACTCGACGAGGATATCGATATCGCTTGCAGGGGTCTCCTCGCCGCGGGCGACGGAGCCGAAGATGCCGATCCGTTTGACTCCGAAGGATTCCCTGATCACGCTAAGATGATCCTCCAGGCGCCTGAGGGCCTCTCCTCCCCGGCCAGAACGGATGATGGTGCTCACTGCTATCGATACAATCTGTGAGATGGCGGCATAAAAAATGTCCCTCGGTGCCGTGGGGGATGCGGGATATTGCCTCGTTGTTCGATTATCGTCGGCCTTCGTGGGGTGAGATTATCCAATAGTAATGGACAAATCCTTTCATTAGTATTGGATAAAAGTGTCCAATAGTAATGGACAGTCATGTCCTCCGTCGGCGGGTGAGGAATATTTGCCGTCATATATGCGAAAGGAAGTGTCCCGATTCCATCGGTAGGATTTCATCAGGAGAGTCTTTCGCACAGGAATTGGGGCACCGGTTGGCGTTGACCTGGCTATTTCAGCAGTTCCACATATTCATCCGGGGTCAGTTCGGCTTCCCGGAGTATTGCTTTCAGGGTTCCACGTGAGATCTCGTGGTGATTGGGGACCGTTAACGGTCGTTTTGTCGGGTGGCGAAGATGGATATGACTTCCCTTCTGGTCGTGCACGTAGTATCCGTCTTTTGCCAGCGTCTTTATCAGCTGATTTCCGGATACGACTGGAAGCTTCGGGCTCATACATCCACGGCCACGAAGGTCTCCGTCATGCCATTTTCAGGCCGTAACGGGATCCCTTCTTCGGCAAGGGATTTGAGATGAAGTTCGATCGCCTCGGCAATGTTCTTCTTTGCTTCTTCTTCCGTCCTCCCTTGTGAGATACATCCAGGAAGGGAGGGGACGGTTGCCGTAAACCATCCGTCCTCGTCTTTTTCAAGGAATATTTTAAACCGGATCATGATCGTTTTTGGTCCCCGTTTGATTACTCATCTCTTATCGAGTAATGCTATTTCATTGTATGCTGAAAGGAAAATGATGCATCGGGGTGATGAACGGGTGTATTGGTGAGTCACCAGTGCGACCGATGCGGTCATCCGTCCAGCAGGAAAAGAGGTGGATGATGGGGAACGACCACAGGTATGATGAACCGGCCCCTCGTTGTTCGAAGCGGTACGACGGGGGGTGGTCTGCGATGGTCATCCCGCTTTTTCTCTACTCGATGTACCCTTCCTTCCAGAGGGTGACGACGACGTCCATCTGGCCGCTGTGGGCGACGCCCGCGTTCACGTGGCGCCAGAGGACCATCGGTGTCGGGACGTACCGGTGGCCCGGCGAGGACGCCGGCGCCCGCCCCTTCTCCCTCGTCCGCCGCTTCTCCTCCGCCTCACGCAGGTACATCAGCCCGTCGAGGGCGTACTGCTTGTTCAAAATGGACATGCAGTAGTTCCCCGCAGGCACGCCCTCCACGAGGCCCTCCTCGCAGAGCCCCAGAAACGCACACCGGGGCCCGGTCTTTGCCGCTGTACTCTTCGAGCAGCAGGTCTCCCCCGCCGCCCGGTCCCAGGCAGCCGGAGGGTCGGGACACTCGCCGGTTCGGATGAGCTCCACGGCCCTGACGGCCGACTCTCCATAGACTCCCATGCGGTGGGAGTGGGCGGGGGGAGGGATAAAGGTTTGGGGGGTGGTTCCGGATAGGGAAAAAAGGGGTTTCCGGATTGGAAACAAATTGTTTCCGGATTGTGAACATCAGCTGAATCTTGTTGTGAATGCAAGGAGGAACGCTGGTATCGAGGCAGTGTGTTAGGGGGGTGATCTGTTGAGCCGATTGAGCATCGCGAGTTGAGGGTTGTATTTGGTTATTCAATTCCAAGAGCCGCGTCGATGCTCTGTTTCAGCTTGGTGTGGTGCACCGGCTTGCAGATATCCTTGATGCGGGAGAGGGCGACGGATTTCTGCTCGCCGAACCGCTCCTCGATGGTCGGGGTCGAAAGGACGTAGAACTCCCATTGGGAGATGTCGAGGACGTCGGCCGCCTCCGCGTCCGTTGCGGCGAAGAGGCAGAAGACGTAGCAGTCGGCGCAGCGGCAGGGGTAGTCGGGGTTAAACGAATTGGTGGCAGGGTCCCAGCGATTCTTCAAGGCAATATCAAATTTGATATTCGAGTTCTGTTTCTGGTGCCAGCTCTGCAGATACGCGGAGGACTTCACCTCGATACCCCTTCCCCGGTATTCGAAGTCCTGCCGGTCCCACTCGACCCGCGGGGTGTCCACGACCCCGAGGGCGGCCCCCACGAGGTATTCAGCAAAGATGGAGCGGGTGGTGTTCGTGAGGACCTCGGAGTAGGCCCACGACCAGAAGTCGCCGAGGGTGTGACCATCTAGATTTGGGATTTTATGGTCCGGAGGGAGACGTGGGGTTGGCATGGGGATCACCTTTGATGATGAGAATATTGTGTTGAATAAAATAAGGGTGTGGATGTCCGCTGGGTGTGAGGGAAAAATGGGTTGTGAATTACTCGGATTTGTCCGAATTTGTTTCTTGAAAAATATTTTTGCCGGTGATTGTTTCTGAAAACGGGTTTTGCAGGTGGTGCTGGTAATTGTCCTGCGCTTCCTTAGGAGACCTGTTCGCGTAACAGTAGAGGCACATATTGGTGCAGGTACTGTATTGGCCAATATCCTTGCTCCATATGCAGTTGCAGGCCTTACGCTGACCCTTGTCCTTTTTGTTATGCTTGCCCAGAAATCCGACCAGGCGTGCGTCATTGGGAAAGAGCCGGTGTAACAAGTCTCCGTCGATACAACTATTATGACGGATCCCGAACCGTTCGAGGTCGACCTCTTCGCCGCAGGTCGCACATTCGAGGCCCCATTTCGAATTCATCTCGGCGATCTTCTCTGCGAAGAGTTCCATTTCACTGGTTGAGGGTTCACGCACGCTCGTCATCCCAAGGTTTTTTTGGACTTTTTTATACCCGGCAATGTCGATGAAACTAAAGACGAGTTTTTGTGTGTAGGGATGGACCCTGTTCCCGATCCACTCAATTCGGGTCAGGATATCATCGATTGAGAGTTTATCTGAAAGGATTATGGGGTCAAACCTCCAGATGACCCGTTCCTTTCCGATTTTTTTGGACAACGCCACAAAATTATTGGTCCTCTCATCTAATGTAGGAAGGTTCGGTTCTAGACCTTCGTTTTCGTAATCGTTTATCGTATATTGGACATAGTAGTGGATCGCCCGTTCATCGATCTCTCCCAGGTATGGTATGAGCGGTCCGGCATTCTTCGTCCAAAAGACGATGGCACGGCATTTATCAAATGAGATATACGATGGACGTCGGTTGAAGGGGTTCACCCATACGAGGTATCCACTCTTCATCCGCTCGACGAACCATTCCGCGTAGCAGGCAGGGATGTCAGTGGACCTGCTTGCAGAGATGATCACCGGGGCCAGGGCGTCGACGATCTCACCAGCATCTGTCTGGATTTTTACTTTTTCCCATGAAACCATTGGTCACCCGTCCTTATGTCCTCATTGCGATGAACGAAAAATAGTTGGTATACCGGCGGTCCCTGTTGATTTTTCCAGTGAAGAACAAACGAATTTCATCTGGTTTTTTAAAATTTGGCTGGTACGTCTTCTTCTCGGATATCTGTTGAAGAATTGTACCGGTGCCTGATTCTCTGATAAATTCTTCGAACTTGTTGAGAAATAATTTTGTTTGAGGGTAATACATCTCGACGATAATGAGGATTCCGCCCGGGCGAAGTGCCATAAATATGCTTTTTAAGAGCTCCAGTACATCCTCTGTCTTCTCCGAGAACTGGATGAGGTCACGCATGCAGTTCTGAAAGATATGAAGGTTTGAGGTCCGGATCTCTGGATATTTTGCGATGATTCCTGCATTTCTGAGAGTGAGAATATTCAGGTGTCTTGAATTGGTGGTAATATTGAGACTTTCATTCCCATAGTAGTGCGGGCTTATAGACCGGATACATTCATCCCGTGTCTCGTCCCATTGGCTCTTTTCGAAGAAGGATACCGAGATGTGACGATAATTTTTCTGTTTTTCTGATATGAATTTCAACGTCCCCATGTACTCAGGGGCTGGGCCACAGCAATAAAAACAGATGCCTAGGTGATGTGAAGATGAATTTGAGAGATAATTGGGGGAAATTAGGAGCATCTCACGGTAGATGGTCTCGATGTAATAGGGGTAGTAGTACAGCAAATATGCATGTTGTAGGTGTGCATCGTTGTATTGGCCGCTAATCTGGAGACTACTCTGATTGAACCCCGAGATGAGGTCTTTGAGGGGAGCGGTGTATGCCTCCATGAGTTCGCTCACGTCCGAAAAATTGCCGTTCTCACAGAGGAGATGTGTTATGTGGTGGTAAGGGTCGTGGGGAGGGAAATCAGATCCAAGAACTGTCTCACTCTGGAGGTCAGCAATAATGGCGCAGACTTCATCGGCCTCACTGAATCGACCCATTTTCCTGAGGCATTTCTCTTTCTCGATATAGGCGAGGGGATAGAACTGGTCTATCTCAATGGCAGAATCGAATGCGTTGAGCGCCTTCTCGTAGTTGTCGAGTCTAAGATATGAGGCCCCGTCATTCATCCACCCCTGAAGGGTCTCTGTATTCTCCGCAATCTCCATTTATCTATTAGCTCCTATTTCACGATGCTCGCGTCAAAAGGCTGTTAACGTGCTCTGGTACGAAACTGTGCTCTCCGGGTCGTAGAGATTGTCCAGGCACCATTGGGGTGGTTTTTTGTAGACAAATTTCAGTTTCCCCGTCGCATCCAGATCTTCCATGACCGCTCGTAACTCATGGTACAGGCCATAATCTCCGATACCGCTCAGGTGTATCCATGCCCGTGAACGGGTCATGGCGATGAAGAGACGGTTTCTTTCGTGAATGTTTCCTTCCTTCTCTCCGACAGCATCCAGACCAACGATATACACCATGTTCCCCTCGTTTCCCTTTGCACGATTAATGCCGCTTACCGTGACGGCATTGGGAAGAGAGAATGTGTCAGAATACTGAGTTGAGATGTTGTTTTTTCCAAGACCTGCTGTAGCACTGATATAATTTGTGATGCCGTATTCCCACAACTTACTGCTCAAATCTATCAGGGACTGGTTGTTTTTTACAAGACTGACCACCAGAATATCGTCGGGGGAGAGGCCGTTATGGTCAATATTTTCCCGTATGGACTGTGCAAGACGTGCATATTCCTCTTCTCTGTTTGAAAAGAGCCGCACATTCATGAGGGGGCCATTCCAGGTCCAGGATATGGGGTTCGGAGATGTATGGCGGTTTCGGCTGAGTTCAATGGTATTGCCGAACTTAAAAGCACCAGTCACCTCATATCCAAGGCCTTCCCATGTATCTTTTGTGGTCGGCCCAGAGAGCATACCTTCCCGGAAGTAGAGGCCCATTCCGAGGGCATGGGCAGCCATCAGGATCTCTTTTGGGGTGCGGTAGCACTGGTCCATGATGTAGCTGCGGCCCTTCCCCTTCATGATATTTCTGAATTTTTCGCTGTTGCCAAATATCTCGGCCGCCGTGGGAACCTTCAGGCTGTTGATGGTCTGATATTCATCAAAGGCCCAAATGAGCCTACGGAGTTCAAGCCTTACCGGGTCAAAGGGCCGGAGTGCCATATAGCAGAGCCAGAAGACCGGCTGTCGGTTTTCATAAAGGAGTGACGGGTCATCGACCACGAAGTCCTGTGCCTCATCCAGAAGAATGACATCATAGGACGGTTGGATGGTCACCGTCTTCAGCATGTCCCGGCATGCCATTGCAAACATTTCTGGCGGCGACGCCGGTGATAGATCATTCACCTTTTTTGGTGTTAGGCCGTGGGCATTGCAGAGTTCCGAGTAGAACCCTTTTTTCCGCTGTCCCCCCCAGGAATGGAGAACCTCAAGGGTTCCCTGGTCTTCAGGGCTCCACCGGACGCCGTTGAGCCGGCAATATTTCTGGACCAGGCGGGTGATGTATCGGTACAGTGACTGGGAGAAGAACACAACCGCAATTTTACAGTCCGGGTGCTGGGCATGGATGTAGGCCGCCTTCTGGCAAAGGGTCAGGGTTTTGCCCGATCCTGCGATCCCGCGGATCAATTGCGGGCCGTTCGGGATATTTTGGATGATCCAGTTCTCATCGCTCATGGCGTCGATCTGCGAGAGACACTCGCTGATCTGGTCGAGCGCTTGGGGATATGAGAGCCCTGGTGGTGAATTGATGGGAGGGACAGGCCCCTGTAGATGTATTTTTTGTTCGGCCTCTTCCCTAAGCGCCATTGCAGCTTTGAGTAGGGACCTGTTACCACTTTCCAGGACCTGGTCGAAACACACGATTGCCTCGTGGTAATTATTGCACTGGAGATGGGCCTTTCCAAGATTGCACCAGCTTGTTACATAATCAGGGTAATATTCTATTGATGTCTGGTATGCGGATATTGCGTCTTCGTATCGGCCACATTTTCCGAAGGCCGTGCCGAGGTTATTCCAGACAAATTTGTGGGCAGGGTTGATTGCAATTGCCTTGTTGAATGCCTCGATTGCCCCAGGGTATTCCTTTTTCCCCAGTAGGTCCCTGCCTGCGAGGTTCCAATATTTTGCAGTGTTGAAAGGGCCGGTATTCACTGTACATCCCTCGGATATGAGCGTCGCAAGTCACTGTTTTTTAAATCAACGACCGTTTCGAGTAATATCAAATGAGACGGATTTTTTCCAATCGCAGACCTCATCGATTAGCATTTTGGGCAGTTCTTTTTGTATATCTGTTATTGTCACTTTTGCCACAGCATCGTATTCCTCAGGATGGCTCTCCTTCATTTGTCTCTGAAATTCCTCCTTACCGATGGCCTTCTCTATTGCAGATGCTGAGACCTTCTTGTGCTGTTCAAAAATTTCTGGATATGTGGTCCTAAATTTATCTACGTTGAGTGATCTTGTGGACCGTTCTTTCCTCTTCAGTTCGTAGCTGCCTATTTTACGGGCACCCTGGTCATATGCAGCCCGATAAAGGTATTTGACATCTTCATCTATTTTTCTGATCTGTTCTTGCAGCTGTTCCCGTTCAGTGTTGAGAAGGTAGATATGCTCCAGAATGTTGGTGCTTTTCTGGGGAATGTTCAGGATACGTACCTCGGCAGGTTCGTCAGTTTGAGCTTCTTCTGGATGCTCTTCCAAATTTGCTGTTATCACTGACGATCTACGATAGTCCTCAAAGTTCATTCTATTTTGAGTTCTCGCAGTTTTGGTGTCGTCGATGTCGGGGAAGAGGTGTTTGATCTCTGAAAATTCTGGTGCGGTGGGTTCTTTCATTGTTTCATCGCCGTTTCGTTGAGAAGAAAGGAATTACTTAATGAGTAGTATAAATTCAATTGGAAAAAGGTGCCGATTTGTTTGTTATTTTTGAATGTGTCGAAATTTAGGGTTTTTTTCGTGATAATGTTGTCTATTTGCATATTGATGAGATATTCTGTGAGTAGATTGATGGATTGTTCCTTTGGGATTTCAAGTGATTGGGTGTGAATTATTCGATGTCGAGAGTTGTCTGACGTCCATTATCTCCGCTAATAAGGGAAAGGAGAAAACGGACAGGAGAATTAATCACAATAAATTCATCATAGAGCAGATCGATTCCTCGTTCGACATGCTTTCTGAAGTATACCGAGAAATAATATTGTTCGGAGATCTTCTTTTGAGATGCCTCAAATTCATGCTGAAGGATGAGAGCCCGATAGTGTGAATCGAAATCTCCTGAGAGGGTATAACGGTTGAATTCTCTTCCTGCTGAATCTTCAATCGGATATGAATACACGGATTCCGGAATTGAAAGCGACTTGCCGATTGCAAGGCGGCAAATAACATATGGGCGCAATCCTAATCTTGATTTTAATAAATCAAGTTTATCGGAGCGTGTTTTTGAGATGTGGATTTTATGAGAACCCATTTACGCACCTCCAAAGAAGTATCCTTTTGAAATTTTGTTCGATTCGGAATATGAAAGCAGATAACTCTGTGAAATGCAGGGGAGAAGTTTCCTGTACAGTTCTTCATCGACCTCTCTGTCGTGCGAGAGGATGATGACCTGTGACCCGGCCTGTGGCAGGAATCTCGTTGCGACCTTATCGACATGGTCGGCATCGAGGCGGGCAAGAAGTGAATCTACGATAATGGGCATCGTCGTTTTCCCTATTCGCGAAAGAGCCCAGAGTATCGACAAGGAGAGAATTTCCTTTTCCCCTGCTGAGAGGAGCTCTTTTTTTACTTCTTTTCTATCCCTATCGAAAAGGAAAATTTCGAGCGTTATTGGATTGATCTTCAACGATGCAATCAAATCGTTCTTGTTTTCAAGCCGTGAATGCATCTCCATGACGAGCTGTTCCAATTCCTGGACCCGTGATGCAAGCATGTACTCCATATACTCGTCCAGAGTCTCCTGCATCCGCTCACAAAGGCTAATTTTTCTGAAATCTTCTTCGGCTTTAAGGCCGCTGATCTCAATTTTTTCCAGCTCTTCCCTGATGATTTTTGTCTCGGAGGTAAGACTGAACTGCTCGTTTTCAAGTGTCGAGAGGGCGACCTTATTATTGCTGATGTCGTCTTTTATTTGCAGAATTTTCTGTAATTCATCTTTTACTATCGAGTCGTCAGGTATTGTCTTGAGTTGTGACTGATATCTTTTCATTGCCAGGTCGAGATTCTGACGTTCGATGAGTTTGTCTTTCAATTGAATTCTGCCCTTCTCTTCAACCTGAGAAAAGATCTCTTCAATTTTTAGAAATGTTTCATTTGTAACATCGTGGATGAGAGTGGCATTAGAACAATTCAACCGTTCGTCTTTCAGAGATGAAAATTCAGCACGGACCTCTTCGATAACCCGGTTATACATATCATCTTTGAGAATTGGTTTGAAGGATTCGAGACGCTGGAACACTCTACTTTCCGCCTGTTCAACAATGCGGTTGCTATTGGTATTCTCTTTAATTTCTTTCTCCGCTTTCAGTGCCTCAATGGTTCGTTCGACAAGAGGTTTTGCAAGGACAAAAGAAGTGTAATTACAGACTTCTGCAATCTCGTCGGTGAGACTATTGACCCGTTCTTTTGCAAGAGCGAGTTCCTCTCCGATAGTCTGTCGTTCTTTTGCAATTGATCCTGCCTTTCTCTGAAGTTCGTCCTCAATATTTTCAATATTATGTTCTTTATCCTTGATTTCTCCACTGAGGTCGGCTATGATTCTAATATTTTCCTGAATGAGTGAATTGTTCAGTTTTACTTTGGAGTCAAGTTCCTGGATCCTTTCGACCGTGGCCTTGTTTTTTATTGATTTTCGCTTAATTTTTTTCTCGAGGGTATCCAAGTCGCCCTTCAGTGTCTCGTATTGCTTGAGACCAATGAGGTCCCGTGCAGCATCTCTGAGAATTTCTTCGGCATTATCTCCAGAGGTTAATTCTGCAAGCCGTTCCCCATCAAAGAAGAAGTAATCGGTAATATAGGGAGGAACAAGCGAGGAAATATAGTCCTGCCAGTATTCCTGGGAGACAATCTCGAGGGGGATATTATCCCGCATAATGGAAAATGACTCATTGACCCTTCCGTGCTCATCAAGGCTCCAGGATCTCTTGAGAGTTATTGAATAAGTCGGAAATACGTCTTCCAAGAGAAGCGAGACTTGTACAAAATATCTCGAATCCTTCTCTAACACTGAATATTTATTCCTTGCATCTCGAATAAAGGAGTCATACCGCTTTTTTGGAAGTGCCTGTCCCTGATACTGGATGCCGAACAGGCAAAGCTTGACTGCTTCAAAGATGGTTGTTTTTCCGGCTCCGTTCATTCCCCCAATCAGAATAATCGGGTGGGAAGGTGACCTGGTCGAGAAATCCATTGAATGAAGTCCACGGTAATTCTTGAAATTACAAAGCTGAAGTTCGAGGATTTTCATGTTATCCTCTCCGTGGATTCCTTCATTTCCTTGAGAATCTCTGTCTCAATGACATCTTCAAGTCGGTTGTATATCCCATGTCTTCTTGATAAACCGGAGAGGTCATCTTCGATGATGAGTAGTTTATCGATGAGGTCGGGGGGGACCTCATGGGACGTACATATCGTTTGGAAGGTTTCAGCATGGACCCCTGCCTCCATTTTTAGGAGATGTTCGATATAGCGTTCGCCTGCTCCGCATTCTGTGAGAAGCGTGTGAATCTCTTCAATATCATCTCCCTCATATATCCAGAGACGAATAATCGCCTCGACTTCTTCGGGAGAGATGAGGCTTACCCCAAATTCCTCAAACTTCTCCTTCAGGTTCCCGGACTGTGTTTGGAGAGCAATGACCCGACGGAATATTTCATGGCGGGTATCAAGGGTGAACGGACCATAGACTTTGTGGCCAAATCGGACGAGTCCTTCATATTCGTGGCCAAGGATATCGGCGTAGACTTTATGCTTTTTCTCGTCCTTTCTCCATTTTTCCCGGTATTGTTTATCGTCCCGGATGACAAACAGCCAGTCCCTCAATTCCTTGAGTGGCAACAGCCATGTTTCTCCATCCTCAATATAGGCCATGATTGAGCGGTCCTTTGGGACAACCGTACAAACCCAGCATCCCATTCTTGAGGCGCCGCTTGCATCCTGCTTAGCATCAATAATGAATTGTACATCATCCTCATCCTTACTGTAGCATTTCATCAGGAATTCCTTGTCATCGCCCCACGGAGACGGGGTATTGATAAGATAATCCCATACTTCTCCGTCTGCCCAGTCGGTGATGGGGGCATAGATGAGGCCACCTTTGATGTCATTATGTTGAGAGAGTTTTGTTCCGGCAATATTGTATTTCTGAATCGTCCTGTCCCTGTTTTGACTTTCAGCTGTCCGGATACCGAGAAGAATGATGACTTCTCCGCTTTCCTTAATTTTCTCGGTCACGAATTTGTTCATTGGGCGAATTTTGAGACGATCCGTACACCATCTGAACCATCTGTTTGGTGAGGGGTAGCCGCGACCAATGAGGTTGACCCAGAATGAGTCCCCGAGTTGAGGGCGGATTATGACTGCCTGAATTGGCAGATCGTCAATTTCTGCCTGTTCATTGATCATTGTGCAGATATCCTTGCGACGTTTATCTGCAATAGGGGTGTCAACAAGAGTGTCCGATGAGATGACCCAGATTTTTTTGAACCTTTTGTGTTTGGGAAGATCCCTTAGCATCTCATATGCAAGCTGGGTGATAGCTGTGGAGTCCTTTCCTCCGGATAGCCCGATGATCCAGGGACGATCATCCTGAAGATAGATTTCTTCCATCTCTTCAAGGGCTGATTGTTTTTTCTCTCTCATTTAGTCACTCAAAGTTTGTTGTGTATTATTTGTGGTTTTCATCATATAGAAGCGTTCGGAAGTGTATGTTTGGGTTGATTTTTCAATTTATTGTAGATTTATATCTCTATTAACCAAGAAGAGTGAAAATAAAATATTTCTTTATATTTTATTAATTTCTAAAAGGGTGGCTACAATACTTTGTGTTCTTTCATTTATTTCATCTTGGCCCCACTTTTCTTTTGATAGAATTTCTTTATTGATCGAAAGAGCAGATGTTAATTTTGTCTTTTTCCCTTTTTCTCCAGCAAAACATTTTCGTCCTAAATTCGAATTGTAAGCTGTCAATGTCAAATTTCCAAATTTGTGCGTAATGTTATTACGAATTTCTACCGCCTCTTTATTTTCTTTGGCATCTAAATCAGAAATCCAACATTGGTCCAATTCTGTCCCGCCTTGTGGTAGTATATGCTCAACTGTCCAGTATGGCTTTCCTTTATCGTTTTTATCCCAAAAAGGTTTCAATTCTCTTAAATTTTCATTTTGATTTTCTTCTATTTGTATAAGTAAATATTTTGTAGCTTTAGGATTGGTTAAGTAAATATCTCCTTCTATTGCAGTTTTAAATTCGTCTTCTGAAGCGAGTTTATTTTCTGAAGCCTTTTGAATCTCTTCTTTGATATTTTTGGATATGAGTGTTGCATTTAAGCACTTCTCAATAACATCCGTAAAGATGCTATCCAAATCTCTAACCTTTGGTTTATCGCAAATATGCCTACGTATAAAATAGATTTTTAAGAAATCAATTACTTCTATTAATTCATCATCATTTATTTCCTTAATTTTAAGGAATAATAAGAGTGAATAAGAAGGTATTGCACTAATATGTGACAAATCATGTAATTTTTTGGTACATATATCAATATTTTCAGGGAATTGTTCAACAGAAATTTGTGGGTTAATTAAAGTTGAATAAATATCAGCTTGTTCTTTTAAACCATTCCATAATTTTTCCACATTAAAATTAATAATATCTTCATAAATCCCAATAATATTTGATTTTGTGGCTATTTTTGGTTTTTTGCTATCTTTGAATATTTTGGTTTCATAAGTATGTTTGTTAGCATAATAGAAATGTCTGAAATAATTTTCTTTATCTGTATTCGTTCCAAGGGTTTCAATATGTTGTCTCCATTCTTCTTCAATTTTATCGATATCCCCGTTATTTTCGTCCAATTTAGAGAATAACTTATTTTTTATTATGTCAACCACTGATAATGCTTGACCTCGGTTATTTAATGTTTCAAATATTAGATATGCATTTGAATCATTATCTGGAATAATTGCGACCGAGATTGAAGAAAAAATATTATCTGTAAGATTGATCAAGTCTTGCATTTTATTATCATTTATTCTAGAATAATAATAATCAAAACATTTGTATATCTGTCTTCTCTGCATATTTTTGGGTTCTTCTTGGGAATAATCCTTAACCATGGAATTGAATAGCAAGTATCGATATTCGGAATAATTATTTTTTATTAATGATAGATCGATTTTTGTATCATAATTCTTGCCATATTCGATAATTAAGGCTTTTTTTATCTGTTTTTTTGCAGCAAAATAATTTCCAAGTTCATCTTCTTCATCAGTTTCATCTTTATATGTAACATATAATTCTTGCATTTTTTTATGAATTGCTAGTAATAGAATGGTTATTGATGTTAATCGCTGTTGACCATCGATAATTTCATATTTTTCCTTTACAACTTCTGAATCATTCCCTTTTTTCAGAAGGACAATTGTCCCTAAAAAATGTCCCTGATTATTTTTTAAGTCCTCAAAAAGGGCTTCCCATTTTTCTTTTTTCCAAACATAGTTCCTTTGATATTTTGGGACTGAAAATTTGAAATTATCCTCCACCAATAGCTGGTTGATTGTTTTATCTTTTGGAGTGACAGCCATATATTAAAGTTTGATTTTATGTGTAAAAATATTCCGAATTTATTTATATTTAAGTTATGTAAAATTAAAAAAATGGAATTATTATTATTTGTGGTCTCTATTACAGGGCGCCCAAAATTTCTTTTAACTCTAATTCAAGCTGTTTAGGGTAATTCGGCCCATATCTTTCCATATGTGACTTAATGATCTCAATGCCTTCCTTGGCATACTCTTCTGCATCTTCATACACGCTTTTTTGATCATCAAGACAGAGGATATCTCCCGTTTCCTCGATTCCCGAAGCAACGATACACCATTTTTCTTCATTCGTCATAGCTTCTACAGAGACATTGGACCGTCGTTCATTCGGTTTAAAAATGCTTTTCGAGCCTCTGTTTTTTCCAATTGCATACGCAAATAAAAAGAGGTCTTTTTGCCTTTTTCCTTGGAAAATTGTCGATGAATTTTTACCCAACCATCCATTCTCCTTATTCTGATAATAATCAGCATGGTCTTTGCTATACGATGCATTACGGGGGACCTCAAATGTCTTAGTTGCCATAGGATATCAACTCCGATTGGGTATTCTCTCCATCCTCAACAATTTTGTAATTGTTTGAAGGTAAGAGAAATGCGTTAAGATTATGCTCAACATGCTGGTCGTATTCAGTGGGCGTTACGAGGAGCATAAGTTGCGTTCCACGAAGGAATTTCGGAAGTTCATTCGTTATGTAATCTCTGTGCTCATCGTCAATTTTGCCGAGTGGGGTGTC
Organism: Methanovulcanius yangii; assembly: GCF_018687785.1. Lineage (NCBI taxonomy): Archaea > Methanobacteriati > Methanobacteriota > Methanomicrobia > Methanomicrobiales > Methanomicrobiaceae > Methanovulcanius > Methanovulcanius yangii. Next base: position 2,005,096 of record NZ_LTBL01000001.1, read on the forward strand.
AATAATTACCGGTGCCTGAAATCCGGAAATGGTCATCAGCGAACTCATGAATGAAAGACCAAGGATCATGTATTCTCCTGCGGATAGATCGTTTATTGCATTATAGCCGTTCACATGTGAGATTCGAACCTGATAACTATCGTCGATATCAATATCTGAAAAAGCATTTTTCTTCCGAATCAGAGTCATGAAATTCTTCTTCGTATTCGTTTCGACCTGAGTACGGATTTTTCCCTTGATGATGGATTCCGTGTTGGATAGGATTTTTTTGGCATCCTGAACAAATTTGAGTTTGATTTTTATTTTCTCAAATTCCTTTTCTTTTCTGGTTTCGGATTCCCATTCTTCCTTTAATTTTTCTTTCATTTCAAAAAGTCGTTTGAGTTCTTCCTGTAATCCGAGAACCTTTAGTCCATAATGCGAAATTGATGAGTTTAACTCCTTCAATCTTTGTTCTTTTAATTTTATTTCATCAATATTATATCCTTCTATCTCTTCTCCTATCTGGATTTCTCTTCGTATTTTTTCCTCCCGTCTTTCCATCAACTTATCAATTTTCGCATTTTTTTCATCAATCATTTCCGGGAATTTTTTAATATCGTTAAGAATCGTAGTTAAGGCATATTTCCCTTCGACTCCCTTTTCCGCATATTCAGAATATTGGAGTGATTTTGCGTATTCAGTTAAATTTTGTCGCGTTTCTTCGTTCAATTGAGTCCCGCATATGCACTCGCCCTTCTCAAGTAACTCACCAATGAGATTTTCACGGATGGGTGGAGGGAGTACTCCCCTTTCAACCTTGGATTGAATAATGTCGTAACTTGCTTCGATTGTATCTTTTAGATAAATGAATGGAGCTTTATCTACGAGAAACGCATTTCGATCGGCAACATCTACTGCGATGTCATTATCCAAAGCAGATATATCTTTTTTTACAAGGTCTCTTTCCTGTGCGAGACGTGAAATATTTTTATGGCTATAATTTTGAAGATAATCATCAACAAGGATTTTTTCTCCCTCTAAATCGTCCTTTTTTTGTTCGAAGTCAATAATCCCCGTCTGACTTTTTGTAATATTATTTTCTATGAGTTCAAGCCTCTTCTCTAACTCCTGAACTTTTGGATTGTTACTCCTTGCACTTTTCCGCAGTTTCTTTTCGGATAAATCCAGGCTTGCTGCAACACGGTACAGAATATCCAGTTGAGATACCTGGTCTATCGCTGCTGCGATTTTTCGAGGAGAACTCACCTTAAAAAATTCTCTCAATTGCTCCCCATCAATAAAAAAGAAACTCCGAAGCGCTTCTGGGAGAATATTATTGATTAATACCTGTGCATCGGGTGTATCAATCACCTTATTCTGTCCATTTTCCTCATAGATTACCCGAATTTTATCGGTATATGATTTTTCCATAAAACCAAGGGCAGATTTTCCGATTTCACGAGAGCGTGTGATACTCCATGGTCTTCCATCTGCTGACAAGAGGATGGTAACTTCGGCTGCGACAGTCTGTCCAGGTCTTAATTCTTCAAGTGCCCGAGTATTGATTAATGGCATACTGTCGGGTGTGGCTTTGTCATTTTGCTTGTGAGCTTCTATGCCATAGAGACACCAGGTAATTGCATTCAAAAAATTCGACTTACCTGCACCATTGCGACCATGAACCAGGCAGACATTTTTATCCTGCTGATAGGTGAAATCGATTTTTTGAGTTCCATAGTACTGGCGATAATTGTTCAGTTCGATGGATTGAATGAAGGATTTCAACTATAGCACCTCCCTGTAAATTCGATCGATTATTGAGAGGTATTTCGCTTCAATATCAGCTGGTCGTGGATTTCTGTGGTACATATCAATTTCATACCGCATGGCCTCACGGATCAGCTTACGTATCTGCGGATCTGTACAATGCTCGTCAATCGTCTCAAGAATTAAGGAATTGATTTCATACTCTGTAACCATGTTAATCACCTATATCAGACCGTATTTTTCCTCGATTTTATGAACCTCTCCACAAACCTCGGCGCAGTTGATTGCGTCAGTGGCAAAAATTCTGACTCTTTTCAATTCTTTTTCAACTAAACCCCTCGCTGCATCCTCCGTGTAGTTTCCGGAGAACATGTTCGGCAAAACGGAGATGTCGTAGATAACAGCCATCTCCTTATCCGGTGCCCTCCGGAGTACCCTCCCTCGGCGTTGTATGTACTCTTTCGGGTTCCCCGAACTCGAAAGAAGAATTGCATTCCGGGTGGAGGGGACATCCACTCCTTCATCCAGGCACCGGATAGCAACAAGAACATTATAGACTCCCTTATCAAAATTTGAAAGTAGATATTCACGTTCTGTCATTCCATGATACTGCCTCTCCTTTTTCCTCGCATTCTCAGTGTTGGTAAATTTGTGCTGGATGATGGTACCCTGCTCTCGAATAATGTCCTGTGCGGTTTCGATTTGCTTTGGTGCGCAATATACAAGGGTATGAGAAATATCGCCTTCTTTTAAGAGATTGGTGAGAAGATCTCTGAATGCAGGATATTTGGTGGACGAATTGTTGACAATATCCTGCCTTTTTAAGAGGAATTTTTCCAGCTTTGCTATCTCGGAAGTAGTCCTCTTTTTTCTATTCATCAGAACTGCAATTTTCCCACTGAGCAGAAGATATTCATCCATGTCTTCCGTGCTCAGTTCAACAAAGATGGGATGATACTGATATGGTGCAAGGTAGCTTTTCCCTGTTTCCGGGTTGATCTCGGTAATTGCCCGTGAGAGATCAAAGGAGTAGACAATCCCTCCAAAATAGGTCATCAACTCTTCCGTCCCTTCCTCATCGAGGTATCGTTCGGGTGTTGCACTGAGGCCGAGACGATATTGGTATATGTCCTGTAAGCCGGCCAATCTCTTTGATGAACCCATTCCATGAATTTCATCTCCGATGAGGAGGATGGGCACATTTGCCTCTTTCATGGTGGAAATGAATTTTTCAGACGATATTGTGTCATGAGTAGTCATGACGATAAACTGGTTTTCTTTCCCCAGTTTTTGATTGAGGATTGCTCCCATGACCTGGTCGTTCCACTTGGTGTTGATGCTGCTTGCATGGTAAAGCGGTAAATGGACCTCCATTTCTTCCAACGTGTCTTCCCATTGGCGACAGAGATGGAGGTACGGGCAGGATATTATCGTGAGTAATTTCTTCTCCCTCTCAAGAACGTTTTTCAGGGCAGAGATGGCCGTGATCGTTTTTCCGGTACCTGTTGCCATTTCAAAGATCCCTCGACGGTCATGGGACAACCATGAATCAATTGCCTCTAATTGATAGGAACGAAGACGGATTTTTGGGTCATCATCTGGAGGATAGGTTTTTTCGATGAGTTTTTCAAGTTCTTCAAAAGAGGAAGGCGCTAATCGGATGATCTCCTTTTTTACTGCCTCTGGAAACGGGATCACCCTTGTCCGCGGAGAGCGGTCATTCCATAATTCATCAAAGTCGTTGATATCACATTCATACAGTTCAGAGTTGTCTTCCCAGCTAAAAAATACCTTGAATTTCTCTGAATTGTATTTCCAGCCCATTGCGCTCTCGTTGTTGGAACCACTGAATGTCAGGGTATTGCCGGCATTATCCTCCACAATTCCGACTTTTTGGTGGAGAATCTCCTTCCCGTATTGTTCGGATTCAAGGTATCCAATCTTTACATCAAGAATTTGATTTGCAACGAGCCAACCAAGTATGGCAGCATGGTTTTTTGCCATCTGGTCCGGATTGTTTTCGAGATCATCAAGCAAAATACGACTAATGATGTTTTCCGGTGATTTCAGCCCTTCTTGTATTGCTTTATAGTCATTTGGTATAAGCTGGACATTGAGGATGAATTGCATATTACCGCCGTTTTTGATAAATGCAATCAGGCCTTTTCCTGCAACGCTGAAGGAAGAAGAGGAGAAATATCCCGTTATTCGTTTATAGGATACGGACTCCCTGAGGACATTGATATAGAAGTCCTCCAGTATGTTATCCTTTTCAGAATTGTACACATGTTTTAGAGTGATATCTGGGAGGGCCATGAATATCACTCTGCGTCATTGAGGAGGGCATCGATTCTTGCACGAAGGAGTTCTTCTTCAAGTTCCTCTTCGAAATGGCTAATGGTACTCTGTCCTCTGCCAGCTATCTCATGATCATTCATTGATAATTTGATCAATCTCTCAATTTCATCATAGTCGCCGTATTTTTTCAAGAATGTCTTTATTTCGCCGACTTTGCAACTTTTTAGATTCGCCCCGTACACCTTTTTGATCATGTATGCAAGCAGGCCATAGAGTTCCCTTTTCTCTGATGCCAGTTTTGCAACTTTTTGCTGATATGTACCAGAATATTCCTCTAATTGAAGATCCCTGAATTTCCAGAGCCCAACCTTGTGAAGAATGTCGCACGCGTGTTCCTGGATGATATAATAGGTGTCCTCATAAACCTCCTCAATGAGCTGCAATACATTTCCTTCGTATTCCCAATTATCCTCGAGCAGGTTTGGAGAGACGTGCTTTTTTATCTCCCGAAGGACATACAGCAGAATGAAGAGATCGTCCAGATAGCCAAATTCCTCGTTATCCGGCATGACATCCTCTTCCAGGATGTAATAGCCCAACGCTGAACTAATGAGAATTTTTGTATGCCAGTCGGTATAGGGATCATTGAGAATTTTGCATGCTAAATTGTAGAATGCCGGGAAAAATGAGACCAATTTCTTATCCGGTCCGGAATAACCCTGAATTCTGTTGATGAGGTATTCTTCATACGAAAGTGTGTCGGATATCGATGGGTTAATTTTTGAAAATATCTCTTTTTTATTGACTTCTTTTTCAGAGTTAATTTGGGTATCGATGGGAATATTCGTAGTGTTCGATTTCTTTGGTATCGGAGTTTTTCCTTGTTTTACAAGGAAATAGTTACGCGTCGGTTTGAGTAATGCCCCTCTTCCATAGACTTTTTTAACAAAAAATCCATCATGTGATAATTTGGTGAGGCATCCATGGATTTCATTTTTATCGATTTTTTTGTTGTAAGAGCTGGTATATGCCGATGAGATCCAGTTTACGAGAGCTGTTTCCCCGATTTCATCTTCCGGAAAGGTAAGGGAAGGGAAGAGGAACACCAGCTGTACCATATCGACATCCATATCCTGGGCTATATCATGAAGGACCATATTCCACCAAAATTCGATTATTTGAGACTGCGGTTTAACTTAAAATAAATCTTTCTGTTTGAATATTTTTTATTGGATTATGTCTCATTTAATTAAATTATCATCCGCAATAGGTCAATAATTGCTATCTCATCGAATAGGGCAATTTTCAGAAAAGAAACCCATAAATAACCCCACATTCTCCCAAAAAACCCCAAATCAACCATCAACACAGAAGCCAAATAACGGCCGATCTCCCCCTCTCCCAACCCACAGCATCTTCAAAAACCACACCTCCGTAAAAGCCCACTATAAACCCCAAAAATCCCTCAATTCTCCAAAAAAACCGTGAAAATAGCTCCTTCTCAAAACCCCAAAAAAACAACAAAAACAACCCCAAATCACCCCCCAATCCCCCCGAAAAAGGGGGAAAATCCCCCCCTCCACTGGAGGTCAAGGCCGGGTATATGGCACTTCCAACCCTCAAAACCCGCTCACGCAAGCTCAGGGACGGTGTCGGCCCAGGTCTCGACGGCCCCGACGATCGCGTCGCTCTCGTACGAGGAGACCCGCACCTTGTCGCGGCTGAAGGTCACGTAGTAGACCTCGCCTGAGGGGTCGTGGCACTTCAGCTTGCAGTAGAAGGTGTCCTTTGCGGTGTCGCGGACGGCGGTGCCGCCGATGATGGCGGCAAGGGCCGCGTTGCCCATGAGTTCGGTTGCAGCGGCGCTGAAGGCGGCGACTGTCTCCACCTGGGCGGAGATGTCGCCGACCTGCTCGAGCTCGGTGTCTTCGTAGACGATCTTGGCGTCGTAGCGCTCCTGCGAGCGGGTGACGCCGTCGACGGTTGCACCCTGGTAGGTGTACGCGGTACACCCGAAGGGGTTCTCTGCGATGACGGCGGAAACGATGCCGTCGAAGGTGCCGATGTCAGCGATGGGAGCAGAAAGCTCCCGGACGGCACTCTTGGTGTAGGTGGTCTGAACAAAGTCTGCCATTGTTGATAGCATTCTCCTGCCAGCCATGGCCCCGGGGTTGTATGACTGACAATACTAAATATGACTATAAGTAATATTAATCTGCCTTAACCGCGGATAGTTGAGCAGGGAATTCAAACGAAATTGAGGAGAATCAGAGGGAAATGGGAGAGGAAATACGAAATTATGAAAGGACCAATTTGACGGAAACAATCATCGAGACGCACCGCGATGTGAAGTGGATCTGCAAAACCCTGAAGGAGATGGACGCACGGGATGAGGACTTTGAGACGAGACTGCGCACACTGGAGCGGTGGCGTGCGGAACGGGCCGGGGCCGAGAGGCGGACGAGCGGGATGGTCGCGGGAGTGAGCGGGGTTGTCGGAGCCGTTGCGGCGTGGGTGGTGCAGTGGTTGGGGATGGGGTGAGAGGAGGAGATCTGCCCGGCCCTTCCCGCTTCTCCTCACGCCAGGACACGGTTCCACGACAGGGGAACCTTTAGGGTGGAATTCGGCGTATTCTCACTCATGACACGAATTGGCGATGATGAACCATGACCGGCACCCACCCGCTTCTCCGGAGTGCCCTCATCGGCCTTGGTGCCGGAGGCGTCATCGTCGGGCTCATGTACCTCGTCTCGGTAGGATGGATGGGCCCGACGTCCTACAACGACGGGCTCTGGAAGATGCGCATCCTGCACCTGTACGGATCCTCTCTGCTGGTGTTATTCTTCGCCGGGTGCTGCACCCCCTTCGTGCTTCCTGCCGGAAAACGTAAGGCGATCCTTTTGCATGCCGCCCTCGCGGGTCTCATCGCCGCGGCCGTGGTCCGCTTCCTGCCGCCATATGGGAATCCTCCCTCCTCCCTCTCCTCCTTTCTTGCGACCTGGCCACAGCTGGCCATCATCCTTGGCACCGGCCTGCTGGCGTCCGCCGCCGGGGGGCTCTTTGCCTCGTTCATCCGGAGAGACGGGGCACAGGGGGTTGCACCCCTTCTCCCGGTGGCTGTGGTCGTCATCGCGGCCATCATCCTTCCGCCCCTCCTCGGGGACGCCGTGGTATCCACCGGCATCATTCCCCCCTCCGCCGATACCGGGGGCTTCTCGGTGGTCGCCTACGGGCCCACGGCACCGACCGATCTCCGGGTGCTGAAACTCTCCCCCGAGGGCGATCCTGCATGGGAGAGAACGGTGGACATCGGCACCTATGACGGGGCGGACGTGCTCACCGAATACGCCGGCGGCTACGCACTCACGACAACGGAGTACGGGCAGAACCACACCACCGTGCATCCGGTCCTGATCGACCGGGAGGGAACCGTCTTGAGGCAGAATGCGATCACCGCCGAATTTCCCCTCGTATCGGCCTTCATCGCCGCACCGGACGGCGGGTTCCTCATTGCAACAGGGGCATCGGAAATTATCCGCATCAACAGCACGGGAGTGACCGTCCGGACAACCTCCCTCACGACCGAGAGTCCGGGCATGGCCCCCGTCTCGTTGTTGGCACGGGATGACGGGACCGTCGTCGTCGCCTGGGCAAACCGGGTCGCCTGCATGACGGACGACGGAAGCGTCCTCTGGGACGTTACGCCCGCGAGCCTGGGGAGCGGACCGTCCCGCGTTCTTCTTTCCCCCGCGGGGGACGGCGGCGTCCTCCTCTGCACGGAGGGGCGGCAGATACAGGCAGGCGAGGGGTATGCGGTGCATCCGGTCGCGGTCCGCCTCGGTGCAGACGGCACGGTCCTGTGGGAGAAGAGGTTCGGGAGCGGAGGCGCAGACACCCTCCTCGGCACCTGGCAGAACGGGTCGGGGCATGCCATTCTGTACCGGACGACCACATATCCTACCGGCTCCGGCGGCAGGGTCGTCCCGGCGTACACCGGACACCTCCTCGGCCTGGATGAGAACGGCACCGAAACCGGGCTGCGGGAGGTGCCGGATACCGGCGGAGCGGTGATCCCGTCTCCCGGCGGAGGGTATCTCCAGGTGGATGTCGGGGAGACCGCGCTTTCTGCCACCTGCTATGATGCCGGCGGGGTGCTCTGGACAAACCACTACGATGTACGGGCCAACCCCATGTCGGTCCGGGGCACGGGGACCGCCGACGGCGGCTATCTCATCGCCGTCTCGTCTCCGTCATGACATTCCTTTCCCCCTCACACCACCCCCTCGGCCCGGTTCCACTCCCGGACCAGCCTCGCATAACACCCCTCGCAGATGCTCATCACGTACTCGTCTGAATAGTACATCGCAGTTCCCCGGGGCGGGACTTCGAGATCCGCCTGAGATATCGCTTGAAGGTTGGAAGGAGCAGCAGGCCAGAGCCGAGAAGCGGACGAACGGGATCGTCGCGGGGGTGAGCGGGGTTGTGGGAGCCGTTGCGGCCTGGGTGGTGCAGTGGTTGGGGGTGGGGTGAATGGCATTCGTATCGGAAAGAGGGTGCTCTTCCCCAAGGCGAAGGAGTATTCAGGGATACTGGTAAAGGGTTGAACTCGATCTATAGACAGTTTCACGGCACCCGTCTGGCAATCCCTTAGGAATACGGAAATTAAACATCACAATCAACCGGAAAGGTTATATTTAACACTCAATAATACGCATACCTACAGAACCTGATGCCATCCGAGCGGATGCTCTGGAACCAATGTGCCGGGAGACCATGATGAATAAAATCAAAAAGATCCATGCAATGCTCTTTGCAATCGAGAGGGATCCTGGTATCGGCAAGACCAAACTCATGAAATATATCTTTTTTATCGACCTCATCCATTTCAACCAGCGAGGGGTGAAACTCTTCGAGAGTTCGTATATCCGGATGCCGAACGGACCGGTCGACGGGGGAGCCCTCTCCCTTGCGAGTGAATCGAATCGCTTCTTCGATGTCTCCTATCCACGCTCCGGAGCAGGAAACCAGACCTACGAGCAGTATCATTTCGACCTGAAGATGGAACCGGATCTCTCCCTCTTCACCGTTTATGAGCGCATGCTTCTGGTGATGGTCCTGCAAGCCCTGAAAGGGAGGACGGCGACCACTATCAGCAGCCTGACCCATCAGCTTCGCCTCTGGAAGGAGTTCACCGACGGGGACGAGATCCCGACCGACAGTCTCGAGCTGAGCGAGGAGGAGATTCGCCTTCTGGAACAATACGGCTTTCATATCGATGGGTTCCAGCGCAGGTTCTGCCGTTCGATGCTCGACTTGTCACGGGGGATCCATGACGCGGTCTCCCCCCTGAATGAGGAGAGGATCACCATGGTCGAAAACTTCCTGGATGACCTCCTGCGTGACTACCCGCACCCGTCGATGGATATCTTCCATGACGCATATCTCGCCTGGGACGACACCTTCCGCACCGCACTCATCTACAACCCCGTAAGCACGCTCTCTCTCACTGAAGATTGTTGTGATGCCATATGTTACGTCTCGTATGCTCTCGCTGCAAAACCGGGCCGCACTGCTGATATTACGTCCTACTGCGAGAAGGTCGAGGAGAGGTTCAACAGCATCGGCGAGGACATCTATCGTGGCCTTCCGGTTCGGGAACCACCTGAAGAAATGATTTCCTCTCTGCTGGATGATACGATGAGGCTCTCCCGGTCCATGGCACAGCATCCCTCCACGATCGCGAGGAGATAATGTGCCCTATTTCCATGACAGCAATGTGATCATCGGGTATTATTTTCAGGTTGCCGACACATGGGGGCAGGAGGCGACGACTGTTTTTGAAGATCCCGAACCGAACCATACCAGCACCTTTGTCTGGGCAGAGTGTTTCGGTCTGGAATCGGGCGGGAGATGCACGACTATCCAGTCTGCCATCAGAAGGGAATTTCGCCGGGTCATTGCAGCACTCACAAGAGAGGAATCGATCGAGACCCTGCTGACCATGGTGCAGGACTGGAGAATCTGCTCCATTGTGCGTACCGCCGCAAGCGGCGTTCAACATGACCCTCGCCGTCTCATCACAATCCTCAGGGACGTGCATGAGAGATACCAACAGGAATGTGCCGGGCGACTCATGCGGCTGGAAAACCCGGACGTGCTCAGTGTACATACCCGGAATACGCCCTACAACGATCTCTATCGCTGTCTTGAAGAGTACATCAACGATCCCGATGATATCGAGGTCATTCTCGATGCCCACGACGTTGCACAAGCGATTGCTGGCCTCATTCTCTGGACGGGGGATTTGGGGCATATAGTGGCACACCGGCAGAAGATAGTGGAAAAGACCGCGATTGCCGCTGTCTGTTTTCTGGGTTGGAAAACTCCTGTCTGAGCCCGATTGAAAAGAGGATAAAAGAGTGATCCCTTCCGTACTTTGTCCCATCCACCTCAAGGCAGCATCATCCGTTTCAGGAAGGACTTACTCACTCATGACAAAGAAGGGAGGGACCTCCCATAACCGTTGCGGCTGCATCGCGAAAGAGAACCGCCTCCTCTCCTAAATGTTCCTTCTCTTCTCACACCACTCCCTCCCCCCGATTCCACTCCCGGACCAGCCTCGCATAACACCCCTCGCAGATGTTCATCACATACTCCCCCGAATAATACACCGCCGTCCCCTCGCCGCAACAGTCACATCTCCCGAGTGAGACTTTCTTCCGCCGGAAATGCCGGTGATCCAGGACGCCGGGGAGGGGGAGGGTGGTGCCGGGAGACGCCTGTTTCGCCGTGGATTGTTGCACCGTTGCACCAGGTTCATTGTCTTTGCACCGAGTTTTGCACCATGAATCTCTTGCCTGTGGTTTTGAATTGTAGAACGGAGTCTGTTCTGCTCGTAACTCCGGTAACGTTGCACTCGCACCGGGATCACAGACAGAGCCACACACAGGAGCAGGGCCAGTGGGGGTGCCGAGTGTTTCCGGGAAGTAGTGCAACCTTCCCCTACTCTCTGTACGCCTCTCTTCTCTCTCCTCTTCTCTACCAAAACAACGGGAATTCCGGCCGTCTGCCACGTTTGCACAATCGCCGGTTTTTTGGTGCAAATCTGGTGCAACGGTGCAATCCTTCCCGCCGGGACCGGGGTCGTTTCCGTCATCACTGTCGCTCTCCTCCTCTCCGTCCTCTCCCCCATCCAGCCAGACGTCCGTCCGGGCGGCCCATTCGAGGTACTGGACGAGGTCGAAGGAGAAGTAGTGCTGCCGCCGCTTCGCCTCCGTCCCTTCGATGTCCTCGACGACCGTCGCATCGATGAGGCTGATCGCGGGGCACTTGTCGAGGATGCCGAGGTAGGAGGCATGGCTGTTCGAGTAGCCGTGGAGCAGCCGGTAGGTCTGGTGGTACGACAGCCCGAGGCTGTCCTGGAGCTGCCGGATGGTAAAGACCCGCAGGCCCAGGCGCGACATCGTGGTCAGCGCCGCCGACTCGTTTCTCGTCAGCTTCGTCTCCTGCCCGCCGACGTCGCCGTTGAGGGCGAGAAAGAGTTTCCTCGCGTAGGTGAAGTCCTCCATCGTCGCGACGATCGCCCCGTCCTCGCCCACCTTTCGCTGGAGGAAGTGGAGCACCGCGTGGCACTTGATGAGGTCGAAGAGCATCGCGGGGTTGCGGCGGTTGTGGGCCGCGGAGAAGTTGATCCTTCGGGCATAGGGGATGCGGACGGTGCGGACGGCGCCCTTGAGCATCTCCCACATCGACCGGCAGACGAGGACGTCGGGGTCGGCTGCCGCCGGGGAGACTGCGCCCGCCTCGACCCGCTTCAGGTGGGCGAGGACCCGTTGATCCTGGGCGGTCGAGTCGTCGATCCAGACGGTGAGCATCCGGTTCATCACCTGGTCGTCGCCGACCGCTTCCACCTTCGCGAGCCACCAGACGCAGCGTTCGGGGATGGTGCAGACCTTCAGCTGGCGGTCGCGGGTGAGGGTCCTATGCTCGATCGGTTCCTGGAAGTTCGCGGTCGCCGACTTGAGGAGTTCCTGCAGGTCGTCCGAGAGGGTGATGTCGTCGAAGAGGAGGACGGTTCCCGGCCGAAAGTCGTCATAATAGAAGAGGGCCTTGTTGGAGACGGTGCCCTTGAGCCGGTAGGCTTCCGGGAGGAGGCGGAGCATCGCGTTGCAGGCGTGGGTCTTGCCCTTGCCGGAGTTGCCGGAGATCGCGACGTGCAGCCCGCGGGTGTTTGCAACCGACTGCGAGGCGACCGACATGATGAGGCACTCGGCGACGGTCGCATCACCGACGTGGTCGCGGTGGAAGCAGTCCATGAAAAACCCGAGCGGGTCGCCTGACTCGAGTACCTCGCAGGCACGCTTCCGGTGCTCCTGCGCCGGGGTGCATGTGGCGGATGCGGGCGGGGGATCTGCTTCTTCCGCGGGTTTCGTCTCAGCGGGACCGGTGACGACTGTGGTCCGGCCCGTGCTCTTCCTCGTCTTCTTCCCCTCAAACCGCTCCCGCAGTTCCCCCCACCGCTGCACCCCGCCGCCACAGGAGGCATGGTGGCACCCGGCGAAGATGGCGCCGTTTCCGAACTGGACGGCAAAGGCCCCGTCGGCGTGGGCCGCGGAGAAGGGGCACTCGGCAAGGACGAAGAGCGTCCCGCCCTGCCAGGGCTTTGCGGATCTGACGGCGATGCCGTGCTCCCGGAGCCAGTCCCCGAGGTCGATCGCTGGTGTCTGCTTCCTCCCGTTCTTTCCACTCTTCGCGGGTGCCGTCGGCGCCTCCCGCGGGAGGAGGCCTGCGACCCGCCGGAGGGTTGCGGTGTCGATCACCTCGCACTCGTCCGGGACGGACAGGAGCCGGGCGGTCCGGTGGGGCCGATCCGTCGTGTCGTCGCCCTTTTTCGCCGGGGTGCCGTAGCACTTCCAGATGCGGGCGGCGTTGAAATTCGCCGTGTCGACGGTCACCGCCTCGTCCGAGAAGAGGGCGTCGAGGGTGGCAAGGACGCCCTTCACGAGCTCCGCGGCATCGGCGTCGTTTCCGAGGTCGATGCGGTAGAGGAGGTGGGCGCCGTTCCCCGAGTCCGCGATGAGGGGGGCGGGAAAGCCTTTGCCAGAAAGCCATGTCCCGATCTCCTCCGCCCGTGCGAGGGCGGCCTCGTGCTCGGCCTCCGAGGAGGAGACGCCTGCCGGGCGGACCGGGTCGAGGTCGACGGGGAGCCATCGCCGCCGGACAATGTCGGCGTCCGCGGTCGTGGGATCGGACCGGCCGACCCGCATCACCACCCGGTTTGCCCGCCGGGAGAGGAGGGCCGGGTTCACCTCATTGAGGGTGCAGTAGACGCCCGAGACGTCGTTCAGGGTCGCAATCGCCGCGGCCCTATCGGTGAGGACGGCGGGATCATCGAAGTACCCGGAATGTACCCCGCCCGGCCCGAGCGCCCGCAGCTCGACCACCGCTCCTGCGGGGAAGAGGAGGCGGGCGGCACGGGCGATCTCCTCCCGGTCGACGGGAGCCGTCACCGGACATGCCTCCCGCCGATGATCAGGTGAAGGGTGGCGGCGGGGCGTTCGCCCGCGATCACATCCGCAAGCCGCTCCCTTGGGAGGTTGCAGATGCACGTGTGGGTGTAGAAGGTCACGCCGCCCCCGAAGAGGTTCTGCTTCGCGTGGCCGCCGGGAATGCACCGGGTGGCCCAGCCCTGCCGGCCGGCGGGGACGACCGCAAGGAACGTGCCGAGCCCCTCGCCCTCCATGAGGCGGTCGACCTCGCCCGCGGTCATCACGTACTCCCGTCCGTCGATGACCATCGCAAGCTCCCCCTCCGGGGTACTGGTGATCCGGCCGACGGGGTCGCCGTGGGTCCGGGTCATGCGGACCCTCCCGTGGTTATCCCAGGGACGCCGCCCTCTCCGGCGGCGACGGCCTCCGCGATCGTGATCCGGTAGTTGTGCCGCCCGGCCCGTCGTATGGTAATCGCGGTGATGGTCCCGCCGCGGGCGTGGATCTCGCGGGAGAGGGCCTGCGGGATGAGGTAGAGCGGGTAGGCCCCGGCGTCCTCGCCCGCCGGTGCCGCGGGTGCCTGTTCACTCATAGTACTTCCTCCTCTCGAAGGTCGGCACCTGCCGGCGGCAGCTCTCCCGTTCGAGGGATTCGACCCTTTCTGCAAGGGCGTTGATGACGGCGTCCCGGCGGGCGAGCTCCTCGTAGAGGACGTACCACCAGACACGGCCGGGGGCGGGAGTGGGAGCCTGACCCGGTGCGGTGGCGGTGGCATCCGAAGGATGATCGAAGGAGGGTGCCGGCGGCGGTGCCGCTTCACCGGACGGTCCCGGCGATGTGCCGGGGAATCGAGGAAAGAGGGAGGCCGGTGGTGCGGATGGCACCGGCCCCGCATCCTCGTGATGGTAGACAATTGCTGTTTCTCTGACAAATCGAGGTGATGAAACTGATTCTCTTTGATTCATGGGTATTCCTCTGGATGGTGGTGGTTTTCCAGACGCTTCGCTTACGCCTGCGATTGTTTTGTGGATGTGATTGCGGTTCGTTCGCTGGTGCAATCGGTGTGTGTCGGTCGTTCCCGTTGTGGTACGCGATCGCGGCGGGCCTGAAGTGCGGGGCACGGGTGCGGACATCGGAGGGCACCGGCCTCTCATCTCCGGCCCCTTGGCTGATTTGTCCGCTGTCGTTTGGCAGGCCCCGCCCGACGACGTCTCTCGAAAAGAATTCCTGATCGCTTTTTTCTCGTTCAGGATGGTGTCTGGCTGTAACTGAATCTCGTGTACGGGACCTGCTGATTATGCCCCGGCCCTGCCGGGTCGCATGAATGATGGGTTGGGGTGGGGATGCATAGGGGTTTGCGATGTGGGGGGCGGAAGTGTAGAAATAAAAAAATCTTAGGATCCATCAATAGGGACAATCTGGATGTCGTGGTCTCCCTTCACCACCTGCGACGCATAGCTGAAAAGAGCCGTCTCCACATCGGCCGGGAGCCATTTGCCCTCTTCCCGGCGGCCGGATTGGAGATACTGCTCCGGGTGGGGGCAAGCTATTCCCTCGGTGTTCAGGGCTCCGGCGATATGGTTGAGGACCCGGACCCATGTGCCATATTCCCGTGGCCAGCCCTCCTGATCCCGGGGAATCTGCCATAGGTTATTCGAATATGAAACGTTGAGATCAAGGAGCTGATATTTCCCCCCGGACAGGGGATCCCCCTTGCCAAAGACCCGGACGAGGCGGGTATCGATGGCCCCGAATATTTGTGGTACGGCAAAGTGGAGCACCTTGCTGCAATAGGTCGGCCCGAATCCCCTGATCCTGCATCCAAGGATACAGACGGCGTTCTCCGGTTCGTTCTCAAGCCAGAAGGCAGGGGCGCCGTCATGATAGAGGGATATCCGGATCGGGTCCTGGCAGGAGACGTTTTTCGGATTGGGAAGACTGCCCCATGTGGCAATCTCGATCAGGTGCGTCCGGTCGAGAGCATTGTCCATCGCCGCCTGCGAGATCATCTCTTCCAGGCGGAAGAGATCCGGAAATCCCTTCTCCCAGGTATCCCCCTTCCAGGTATATGACCGGTAGAGGTCGGGGAGATCATGGTCCTGCAGGAATCTGTTGATGGTGGCATGGTGTGATTCTGAGAGAGTCATGGGAGTGTTCTCATGGGTAATCGGGGAGTGGGGGGATAAAGGTTGGTGGGGACTTGGGTGTGGGGTGGAGATGGGTCTCGTGTGCGGATAATTTGTGAGGTGGTGAGGGCGGGATGAGCCAATTCTCTTTTAGAAACCAATGGAAAGAGTTTCAATATATTTATTTATTATAATTCTATATTACAATTTATTGTTTTTAAATCAAGGAGATAATCTGCAGGAGACGAATATTTTGAAACTAAAAGCTGAACCAACTGGACTTGGCTGGAGAATGAGGTTTTCGGACGATGATAATCCAACAATTGCATTCCAGGTGTCCATAAAGGATTTAATTTCGCTCTATCTTGGATTGGAGAAGGATGCATATGTTCATGATACTAAAATCGGACCTATTGGTCACATATCGATTAATACTGATTCGGATTGCTATGAAACCGTTTTCAATGGAAAGGAGATATCGCAATCCACTGGTGACGTGATTTCTGCTATCCCAAATAATCTGTTTTTTCAATTGCTATTCCAGGAAGACTTAGGGTATTTGGAACAAAATCAGATTGCCTCCGCTGGCTTGGCGATTCAGAAGCGTTATGAAGGGGAAATACAAGCCAATAAAGAAAAAGGCAATCCAGACATTTTGAAAAAACATGATGTTAGGGCGCTATGGCATTTTTGCCATATCGATAACATACCAACAATTTTGAAATATGGGATAATTGCTCGTGATTACCAAAAATATTGTAAAATCGGGCCTCAACCCCTGTCCTTTGAAGAGATTTCAGATCCAACCATTCAGAAAACCCGAAAGGAAAAAGGATGCCATAGATATGTGCCATTGTATTTCGCCAATGCTGCACCCATGGTTTATCGGATTCAGAAAGCAGATAATGAAAAGGGATTACAGGATATCGTTGCCCTTGAAATTGACCCCGAAATTCTCTTCGTCAACCACAAAAAGATTACAAGGATGAATGCAGGTTGCAAGGATAATCTGGATTTTTCTTCGGATTTGAATTCATTGTCATCATTCCAGTGGGATCTTATTCATTTGGAACCGAATGTGGCCTGGAACTGTGAAAAAGAATTGAACCACTTCCGTGGTGCAGAGGGTTTAATTAAATACATCATTCCTCCTTCGTTTATTAAGGGAATTCATGTTCACTATGATTCAGTAAAAACAAGAGTACGAGAGATGGTAGATCCAGATAAATCAATTCGAGTGAAAAAAAGTTTGGAGAAAGGAGGGGTGAATACTCACGACCTCTTTGACAAGGAATAATTCAAATGCGAAAAATCGAACCGAATATTACCTTGATGGACGCCGGAGACGATATCTTCAAAAGCAGTGTGCAGGTCCTGACAAATACCGTAAACTGCGCCGGATATATGGGCAAAGGGCTTGCAAAACTCTTCAAATCCAAATATGGATCGACGGATATGTTTGATTTCTATAAGGAAAAGTGCCTAAATAGTGAACTCAGGGTCGGTGAACCGATCCTCTGGCCCAGCACTACCAAAAAGAAGAAGTCTGTCCTCCTCTTTCCGACAAAAAACCGTTACCAGAACCCTTCAAAGATAACCTGGATTGAGGACGGTCTCGACTATCTCCGCGACCACTACAAGGAATGGGGAATTGAATCGATTGCAATCCCGGCGCTGGGATGCACCAACGGGGGCCTCAGGTGGGATGAGGTGGAGACGATCATCATTGAAAAACTGGGTGGTCTTGAGGACCTAAAGGTAGAGATCTATCCGCCCCATGAGGAGAAAAAGGAGAAAGTAAAGAATCCAACACTTTTTGATTATTGAAATGTATTCTTCCGGGGCATTGCGGCGGTCGGTTAACATCGCCCGCCCTTCTGCGACCGAATCGAAGAGGATGATGGTAAGGTTCACCCGGTCGCCGGGTCCTCATACGTAAGCCCGAAGACGGTGTCCTTCAACCACCGCTGGAATGATTCGTTGTCCATGAACTGTTTGAAGAGCTCCGTGTCATCCTTCAGGATGGCGTTCATCACCCTGCCGAGCGCCTTGTCGTGTTCGATGCGGGCGTTCTGTTTGTCGGAGTTCTTCTTCGCGTTCTGGTAGGCTGTGTCCGCTGCAACGCGTGCCGGGATATCTTCCGTGATCAGCTTGTGGACGTGGTCGGCATTCGTCCAGGGGATATTGCCGAACTGGTCGTTGAACGCCCGGATGATATTCGAGAGCCGGTCCATCTCCGGTTCCGGTCTGTGCCCTCCGCCGCTCGCCGGGGCCGGGTTGATCTCTGCATCCTCGTCGGGGAGCTGGATCATCATCATCGCCTGCTTCTCGGCCCGGTAGCTATCCATGTCGATTGCCTCGAGAATGCCTCTCGAGAGGTCGTCGGACTGAGGCGCGGGAAGTTTGGGGACGAGGAAGTTGAGGAATATCGAGAGCTTCTCCCATGCCGGGTTGGGATACGACAGCACCGCCGAGAGGAACCCGTAGGTGCGGAGGAATGCCTTCGCCTTGCTCTTGAAGTCCACCTGGCCGTCTTCATCGAGCTCTTCCCTGTAGATGGCGACGCAGGCATCGAGAATCGGGTCGAGCCGGTCGCGTTCGGCACCGCCGAGGTAGAGGGCCACGAGATCTTCGATCGCGGCATCCGCATAGATCTGGTAGCTGTCGAGGTCTGCTTTCAGGTCGTGGAGTTTGTTGGGGTCGGTCTCGTCGCTGAGGATGGTCGTGCGGTAGTAGTTGGCGAAGGCCGTCTGGATCATGTCGGCGTCGTTCATGAAGTCGAGGACGAAGACGTCGTGCTTCTGCGGGTGAGCACGGTTGAGGCGGGAGAGGGTCTGGACCGCCTTGATGCCGGCGAGCGTCTTGTCCACGTACATCGTGTGGAGGAGCGGTTCGTCGTAGCCGGTCTGGAACTTGTCGGCACAGATCAGGAACCGGTACGGGTCGTTCTGGATTTTGTCGGCGATGTCCCCTGACGGGAATCCGTTGAGGGACGCCTCCGTGACCTTTCCTCCGCCGTATTCATGTTCGCCGGAGAATGCGACGATGGCCTTGTAGGGGCTCTTTCGTTCGGCGAGGTAGTCGCGGACGGCGTGGAAGTACTGGACGGCCCGCTCGATGCCGTTTGTTACGACCATCGCCCGTGCCTGGCCGCCGATCTTGTTCTGGGCGATCACCTGCTCGTGGAAGTGGTCCACTATGATCTCGGACTTGAGGCGGATGGCGTGGTCGTGGCTCTCGACATAGCGGCGCAGTTTCTTCTGCGCCCGCTTCGTGTCGAATTCGGGATCGCCTGGCACGGTCTTGATCAGTTTGTAGTAGCTCTGGACGGGGGTGTAGTGGGCGAGAACGTCGAGGATGAATCCTTCCTGTATCGCCTGTTTCATCGTATAGTGGTGGAACGGGACGTGCTGGACCTTCCCGTCCGGCTGGGGCACAGGGGCGCCGAAGATCTCGAGCGTCTTGTTCTTTGGGGTCGCGGTGAAGGCGAAGTAGCTCGCGTTGGGGAGGAGTTTCTTGGACTCGATGAGGCGGTTGATGGTATCCTCGATTGTCTCGTCGTCCTCTTCGGCCCCTGCCTCGGAGAGGGTCATCGCAAGAGCGGCTGAGGACTTCCCGCCCTGGCTGGAGTGGGCCTCGTCGATGATGATGGCAAAGGTCCGGTCCCGGTGATCCTTGCCCATGTTATCCACGATGTAGGGGAACTTCTGCACGGTGGTGATGATGATCTTCTTGTTCTCCGCGATGAACCGGCGAAGGTCGCCTGACTGGTTCGCGTGGCCTATCATTGCGCCAACCTGTGTAAACTGCTTTATGGTGTCGCGGATCTGGCTGTCGAGGATACGCCGGTCGGTGACGACGATGATCGAATCGAAGACCTTCTTCCCGTCTTTTTCGAGCGGAACGAGCTGGTGGGCGAGCCATGCGATGGAGTTCGATTTGCCGCTGCCCGCCGAGTGCTGGATGAGATAGCGGTTCCCGGCACCCTTCTCCTGTGCATCTGCAAGGAGCTGCCTGACGACGTCGAGCTGATGATATCGGGGCCAGATCTGCGATTTCTTCTTTTTGCCGGTCTTCTCGTCCTTTGTCTCGATGATCTGGGCATAGTTTTCGAGGATGTTGGTCAGGCTCCGCCGGGTGAGGACCTGTTTCCAGAGGTAGTCGGTCTTGAGCCCGTTCGGGTTGGGAGGATTGCCTGCCCCGTCGTTCCAGCCCCGGTTGAAGGGCAAAAACCACGACTCCTTGCCTTTCAGGTGGGTGCAGAACCAGACCTCATGCTCGTCGAGGGCGAAATGGACCGCACACCGGCCGAACTCGAAGAGCTTCTCCCGCGGGTCGCGGTCGCGCCGGTACTGCTGGATGGCGTCGTCGGCGGTCTGTTTGGTGAGGCTGTTCTTCAGTTCGAAGGTGGCGACGGGAAGGCCGTTGATGAAGAGTGCGAGGTCGAGGGCGAGCTGTGTCACGTCGCGGCTGTACCGGAGCTGGCGGGTGACGCTGAACCGGTTCTTCCCGAATTTTTCTTTGGCGGCGGTGTTCCCCGGCGACGGCGTCGCGTAGAAGAGGTCGATATGATGGGCATGGTGCTCGATGCCCTTTCGCAGGACATCGATGGTTCCCCGCTTGGTGATCTCGCCCTGCAGTCGTGCGAGGAACTTACGCCTGGTCGGCCCGTCCTCACCCAAGGCGAGGGCCTCTGCCGCCTTCGGCTGGGTCGCCGTAAGAAACGTACTGAGCTGGACGAGGTCGACGCAGTACTCGCGGTCGTAATCGGCAGGGCTCCCGCAGATCCAGCCTGCCGCATAGTCGCCGGGCCGCTCGGTGACCCGGTCCGGCCCCCCCGCTCCCGGATCGCACGGGGCGCCGGTCAGGGCCGCACAGATCAGCCGTTCGAGACCGCGTTCGGTGGTGTCGGTGGTCATCGTACCCTCCGTAGCTGCAATTCCTCGCCTACATCCATTGTTTTTATCCTTGACCTACGGGAAATTAAGTATTCTGCCTTGATTTACTCTCTTCTCCTGAAAAATAATCATAATCAGACGATTGGGAGGTATATTCTGTTCTTTGCCTGAATGAAGGGATAATTAAAATTATACTCAATGAAATGCCGTCTGATCTTTCTGGAATAGTGAAGATACCGGTTCATTCCATGTGACGTGAGTATCAGAGAATCATCAAGTACCCATCAAGTAAAATGGAACGTTCACATATCTGTCTGTTTTCAGAAAAACGCAAGAATTGTTATAATTCGAAGACTTGGATGGGACGGCGAAAAGGGAGGTATCAAGTACCCGTCAAGCAAATTTGGCGAGGTTATAGCAGATAATATGTTCAATATCTCCTGGAGATGGAGCAATTCTCCACGATACCGGCGCTAAATGGCGGCAACTGTCAAGCATCCATTGGACATCCGTCAAGCATCTATCAAGCATCCATCAAGCAAATTTAGGGAGCCAATTTTCGTGCATGTCTTGAAAAAACGTGAGAATTGAGGTATTTCCTAAACGTATTGAAACATTGAGAGGATCACGATCAAGCATCTTCTGTGTCTGGTGCTGCCCACCAGGGAACATATTTCATGATTTTTGAACCTGCGGTCGGGTCGTAGGGGAGAATCTCTCCCATGTCTATTGCCTCTTTGATGTATCGGGAAACTATTGCGCTATTCTTCGGTGCAATCCCAAATCTCTTTCGAAGGGATCTGTTCGTCAGATATTCCCGATTCACATATTTCAGGCAGGCGTGAAGGTAACAGGCCCGCACTCTGTCGGCCTTGTCCATTCTGGTGAGCGGTCGGGGAGAAAAGAGTACTGTTCGCGTTGTTTCACCGGTAACCTCAAAGATAGGAGCAGGAAGCTGATAGAATTCCGTCTCCAATACGACTTTGTCGATACCACTCCCGCGCTCTTCGCAGATACCCATTCGCCGCATGAGGGAGGCCAGAGTTTCGTTTCTTGATTTTGGAGAAGTATCCAGAAATCGCTCGGTTGCCACAAGGGGAATTCCGGGATTGCTTATTTCCATACGATCGTCGAATATTTCGACCATTGGGCCGGTGCCTGTGAGGAAGAAGTCCTGATGAATCAAAGCGTTTACCACCAGCTCGCGCACCGCAAGCTCGGGATACCTGGGAACTGTCTTTCTCAGTGCGTTTTTTATCTCCTCGTTGGACGGAAGAAAACTGTTGATTGAGACTATCAGATCCCCAAAACCGCTTGCATATCCCTTGTCGATCACCTGCTCTTTGATTGTTTCAAAACGACTGTTTCCACGATATATGATGATTCGTATCGCCTTTCGGCGGAGCGTCCGAAATGCGCCCAGTCGTCTGGCAAAGAGGATGGCACCAAGGTTCGTGATGTCCCAGCCGCCTGCTTCGGCGGGTTGAATTAGTTCGTCATCGGCAAGTGCCTCGATAATTCCCTTGCGGCTTTCCGGCAGCGGGAGCTTCATCAGGTCGAAGTATGCCGGGTAATCAAGGAGCTTCAGGACCTCGTCGTCCGAAACCCGCTCTTTTGCGATCATCTCCTCAAACGGTGTCTGGTCGAAAATGCGCCACAGTTCCCGCTCCTTCTCCGGAAAATCCTTCAGTTTCTTTTTGTAGGAGCCGACCCTGATGAACTCATGAATCTTGTATCGGACCGGATGGCGGGAGGCCCGCTCGATTTCCAACAGGACCACCGGGTGTCCTTCGACGGTCACCTCGAAAAAGTGGAAATTGATCTTTGGAGATAATGACCGGAGCAGGTAATTTTCCAGTTCTTCACCATGGACCTTGGCCGTATGTGGTGAGAAATGAGTACCGACAATTGCATGCGTCCCGTCTTCGATTCCCCAGACAAGATACGCATGGGACTTCCCGGACAACGCGGCGGAATTTGCAAGAGCCGAGATATATTCGCCTATCTCTTCCGGGTCGGTATTGTTGACCTTAAACTCCGCCCATTCCGTCTCCTTCGGCAGTTTACGCAGCTCCTGCACCAGACCGACGAGATATTCCTCCTCATGTGTGCCGCTCATACCTCAACCTCCTCCCCGGCATTCTCGTCGGTCTCCATCGCCATGCCGTCGGGATAATCTTCTCCTACTTCTCCTTCTTCTTCAGTCCAATCGTTGTCTTCCCCGTCTTCCTGTTCATCTACTTCGTCTGCTTCCACCGGCAGGCGTGCCGCCGCCTCCCGCACATCGAGCTTGCCGGTGACGACATCCGAGATAAGGCGGGTGCGGTATTCGCGGAGGAGGGTGATTTCGCTTTCAATTTTATGGATTTCGTATACTACCGGTAGAGTATTCTTTTCAATGTGGTCAATAATGGCAAATTGTTCTTGGAGTGGTGGTGCAAGGATAGTAAGTGCTGCAATATCTTCAACATTAAAATGCCCAACGGTTGATCCTTGTGAAGCGAGTTTAATATGGTGTTCTGGGGCGCCTCGATAAATCGTGAGGACTAGGAACTGGGGGTTATACTTGTCCGGATTTAGCTTCATTAACACAGTTCTTTGACCTAAACAAAGCCGATAACCTTCCGGAACAATACATGCCTCTCCAGCAGGAGCTTCACGGGTGAATATCACATCTCCGGGTTCAGGTAGACCTCGTCGTGTCCATTCTTTGAATCCTTTTTCAGTCGTACAATATGTTCCTGCGAGTTGAAGTTCCCCTTTACGCACCGCTGTAGTTCTTACCACTCGATAATCACTATTATCAATTTCTGGAGCGGTTTTGTGTTCACAGTCAATTAGTTTGTGAAGGACTCGCTTTAAAGCGATTATATCCCAATGCTCCGGCACATCCCCCAGCCACTCCACGCCGGAGGGCTTGAGGGGCACATCCGGGTCGAGGCCGCGGGTGACGGCCTGGTGGATGATGGCCTGCTTCTCCTCTTCGAGGAGCTTGATGAGCTTTTGTTTGGCGTGGATGGAGCGGCGGATGCGGGTGTCGGCGTAGTCGAGGAAGCGGACGATGGCGGTTTGTTCGGGGAGGGGGGGGAGTAAAGATGAAAGTCGGAAGAAAACCTCTGGGTAGAGACGCAGACGACTTTCTACAACTCCTGTTGAAACGGTTTTGAATATGCTCGTGAAAAGCGGTGTGCGGAAAAGATAGTGAAGAAATTGTGGATATACGCCTGATTTGGCACGAAAGACACAGTATGCCGGACTGACGATGCCTTCGAAGGGTGAATAACCGAGACTACCGTTCCACGCGAGCATGATATTCATTACAAGATCACCCGAGTGCACACGTTTGTATCCAACAAGACTTGCCGCATTGGTGAGCAAAGACCCCTCATCAGACTGACGATCTCGTCTTCTTGTAACACCAGTGTACTGTGATACTGTTAGAAGTTCTTCGGAGCCATCTTCTGAAAGCTCGTTTATCTCACGCATGAAGAGCTTATTGCGTCGTATTTCCCAATGCTCAGGGACGTCCCCCAGCCATTCAAAACCGGAATCCTTGTAGGAAGAATAAGGTCTAAGACCAGCGGTCATGCGTCATCACCAACGGTTTCGTCTACATTCTCAACTGTTTGCTTCCCCTGCCAATCATTTGCAATAAGTGACCAGTCGATTTCATATAAGATTTCATGACCTTCTTCATCCATACCCACCCATGATCCCCAGAAATCCGGGTCATTCGAACGTGGTTGATAGGATTCAGGTAGATTGTTCATCTTCACCAGAACTGGTAATTCTGAGGCCCAGCCAAGAAGAATTGCATTTTGCGAGGGCAATAACGGTAGTTCTCGCAATAAGCCCTTCAGATTATCGGGTACAAGTCTATGGACAAGTTCTTGATCACGATCATTGGTGATCCTGTGTAAGAGGTAAGTATTACACTGGGACAAAACTGTTGGGGAGAGTTCTGAGGGTCTTTGAGAAGAAAGAACCAGACCTAATCCGAATTTTCTTCCTTCTCGAGCAATGCGCTCGAAAATCTGACAGCAGACTTTAGCCGTATCCTGACCATCTATGTCTTGTTGATATCTTTTTATGAAGGTATGCGCCTCCTCCATCACAAGTACAGTTGGGAGGGCCACACTATTGATTTTCATATATCTCTGAAGTGCCTCAAAGATCATTCGGGCAATTACAGCCGTTAATATGTGAACAACTTCGGTTGGCACTAATGATAGATCAATCACGGAAACGCAACCATCTTCCGCCTGATCCTTTCCGATATAGTCTGAAAGCCACTTTTCAAGCGTAATGTCTGAAGCACTGCTTAGTATTGGCTTCATGCGGGTATCGGTTAGCAACGTACGAATTCTGATGAGGAGAGTCTCAACATGTTCTGATACATTGAGCATTTCTGCTACTGCTTCTACGCTTCGAAGCAGGGAATCCCCCTCAAAGGGGCATGGTGCATCCACGTCGGAGGGTAAAACATCTGATTCCAAGCCTCCAAATGCGACGTGTGCATCTCTTGCAACTTGAATTAATTCGTTGACTTCTATTAGAGTAAAATCATAATGAGGATATCTTCCTCGGCGGGGCTCGCAGAGTCCTTCAATTATTTCAATTAACTGGTGTAATTTCTGGTTTGGTTCACCTGGAAAAGTATCCAAATTAGGTTCAAGACCTTTTTTCCATTTTTCTAATTTTTCATAGAAATTTTTTGGTCTTGGGAAACTTCCCCAAGGTGACCCTGAATTCTTTTCAATTTGTATGGTTGAAATGATCGTCCTTAGAAAGCGACGCATTTCATGGCCTGCATCCTCTACAGGTTCTACGTCTCCCTCCCTCACAAACCGTAACGCATGAATGAGGGTTGGTCTCTGTGTCTTCGCGCTTGCCTGCGTAATAGATGCCCATTCTGCACTATTCCAGAACCATAATGGAACCTGCAGCGGGTCCTCATTTTCTCCTGGTTTAACTTTAAATATTCGTGCCTTAATTTCTGAATTTTTAGCACTAAAAGCACGTGAGTATTCGCCATTAGGATCAAGAATGATGAATCTTGCATTGGGTTGCCCTGAGCACGCTTCCTTTGCCTGTTCGAGGTTCCAGCGAATCAATCCGGCTATGGAACAGGATTTTCCACTTCCTGTATTCCCAAGAACAGCGAGGTGACGGCCAAAAAGCCTGTTTGGGTCTACCCGTACCTCAGCATTGCCGGCAAGAGGGCTTGTCCCAATCAGAACACGTCGGTTTTCTCCAGACTCTACTATTGAGCGAAGCTGGCGTTCTGTGGGGAGCATTACTGCTGTACCGACAGATGGCAAGGCATCAGCCCCACGACGAAAGATATATTGATCTGGATCATGGGGATGTTTTCGCAAGGTGCCAAGAGGATTGAGACTTAGTTTCCGAAGTGGGTACGGTAGATCAACAAGTCCAAAGTCCTTCATCCCCCGACGCTGCGGAAATGCGGATCGTTCGACTGCCAACCAAGTAATCTGCCCAACAAGAAATCCATCATCGACAGGTATAAGGACATAGCTATTGACACGGGGAAATGGGCGTGGTCCTCCCGTATTCAATGCCATTGATTCGGGAGTTTCGATATCTAGAGCAACCTTCACTTCGTCGGATGAGACAAAGTCTACCGTCCCTATTTGAAGACTTCCTGTGTGCTCGAAGGGAGTACGGCTCATTGCACAGTATCTCCTTCCGGCGTCGGCTTTGGAGTCTTTGCATCTTCATCATTCTGGACTGTTCCCCATCGTGCTTTCAGGAGTTCTGCCATCCGGAAGGTCGTCCGATCAATCGCTGGTTTTGGCAGATAATGGTCCACAAGCGTCTGGAAGTCTCCGAGATGGTCTCCGATTAAAAGTGTTATTTGTGCAGGCCTACCTAATTTTTCATAGGTATACATGATCCGGCCCAGAGGATCGCCATATGAGATTATCACCAGATGTGCTGATGGGATTGTCAACATATCCTCAATTACGCGATTGATGTGTTCATCACCAAAGCTATATCCATAACAAATGAGCGTGCTGTTTGGACGGCATATTGCCGCTGCTAAGTCACGGAATAATTCAACATATGGATATGATGCTGTCTCCCTGTCTTTGGATGCATTAGGATAGATCATCAATTGCAGTGCATTAGCATCTTTCAAACCGGGGGCATTCAGGTATGGATCAATTTCTTCCGCACCGAATGGAAGGCCAATCCGTTGGATGTTTTTATTATAATCTATCCAGTCAACTGAACCATGCAATTTTGTAAATCGTGCGACTCCCTCCAGGTATCGTGGTTCTCCCCTGATGCCCGGAGGATTGTAATGCATATCAACATCAAGACGTGATGAACGGAAAATTGGAACTAATGTACCGACGAAACGGTCAATCAATCGTAATCCTGCTACATCTGCGCCTGCCTCAATACAACGATCGTAGTTAGTGGTGAATATGTGGAGACGATCACGAGTACCACTTCGGCTGGCAAAACTCATCAGAAAACTTACAAGATAATTAAACGCTTTTTCCCTCTTTTCTATTTCTGCTGATATTAACCCATTTTCTCCTTTTAGAATTGACTTGGTAAAATCATCAAGAACGGATGTCAATGCTTGCTGCAACGTGGCAACGTCTTCATACTCTTTAGAATCTGTAGATTTTGTGGATGCGAGAACTTCAAGTCCGCGAAGTAATTCGTTTGAAACACGAATTTGATCTTCAATATTAATTTTTGTTCTTCCCGCAGATATGGCAGAATCCTTTGCTTTGGTGTTTATTTCCTTGTCAAATATCCCAAATGTGGCTTCATTCATCCCAGATAATTGCTCACCAGCAGCCATCTGATGGAGGCCTTGTGTCAACCCAGAACCAACAAGCACAGAAAGATGCTCTGATTGAAAGAGAGCGGTTAACCAAGGTTCGATCCTAGACCGTAATTTGTCCGGACCAAATTGATCTTCCTTCTTTACCCAAGGGCAGTGGGATCCTTCTTCCAATTTGAACGATGGAATTCCTTCAGTACCCTCATTATTGATACTAAAGCAGACTGGTGCATGATCGTCGTGGCATTTCAGAATCTGAATAGATCTTTCATCATCCTTCATGACTGCCCACCTCCATTAATCTCATCCAACAACTCCTCACTCCCCATCTGCTTCTCGAACGACTGCCGCACCAGTCCCATGATATAAGGGAGGTCCTCGTGCGTGTTGAAATCCACTTCGATGTCGCCATTGCACCATCGTCCACGGCCCGTTACATCCCTTCCCATCCCCCTCGGGTCATCGAGTTCGTGGAACCTGAGGTTCAGCGTGATACGCAATGCCTTGTTCAGGGGTACCAAATCCACAAAGTTTGTCTCGGCCTTGTAGGCGACATAGAGCTTGCGGAACTCCTCGGTGATACATGGGTCGAGGGCGAGCACCTCCCTGCGGAATGCATCGAAGAGAGAGCGCATGGGTGCTCCGGGACCGAGCTTGGGATGGTCTTCGATGGTGTAGACTCCCGTCTTTCTGTTCTTTGGTTGGTATTTCTCGAGCACATCCGCGGGGAGGGACGGGGCCGCCCACACCTCGGTGGCTTGTTCGGCAAGTCGTTTGGCACGCTCCTGAATTGCCGCTTCATTCCATGCATCAAGGCTCCCCAGTCCCGTGTTGAGCTTAATCGGGCTATGCCTGAAGCCACCCTCCATGTCGCGTTTCTCTGCAAAGGGCCGGTCGCTGTACTCGGAGTTGTAGCCAGTGAGCGTCAGGTTGCCGAGTGTGTGGAGATATGTCTCCTGGATACGCTGCCACTCTGGCCCGAGGTCTTCCGGCCACCGTGGCGAGAGATTCTCGTTTTGCGGCAGGATATGTTCGATCGTGTATTCATCGACGTGAACGCGTTCCTTGCGATCGTAATTTTCCAGGCGGCGCAGCCAGTAACTGCGGCTGCGGAAGTTGTAAAGGTCCCGCTGTACGATCTCCCGTCTGAACTCATCGTTGCGTGGGAAACGCCGATATGATGGAAGGTTCAGAAGATAAGCCTGAATGCTCTCGAGATAGTGGCTCTTTCTCAACTCACGACCAAAGACGGCAAAGGTCTTGTTCAGTGAGTTGGTGGGGATGCTGCACACCGCACGGCGGAAGACATAGGCCTCCACGAGACGAACCGCCTGGATAAAATCATTCTTTGAAAGGATTCCCATCCGATAGTCGTGATAGAGTTCCAGGAGAAACGGATAGGCAACATCCACCCGGAGTTCCCGCAGGTCGTGGAACGCGGCACCGAGATCCTTGTCCTTTTCATGGCCGAGTGCCATTGCACAGTAATAATTTGCAAAGTCATGGATGTCGGCAACCAGGGCATCGACTCCCGATGCAGCAACGTCGGGTTCTCGGGCATGAGCTTTGAAGGCCTCATAGACCGCATTGACGTTGGGGATATCTCCCGTCTTAAACGTCAGATAGTGGCGCATAAATGAATCAAATTGTGATCCATATGCCTCCTGACCGAAGGACACCTCCATGGGCCGCCAATGATCCTTGTACAGGCGGGTCTGGTGGTCGGTCTCCAGACCCATGAGAATGAAGTTGCGAATGAGGTCCGCCTGGCTCAGTTCCCGTCCGGTCGAGTTCATGCTCTCGAAGATGAGCTGGGGATTGTCCTGATCACGATTGAGCGAAATATCGACGAGCACGAGTTTTGCGAGTCCCTTACAGAGGGCGGCGACCTCTTCATCGTTAAGGTCTTTAACCTTCTTTTCAAACAAAGCGAAATTTTCCGCGATGCGAAGAGAGTATTCTGCGGGCATTGGTTTTTGCTGAACCAGAGCAAGAAGACTTTCCTTGTCTGTCTGGGTGAGGAGGAGCTTGAAGCCTTGTTCACCCTCCTCCAGTGGATTGAGCAAATAGTAATTACGCAGTTTTTTTGCTGAAAATCCCTCCACCGGTTCGGTCTCTCCCAGACGTCGGGCAAGAGCCTCCAGAACAAGCATAATAGTGGTAAGCCGTTGCTGGCCGTCAATAACAAGGAGAGGTGACTGGCTCGTTACCTGATACAGTCCCTTTTCAATGTATACGATGGAGCCGACGAAGTGTGCTGAGATAGCATCATTTCTTCCCGTGCGAAGAATATCATCCCAGAGCTGCTGACATTCCCGTTCGGTCCAACTATAGGTACGCTGGTAGATGGGGATGACAAACTGCGGAGACTTCTTGAGAAAGTCGAGGATCTTTGCCTCGGTGGCTTTCATAACTCCCCACCCCCGATAATCTCGTCCAACAACCCCTCGCTCTCCTCCCGCACCTTGAGGATATCTGCCCGGATCTCCTCCAAGCTCCGCATGGGTTTTGGCTTGTAGAAGTAGCGGGTGAAGCTGATCTCGTAGCCGATCTTCACGCTCGACTCGGTATACCAGGCATCCGGGGCATACGGGAGCACCTCGCGGCGGAGGAAGGCATCGATGCCGCCCTCCTCGAGGAGGGGGACCTGCTCGGTGTCGCGGAGGTCGCTGTCGGGTTCGTACTCGACGACGGCCGGTTTGCCGCCAATGGTCGTCTCGAAGAGCCCGTGGAGCGGGTCGGGGACCGTCCCCCTCTTATGGACCTTCTTGATCACCGGCGGTGCGGTCTCGTCGCGTTCGCGGGTCTCCTTGAGGTCCTTGATCTCCTTTGCCTTGTAGACGCGGCCCGGCTCGATGCCCCTCAACCGGAGCGGCCGGTCCACGGTCAGCTTCCAGTAGCCGAACGCGGCGTTCTCGAAGATCTTACTCTCCTCGGTTTCGGCAAACGCGATGTACGCATCACAGATCTCCTGGCAGTCCTCCTCGGTGAGCTGGCAGTTCTTCTTGCCGAGGTTCTTCCTGAGCGGTTTGTACCATTTGGTCGCGTCGATGAGCTGCACCCTGCCCTTCCGGTGCTCGGGCTTGCGGTTGGTGATCACCCAGATATAGGTCGCAATGCCGGTGTTGTAGAACATGTTGAGGGGCAGTGCGACGATCGCCTCGAGCCAGTCGTTCTCGATGATCCAGCGGCGGATGTTGCTCTCCCCCTGCCCGGCGTCGCCGGTGAAGAGCGAACTGCCGTTGTGGACCTCTGCAATACGGCTGCCGAGTTTAGTGCCGTGCTTCATCTTGGAGATCATATTGGCAAGAAAGAGCATCTGGCCATCAGAGGAGCGGGTCACAAGAGAGTATTCGGGGTCGCCGTTGTGCTCGATCACAAACCGCGGGTCGCGAAGGCCGGTCTTCCCCCCCATCCGCTCGAGATCGCTCTTCCAGCTCTTCCCGTAGGGAGGATTGCTGAGCATGAAGTCGAATTCATGCGAGGGGAACGCATCGTTCGAGAGCGTCGAATATTCCGGGCCGCCGATGATATTGTCGG
This sequence comes from Methanovulcanius yangii, assembly GCF_018687785.1. NCBI lineage: Archaea > Methanobacteriati > Methanobacteriota > Methanomicrobia > Methanomicrobiales > Methanomicrobiaceae > Methanovulcanius > Methanovulcanius yangii. Next base: position 2,036,021 of record NZ_LTBL01000001.1, read on the forward strand.
CCTCTTCCCCCTCGCCCTTGAGGAGCATGTCGGCCTTGGCGATCGCATAGGTCTCGGCGTTGATCTCCTGCCCGTAGAGGTGGGTTGCGACCTCTTTTTCGTGGGCAAGAGCGAGGTCATGGAGGGTCTCCTCGGCAACGGTCAGCATGCCTCCGGTCCCGCAGGCTCCGTCATAGAGGAGGTAGGTGCCGGACTCGATCTCGTCAGCGATGGGGAGGAAGATCAGCCGGGACATGAGCTTCACCGCATCGCGGGGTGTCCAGTGCTCACCCGCCTCCTCGTTGTTCTCTTCGTTGAACCGCCGGACCAGTTCCTCGAAGACGGTGCCCATCGCGTGATTGTCGAGACCGGGATGCTTTTCGGAACCATCGCCGTTCATCACCGGATTCGGGCTGACATTGATCTCCGGGGAGAGAAACTTCTCGATGAGTGTGCCAAGTGCATCTGCCTTGGAGAGCCGGGGGATCTGGTTGCGGAATTCGAATTTTTCGAGGATATCCTGAACATTGGGGGAGAAGCCGTCGAGATATGCCTCGAAGTCGGCCCGGAGCTGCTGCTGGTTGGCACAGCTTTTGAGGTCACGGAGGGTAAATTTGGAGGTGTTATAGAATGCCTGTCCGGCCGCCTGCCGGAGGGCCGGGTCCTGGTGCACAACTCCTGCCGCATCGAGCGATTCCTTCATCTCGAGGACGGACTGCTTGGTCGGTTCCAGCACAGCATCGAGGCGGCGAAGGACGGTCATCGGCAGGATGACGTCACGATATTTGCCCCGGACGTAGAGGTCTCGCAGCACATCGTCGGCGATACCCCAGATGAAATTTGTTATCCAATTGAGTTGGTGTGATTCCATAGAGACGCTCCAGAATCCCCGTCGCCCCCTTGTAGAATGGTCGGGTGATGGATGCAGGTTGGGGATAAAGGAAAACTTTACCATTGACACCCTTGAACCTTTCCAAATGATGTACTGTTTAGGAATAATTGAGTGAGCTGCGGGGTATTGGCTCGGATGATCTCGGTCAATCAAAACAAGTTGAGGAGAGTGGAGAAATTCCCTGCAAATGCTGGCCTAATATCCGCGGAAGCATAGATGATTAGGATTCCTTATTCAATATAATTCTTGCAAATAATCTCCAATAAGTTTTATCGTTGATAATGGTATAAATAAAAAAATATGGTGTCAAAAAAGATCATTGTGTCATTGCTCCTTCTTGTGTTGGCTGTCGTTTTCACCTGCGGCTGTTTTACCGCCACCGTTCATTCCACGGTCGAATCCGATGCGACGATAAGTTATTACCGAATGGATGTCGAGACAACCCAGTTTGTCTATAACATGGTAAAAGAACAGGCCAAAGAAGATGGATATTCTTCCGTGCAGAGTTACATGCTCGCTGAAAGTGAAAATCAAGGGGATTTCAAATACTCCGAGTCCTGGGACGGGGACACGGTCACGATGAGCTTTGAAAGCACGGCAATCCTCGAATCGGACGACGCCGACAAATTACGTATCGAGAAGGTAGACGGCATGATGGTGTATGAGGACTCGCGTTTCGCCACCAACGAAGAGATAGACACGTCGGATGACTATTCAAAGGCGATGCTCAGTGGCATCGGCGTTCATTACTACCTGGAGATGCCGGGGACGATCGTCGAATCGAATGCGGATATCGTGGATGGAAAGAAGGCCGAATGGCACCTGTCCGGTTCGGATGCGTTCTCCACCCCGATTCAGGCAACGAGTGAAATTCCCACATTGCCGGTTTCCGGCTTCACCGGACTCCTGGCGATTGCCGGGTTTGCCTGCGCAGTAGGAATTTGCCTCCGGTGCAGGGATTAGATCTCCATCTCTCTCATTTTTCTGGCACATTAAACGATAACGAGAATCGGGATTGAAGAGAGTCTCGACGGCCTCTCCGTGGGCTAAATCAACAGAAATATATTAAAAAACAATGATGTATTGGTGTGGCGGCGTGGAAAAAACACGATCGCCCGGTCCCCCCTCGAGGCACTTGGCCGGGAAATCTTATCATTAACCAGGGAAGGTCCCTGGAAAATAAGGAAGGGGGGGTTAAATTCTATCCACGTTTCTCTCGCCCTGGATGATCTTTATCATGTGTGCCGGACTTGATCCTGCCGCCCATCCGTTTCCTGAGAAGTAATAGATATTGTCGGATATCTCGTTCAGTCCGCCGGCGTCGTCATTGCCGACGATGCAGGAAAAAATTCTCGCATCCTTGGTCTCCTTGAATTCTGTCCATCTGTCCACGAGGGAGCGATCGGTCACACCTCCGAGGCCGTCTGTTATAAAGAGCAGGTCTGCCCCTTCATATTCCGGTTCCGAGAGGGAATCAAGGCCGGTTCTGAGGGCTGTGTTGAAGTCCGTCCCCCCGCGGAATCCCTGCTGAATGAACTGCAGGAACGTGTCTGCCATTTTTCTACGCGAAGTCAGCTCGATCTCGGTATTGCATCCCGGCCCGGAGAAGAGAATGACCTTCACATCACGGCGGTCCTTGAGCATTCTCTTCGTTATCGCGAGGATGATTGCCTTTGCAAGCGTCTCCGGGGCACCGCTCATCGAGCCGGAGGTATCCACCATCGCAACCACCGGCCCGCGCTTTCGCTTCTTCGGCGTCCCGTCTGCCCAGTGTTTTCCCCGGAGCTGATAGGACAGGAGCCGCCCCTCGGTGAGATCCGCATAGAATTTCTTTCTTAGTGTCGGGTGGTGGAGTTTTGAGGCCTCCATCGGGAGCATACGCGAAATGTCATTGGACAGGGTCACCGAATGCATCTCGGTCTTCCCAGAAGGGGAGATGGAGATCTTCCTGAGGCCATATTCGAGTTCGATGCGGCCGAACAACTCGACCATTTTTTTCAGGTCATCGTTCTTCTGGACGATCGCCGCATATCTCTCGAGATTGTTGATGTAAGTTGCATGAACGGGCGACATCGAGAGGTCCATTCCCCTCCCCGGATAGAGTGCGGTCAAAAATTCAATCGTCTCAATGTGGGGTTTGATCGCTGAGATGTCATTTCCAAGAGGTTTTAAGATCTGTTGGGACACCTGTGCCTTTAAAAACGAAGATTTTGCGGTATTCGAGAGGAACCGGTCGATGTTATCATTGGGTTGGTTCAGCTGTTCAGAATCCTCTTTATTGGATTCCTGCTCGAGAATATCATCGATTGTCGCGGATAATTCTTCAATCTTCGATGCAGTACTGTCCGCATCATTCTTTGCCCCGTCAGCCGGTTCCGTATGAGATTGATCACTTGCCGGCTCTCCCGTCTTTCCCGCTTCGGAGGTACCGTCGGTATCTGGCTGGGCCTGGGATGGTTCACCTTCTCCCTGCCTCGTCCCCCATTGAGAGCTCTCCTCCGGTGCACTTCCCTGATCATCACCATCCATTTCAGACGGGGTTCCATCATCTTCTCCACCACCTGGCTTCCCTTCTCCCTCCATTTCAGACGGGGTTCCATCATCTTCTCCACCGCCTGGCTTCCCTTCTCCCTCCATTTCAGACGGGGTTCCATCATCTTCTCCACCGCCTGGCTTCCCTTCTCCCTCCATTTCAGTCGGGGTTCCATCATCTTCTCCACCGCCTGGCTTCCCCTCTCCCTCCATTTCAGTCGGGGTTCCATCATCTTCTCCACTGCCTGGCTTCCCTTCTCCCTCCATTTCAGACGGGGTTTCCTCATCTTCTCCGCCACCTGGCTTCCCTTCTCCCTCTTCATCAGGTTCGTCACCTTGAGTCGCATCCGGTGGGGTGGCGATTATTTCCTTCAGATTTTGAATTGCTTCGCTCAGATCAGAATTCTGTACGCTTTCCTTAAGATCATCTGGACCACTCCATGTGCTGAGTATCGATGAGAGATGGTCAAGATCCGTAGAGAGTTCCGGTGAGTGAAGGTCCCCCAATTCTTTCAACTGCTCGAGAATTTCAGAAAGCTCGGCCAATGCATCGGAGTTGGTCTGGTTTGGATCTTGAGGTTCAATTTTGTCGGGAAAGTGCCGCCCCCACAGGTCCTGTGAGGATGCAAGCAGGTCCATGAATTCCATGAGGATGCTGCTCAGGGATTCATCGATATTGTCAGGGAGATTGGAAAAGCGGGACGGCGATGCAGCGAGAAAATCGAATACATTGTTGAGAAACTTCTGTACGATATCCCCTGCAACTTCCGGTGATTCGAGGGCGATTTCCTTGAGATGTTTCCATTCGTCGGAATGGTGGATGAGGTGGAAGATGGGATAAAAAATTCCGTATTTTTGGATGAAGAGATTGCGGTCCCGTATTTCGTAGCCGTTGTTGCCGGTGAGGTCGCTGATGAAGATTTCTGCAATCTCTTCCTTGGCTTTTGCAGGGAGACTGTTACGCGAATTACGAGTTAGTTCAAGAGCCTTCTCGCTGCAGATATCCTTCACATTTCTATCATACGCCATTGTGGATCAACCCATATTCGTATTATGGTGAAATCATGCAAATGCCGACCGGAATCAATAACCGAACACGTTGTAATTTCTTTGATTCGTACGCTGGTCATCCTCATTTTTTTGTAAATCTTCAATTTTTTTAATTCTTTCAAGTTTTGAAATTTCTTTATCAAGGTGTTGTATCCGGGACAGCTCCTTCTGATGGTATACGACGACCTCGTCTACATCACGTGAATTTGTCCAGATATTTTTTTCCAGGTCCCGTTTGAAGTGGTCAAAATATTTCGTATTGAATTTTTCCAACGCAAGGAATTCAAACCGTAATTTAGCCACTTCAGCAAGGTAACCAACGAAGCTGTCTTTCATCTCCAGTTTTGAATCAATTCCATATTCTATTCGAAGTGCCTCTATCAGTTCATCAAAGGAATAATATTTATTTTGCATGCGGAAGGGACGTCCGTCATTATAGCCATTACCGCCTCTTCTACATACTTCCTTCACTTCCTCGAGAGTCGCTACGGTTGTATTATTCCTCGCTGAAGAAACATGAGTAACTGGTACAGGAAGGTGTATCTTTTTGTTCGAGTATTTTTTCGGGTCAAGGCCCTTAATTTTCTCTTCGAGATCATCGTAGCTTTGCCCGCCGGACATCGTCAATTCAATAACGATGCGCCTGATGGCGTTCTTCTGGTCCGGGTGGTCCCACAGCAAATGCTCGAGGAGCAGGAGCATGGAGCGGTTTACCTTCGTATGCCCCTGCGCCGCTGCCGCCACTTTCAGGACGTGTACAATCTTCTTCCAGCGGCGGTCAGAGATGTAGATCTGCGTCCCGCCGTCGCCGACCTTTGTCAGCTCTCTGCGTATGGCCATGAGGATGTCCATGGCATCTTCGTAAAATTCGACATCTTTTGCCTGCTCCCTGATGGCACGAATTTCATCCACCGAGAGGTTTTTCGGCGGCAAGAAGGTCTCAGGACTTTCAAAGATCAGCTTCCTGAGGTTCTCCTCAAAAGAGATGGGTTTCACCTCATACCGGAAGAGGAACCGGTCATAGAGCGCCTCGAGATTCTCATCTTCCTCCGGAAGTTCGTTTGATGCGCCGAATATCGACAACAGTGGTGTGGAGACAACATTGGGTCCATTGTGGAATTTTCGCTCGTTGAGGAGAGTTAACAGGCTGTTGAGGATTGAACTGTTTGCCTTGAAGATCTCATCCAGAAATCCGATGTGGGAGGTTGGCAGGCACCCGTCAGTCTTTCTTCTGAACTCATCCTCCTCAAGCGCCTTCAGTGAAAGCGGCCCGAATATTTCTTCCGGGGTCGTAAAACGGGTCAAAAGGTAGTAAAAGAATTCGGCATCATCGATGCTGCTGCATATGTTCTGGGCGAGATAGGTCTTTGCCGTTCCCGGCGGGCCGAGGAAGAGGAGGTTTTCATTGGCAAGTATTGCCAGAAATGCACCCTTGATCTCGTCTTCACGCTCAACAAAATGGCCTTGGTACGCTTCGATCAATGTTTCAAGTTTCTGCTTCATTTATCCTTTCCTCTGCATTACTTGTTCAACCGCTTATCCCGCACATAAACCACCTTCACCTGGGATGACGGGTTCTCCTTTTCTTCAATGTCGAAGAGCCCGATTGCCCGAAATAGCCCGCTCAGTTTCTTGAATCCATAATTTCTCGCATCGAAATCGGGTGAGACATTCTGGATCGTCTGGCCAACATCCGCAAGATTCGCCCATCCATCCTCACCGGATGAGTCCTCAACGCTGTTGCGGAGGAGGTTTACGAGCTTGGTATCCCCCTTCAGGTCGTTGGCGGATTTCTGGGAGACAGGGGTCTTGGCTGGTTCATCAACTATCGCCTCTATTTCGGTTCGCAGAATCTCCGTATAGGTGAATTTGTCGCACGCCTCGACAAATGGCTTGGGTGTCTTCTTCTCGCCAAAGCCATATACTATCTTTCCGGATTCACGCAGGCGGCTGGCAAGCCGGGTGAAGTCGCTGTCGCTCGATACGATGCAGAACCCGTCCAGGTTCCCGGCATAGAGAAGGTCCATTGCATCGATGATCAAGGCACTGTCGGTTGAATTTTTTTTGGTAGTATAACCAAATTGCTGGATCGGTTGAATCGAATATTTCAGAAGGGATTCCTTCCACCCGCTAAGATTTGAAGATGTCCAGTCGCCATAAATTCTCTTCACGGTTGCCGAACCATATTTTGCAATTTCCTGAAGCAGATTCTCGATTATTGCCGGTTGAGCGTTATCTGCATCAATTAAAACCGCTAAACGTTTTTGTTCAGTTATCGGGCGTGCGATATATTCCATATGGGGTGATTGGCGGTACACACGATATATTTGACGTTGTGAATTGAATTTTGATTATAATGGTAATGTAATTCATATGGCCTTCTCAAACGGAGCTACCGCCTTGAACATCCCATCGTTCTTTCATGGTATACGCACACAAACCTCTCCCTCCTCAACATTTGCCACATCTCCTCCTCCTCCTCCTCAAAACCCCCCATACCTTTATCCCTCTATAAACCAGTTTCAAACTAATCATTTTTATAGAAATTACGCGGGTGAAAAACATGGGGTCATTCAAAATAAAGAAGCTTCCTCCGGGGCTCTTCAGGTGCCAGCTGCAGTTCTCTTGTGACGGCGTTCCTCCCGTCGCCTTCCAGATCAACGATGTCGACCTGCTGAAGATATCGGAGGGAGAGCTCCCGTCGGCGTTCGTGCGGAGCACCGCCGGGCATATCATCGGTGAGGTGACCGGCAGTCCGGGGGAGGACGCGTTTCTCGTCCGATTCGAGGAGAGTGAGTACCGGATACCAAAGGACTCGGTCGCCTCCTATCTCCCGGCGAGCGTCCCCGCCCCGACCCTCGGGATCGTCGAAGAGCGGCCCGGGCCGCGGCGGGAGAAAACGAGAGTGTTTCCCCGCGGCCGGGAGGATGCGTCAGACGACGACCTGACGTCGCTGCGAAGCGGGATCTTCTGACCCCGGACCAATTTTCGCTCCTCGTCGCTTGTCCGCACTGCGATGTCCCCTCTCATCCGGCCCGCTGGGCGATGGCAATCCCTCCCTGAATAGATGGCGTCCACCGGTTCTCCCCCCGAATGACATCCCCTATTCCTCCCCCCGAATAGATGCGGTATAGCCTCGCTTCGCACCCCCAACCCATTTATACCACATTCGCCAACTCCCCCGATCACATGACCGACATCACGATCAAGGACATCCTCCCCCAGACCGTCCTCGGCCTGCGCCGCCGGGGCCGCTACCAGGAGCTGATCCCGCAGATGATCATGGAGATCTACGTCTACGTGGAGGCACACGGCATCGAAGGGGCCGGCATGCCGACCTTCCTCTGCCACGAGACCTCGCCCGAGGAGGTGATGCAGGCGATGGAGGCAGGGACCGCCGACGTCGAGGTCGTCGTCCCGATCGGTGTTCCGGAGCCGGGACCGGCCGCACCTGCATCCGCACCAGTACCAGTACCGGCACCAACACCCGCACCGCCGGCGGGCGTCCCTGTCTCGACGGAAGGGGGAGAGACGATCGCCTGCTACGAGCTCCCCGGCGGACCGATGGCGACGGCCGTGCACAAGGGGCCGTATGAAACGAGCGAATCGACCTACAACGAGCTCTTCGCGTGGATCGAAGCACACGGCAGGATCATCACCGGCCCGATTCGCGAGGTCTACCTCAACGACCCGTCCGAGGTGGGGGAGGAGGAGATTTTGACGGAGATCTACGTGCCGGTCGGGTAACACATCTTTTTCCGGAGCCATTGAGCAACATTGTGAGCAGGTATCCCTGGCAACAACCGGGCATCCATCAGACCGCAGAACGTCAGGAGGAAGGAAAAAGTAAATGTTATAGGCCTCATCCGTGCCGGTGCGGCAGATTTTATATTCTATGGTTGAATTATTACGTAGGAACCGGGAGAAAATATGACAAAAATGCGTCTGACCGTTTCAATATGGGAAGAAGACGGGGTATATGTATCCCGCTGTCAGGAACTGGAGGTAGCCAGTTGTGGCGATTCCCCGCAGGAAGCGCTTGATAATATTCAGGAGGCAATCGAATTATCCCTGGAAAATGCACGCGTTCTGGGTATCATTCAGGACCTTGAACCATCCCTGACATCCCGTCATAAATTTACCTCGGTGATCGAGGTCGAGGGATGACAAAACTCCCCCTTCTTTCATCGGATGTCATACAACAGAAACTCATAAAAGCCGGATTTGTAGTTGCACCCCGGCAGGGCAAGGGAAGTCATACGGCGCTCTATAAGGTGGACGATGCCGGTAAGAAACTCCTCGTAATTATTCCCAAGCGGGATCCTGTACCCCGGGGAACACTCATCTCAATTCTGAAACAGGCACATCTCACAAAGGAAGAATTTATGGGCCTGAATTAAGCGAAACTGCTCCGGATCATTGATAGCTCTCATCATTGTTCATCTAAAGAAGGCATGCCGTATTATCGGCATCCGGAAATGCACTTTACTGGCCGGAGCGTCTCTTGTCGCCTCCTCTACACCCGGCTACCGGCAGCCTCGCCGCCAGTAAAGTCCGTCCACCCGCCGTGCTTTCCCACGTGCATCCTCACGTCCACGTAGGTCTTCAGCCCCAAAAAGAGGACGAGGATGAAGGGCGTTGCATCGAACCCGACGGCCCCGAGGACGAGGGACGCAAACCCGCCGACGATGATCGTGATGTGCATCGGGATGATCCGTGCGTAGGGGGCAACGAAGATCTCCTTGACGGTGTCTGCCGTGACGGGCACGTTCGGCCGCTGCACCCGGTAATAGAGGAAGGAGTAGAGGTGGTTTGCGAAGAAGACGCCGCAGGCGAGAAGAACGCCCGGCTGCGTCCACGGGGCCTCTCCGGCGGAGAACGCGAAGATATCGATGAACTCGAGGTAGCCGAAGTGAAAGAGGCCGTAGTGGAGGGCAAAAAAGCCCGCCAAAGCCCATGTGCCGTACCGGGCAAACCACGCGGGGACGGCGGCCGGGCCGGATGTGGCGGTCGTGGGCACCGCAACCCCACCGATGTCGAGGGAGAGGATCCGTGCGACCGTAAAGACCCCGATGATCACGCTCTGGGCCCAGTAGATGAAGATGACCGTCGCAAGGCTCCAGCCCCCGGCGAGGGCGAGGACGATCGCAACGAGGTTGGCGGCGACAAGGGAGAGGACCGTCGTATCGACCGGGCGCATGCCAGCCAGGACTGCCGCCCCCTTCCTGCCGTTCATAAAGAGGAGTATCGGTTGGGAGTGATAGAGCAGTCGGTTTTCCCGGGGGTGAATTCTAAAATAAAAATTTAATTTTTCATATTATTCAATATGAACGTCCACGATTGGATGAGGCGGATTATTTTCAAAAAAAGAAATTATTTTTTTGATTTGGAGTTCGCCTTGTTGCCGGGCTTTGCCTGTGCGGCATTGCCTGCTTTGGTCGGGGCGGCGGTCGGGGTCTTTACGTCATTTTTCTGGTTCTTTGCCAATATGGTCACCTTTTGATAGGATCTTGGGAATCTGTGAAAAATTCCAATTCAGTGGATATGCGATGGAATGGATATATATTTATCCCCGGCTGTCAACCATGTTTTGGACTGCTCTCTACAATATCTTAGATAAAATACTTTAGTAATAATATTATTAAATATTTTGGCACATTCCCATGGATACTCACCTGGAAATGTAGTGTGCCGGCTCTTGAAGAAGGGCGGTCTTTTTCGAAAGCCGTACGCCCCGGCCTTCGCCGTGGGCCCGGCCTCACCCGCCCCCCCGCATTGCCACGGTGAAAACCCTTCTTACACTTCAGCACAAATACCATACCAACTTTCGGTGAACACCATGGACACACCCACCATCGACCCCGCCACCATCGCACCCTATCTCACCGCCGTCCGCACCGCCCGACCGCTCGTCCACCACATCACCAACGCCGTCACCATCAACGACTGCGCCAACATCACCCTCTGCGCAGGAGCAGCGCCCGTGATGGCGGCCGCCCCCGAGGAGGCGGCGGAGATGGCGGGCATCGCCTCCGTCCTCGTCCTCAACATCGGGACGCTCACGACGGGCCAGATTGCATCGATGCTCATCGCCGGAAAGGCCGCAAACGCCCGCGGCATCCCCGTCATCCTCGACCCGGTCGGGGCCGGGGCGACCGCGATGCGCACGGAGGCCGCGGAGCGCCTCCTCGCCGAGCTCGACATCGCGGTCCTGAAGGGCAACGCCGGAGAGATCGGCGTCCTTGCGAGAACCGGCGGGGAGGTCCGCGGCGTGGACTCGGCCGGGTGCGAGGGCGACCCGGCGGCGGTTGCGGCCGCCTGTGCAAGGCGCTTCGGCACCCTCGTCGTGATGACGGGCCCCGTCGACTACATCTCGGACGGCGAGCGCACGCTTGCCGCCGCAAACGGCCACCCGATGATGGACCGCCTCTCGGGAACCGGGTGCATGACCGCCTCGGTCGTGGGCGCCTTTGCGGCCGCAGGGGACGATCTCCTCACCGCCTGCGCCGCCGCCTGCGCCGCCTTCGGCCGGGCCGGGGAACGGGCGGCCGAGGTCGCCCGCGGGCCCTACTCCTTTAGGACCGCCCTCTTCGACGAGATGGCAACCCTCACCGAAGACGACCTCGCCCGCCACGCCGACGTGAGGGATGCGGATGCCCGCTGACGGGACCGCCATTCCGGCCCTCTACGTCGTCACCGACCCCGCCCTGGGGAAAGGCCGCTCCCATGCCGAGCAGGCGGCCGCCGCCGTTGCGGGCGGTGCGGGCATCATCCAGCTCCGCGACAAGCACCTCGAAGGGGACGCCCTCCTCGCCGAGGCCCTCGCGGTGAGAGAGGCGCTTGCCGGCACGGACACCATATTTGTCGTGAACGACTCCCTCGATGCCGCCCTCGCCGCGGGCGCCCACGGCGTCCACCTCGGGCAGGACGACGGCTCCGTTCCCGCCGCACGGGCGGCAGCGAAGGCCGCCGGACGAGCGGACTTTCTCATCGGCGTCTCGGTCGGCTCGGTCGTGGAGGCCTGCCGGGCGGTCGACGAGGGGGCGGACTACGTGGCCCTCGGTCCCGTCTTTCCCACCGGCTCGAAGGCGGACGCCGGTCCCGCCCGCGGGCTTGCCCTCCTTTCGGCAATACGGGGGGCTGTCCCCGTCCCGCTCGTCGCCATCGGCGGCATCACCACCGCAAATGTCGCCTCGGTCATCCGGGCGGGCGCCGACTCGGCGGCGGTGATCTCCGCGGTCATTGCAGCAGAGGATGTCACGGTCGCCGCCCGTGAGATGGCATCGGAGATCGAGGGGGCACGGGCGCTCCGCTGAGCGGGGTCCCGGCATACCTTAATTGTTGATGAGCGAGATGTTGTTCGGGTGGGGTGGAAGTCCGTGGTGAAGGGAGTGCGTATGGTAGTCGTGATTCTGGCACTCGTACTCATGGCTCTCGCCTGCGGCTGCACCGACGGCGGGACGGGCCCGGAGGTGACCGCCACCTTCGACGAGAAATACCGGGCCAACGAGAAGACCGTCGTTTCCGTGGAGAATCCCACCGGGTCGGTCACGATTACCCGCGGGGATGTGCGGGACGTCGTCCTCCATGTCGTCAAGAGGAGCCGGGCAGGCGCGGAGGAGCTGGAGAAGGTGGAGATCTCCGCGACCAAAGGCGACCTCCTGAAGATCCGGGCGAAATGGACCTCCGTCCTCCCGCCACGGGTCACGGTCGACATGGCGATCACCGTGCCCCCGTATGTCACCGTCGATGCCGTGACGGTGTCAAACGGCGATGTCCGGATCGAAGAGACCAAAGGGGACGTCTCCGTCTCCTGCTTCAACGGCGATGTGTTCATTCGGGATGTCGACGGCTCCGTGGTGGCGGCGGTCGAGAACGGTGACCTCGAGGTACGGGAGACGACGGGCATAGGCGACCTCTCGGTAAAGAACGGCGCAATCGAGGCGGAGGTCCGGGATATCGACAGGGATGTCGTCATTGAAGGGGAGGGCGGCGACATCGTCCTCGCGATGGGCCCCTCCCTCGACGCCATCCTCTCCGTCGCCACCAAAAACGGCGTCGTCTCGGTCGAGGGGCTCGACCTTGAGGTGGGGCCGACGGGGACGGACGCCACAGGCGTCCTCGGGGCGGGCATCTACAGGCTCACCGTCGAGTGCACGAACGGCGACGTGAACCTCACCGCCCTCTGATCTTTTTTTTTGCGTCCGTGACACCCCGGTTTTCGGGGTGCAAATGCATATGCGATCGTCTGCCAGAGACGTCTGTTAAGAATGATCACCGTCCACTGCGCCGACTGCGGGGCGAAGCTCTTCCGGTACCAGAAGATCGGCAAGGGCCGCCTCCTCCACTGCTGGAAGACCCGTATCTCGAGCGACCATACCGTCCGGAGAGAGGAGGAGGGCGGCACGGGCAGAGTGATGGGTGTCTGTTGCCCCGGCTGCGGCCGGCACGTCGGCGTCGTGGAAGCACAGTGGATCAATATGCACGGCGGGACGTTCACCGTGAAGGGGTCGGCGCTGAAGAAGTGACCCTGCGGTGCGGGCAGAAAGGGGCCCTCAGGGAACCCCGTACTGCGTCGTCCGCTGCACGAGCGGCCGCCCGATATCGGATGCGATTCTTTCCATCTCGGCCGGGTCGAGGTAGTCGGTGTCCGTCGCCCCCGCCCCCTTGGAGATCGACTCCTCGAACATCGTCCCGCCGAGATCGTTTGCGCCCGCGAGGAGGGCGAGCTGGGCGAACTTGACGCCGTGCTTCACCCATGATACCTGGATGTTGTCGATGGTGTGGAGGTACAGGCGGGAGACGGCGTACATGAGGAGGTCCTCCCGTCCGGTCGCCCCCGCCCGTGCAACGCCCTGCCGGTAGAGGGGGGTGTTGGAGTGGACAAACGAGAGCGGCACGAACTCAGTGAAGCCCCCCGTCTCCTCCTGGATGTCCCGTATAATCTTCAGGTGGGCGACGATGTCCGCGGGCGTCTCCACGTGGCCGTACATGATGGTCGCCGTCGTCGGAATGCCGAGGCGGTGCGCCTCCTTGATGATCCGTATCCACGTCGCGGTATCGATCTTGCCGGGGCAGATCACCCGTCGCACCGGGTCCGCGAGGATCTCCGCGGCCGTCCCGCAGAGGGTGCCGAGCCCCGCCGCCTGCATCCGCTCGAGCATCTCCACGGTGGAAATCCCGCTCTTCTGCGCCCCGTAGGCGACCTCCATCGGGTTGGAGGCGTGGATGTGGACGTTTGGCGCCTCCTCGCGGATCAGCCGGAAGAGGTCCGTGTACGACTCCGCCGTAAAGTCCGGGTGCAGGCCGGAGACGGTGCAGATCTCGGTGACACCCCGCTCCCGTGCCTCCCGCACCTTATTCCGGATGACGTCCTCCCCAAAGAAGTAGCTGCCCGGATCACCGGGATTCCGGCGAAACCCGCAGAACCCGCAGGCGTTCACGCAGCAGTTGGTGACGTTGATGTTCTGGTTTCGCACGTACGTGACCGCATCGCCGCAGCGGTCGGCCCGCAGCATGTCGGCCGCCTCTGCGATGGCGAATATCCCGCGGTCCCTTGTTTCGAGGAGACCCTGCGCCTCCTCTTCCGAGAGGACGTGCCCTGACAGGACGTCGTCCAGGATGCTCTGCCGGTTCGGCATACTTTCATATGAACAGGCGGGGTGGTATAGCACTTTCCCGCACCACTCCCTAGAGCGGTCCTTCCGGTGGAACAATTTCTCCCGGTGCAGGAAACCGGCCGCGGGATCTTTACCCTTCTGTACCGGCGGCCCGTGAATGCGCATGAAGGCCGCTCCCCGTGAGCGTGCATTCCGGCCCCTCCCCGCGGGCGACCGGCGGGGGCCGGGGAAGGTATTTCTTCTTACGGAAAAAGAGAGTCATCCGGGAGGAGAGAGCGGGTGAAGATCCTCGTTGTGATGGGAAGTCCCCGGAAGGGCAACACCTACCGGGCGGTGCAGCGGATTGAAGAACTGATGCGGGGGCGCCTTTCGCCGGGCGAGGAGCTCTCGTTTTCCTATTTGATGCTTGCAGACGCGGGGCTCGCCGAGTGCCGGGGGTGCTTCAACTGTTTTACGTGGGGAGAGGAGCGCTGCCCGATCAAAGACGAGGCCGCGGCGATCGAGGCCCGGATGCACGAGGCCGACGGCGTCGTCTTTGCCTCGCCGGTCTACGGCATGAACGTCACCGGCCTCTTCAAGACCTTCGTCGACCGCTTCGCCTACATCTTCCACCGCCCGCGGTTCTTTGGCAAGACGGCGCTTCTCGTCACGACGACCGGGATGCTGGGGCATAAGGACGTGCTCAAGTACATGGACCTCGTCGCGACGGTCTGGGGGTTTACGGTCGCCCACCGGGCGGGGCTCACCACCCTCGCCGAACCCCTGCCGCCGTCACAGGCGGAGGCGAATGAGAGGAAACTTGCGGCCGCGGCGGACGCCTTCTTCGAGGCCCTCCGGCGGCCGGAACGCCCCTCCCCCTCGTTTCAGGATATCATGCTCTTCCACGGCCAGCGGGGCACCTTCGCCGAGATGGGGAAGACCTTCCCCGCCGATTACCGGTACTGGAAGGAGCGGGGCTGGCTGGAGAAGGGGACGAAGTACTTCGTCGAGGGCGTGCGGGTCAACCCGGTCTATCACATGGCAGGGACGGTCATGGAGTGGTCGGTGCGACGGAATGCGAGGAAGGTTGCGGAGGAGATGGGGGAGTGAGGAGGGTTATTGGAACGAATTTGTGCCTCCCCGATTAATTTGGAATAAAAGTATATTATGATACAAATCTACCGTAATTTGATGCAAATAAAATATATTCTTATTTTTCTTCTAACTTTAGCGGTAATCCTAGTAGCTGTTTTGACATTGTCTGAGTGTAGAACAGCACATATTGGTGGTGAAAAAATAATTTCAGATATTGTTGAGCAATCTTCCAATGAATCTAATAAAAAAGACAAAATTGAAAAAATTCTTGTATTTATTGTAGATGATTATTATCAGACATATAGTCAAAAAAATCACTATAATTTTATTATTTTCGATTATTATGGGAATATTTCGTTCAAAGAAACAAATCCTCGATTTAGATCAATAATATCTTCCTCAGATCCATACAGAGCGGTATATTATAATATTGGAGCTTGTTATGAATTGGCGTTAATATTCAACGAAACCGCTTCAAAAGCAGGGTTCACTTCAAGAATTGTATTCACAAATTGCGAGGATCATTTTTGGAACGAAGTGTTTCTAAATGATTCTTGGATTCATGTGGATCCAACTCTGTTTTACCATTATTATCGTGATGGTGATGATTATGAGAATTCTTGGTTTAATAACCCAGAAATATATAATGATCTATCTTGGTATAACGGATATTCACAAATTTTGGTTTACGGAAGTAATGAGGTAGTATCCCAAAATTATCTTAATCTGGGCAATCTTTCTGTTATTACTCCGGAAAATATCAATAAAATTGTTATCACTCCCAATAGCTCAAGGCGTGATATAGTCATACATGCAAATACCTCAAATTATACCATAAGTCTTGGAGAAAAGGGGTATTTCGTTACTGCTGAGAAAAACAGCATGAATCCTTACATATTATACGAAGATACGGGATATGCCATAATTATTGGAAATGAATCAACAAGTCTCTATTTAGACCCCAGAACTCAGAAATTAAATGTTCTAAATATAGTCTTCACATTAATTACAATTGTTGTATGTTTTGAATTTTATGTTATTTTTAAGAAAATTAAATCAAAATGATATAAAAATTTAATGATATATTTTGATAGAGTAAAAATTCAAAGATAGCTATTATCCCCTAATGTAAATCGGGGGCATGAACCGGATTACTCGCCACTCCGTTCCTATACAGCCCCTCTCTCCAACAAAAACACCCACCTCTTCCCGTCCCTGATCTTCCGCAGCTGCCCCATCTCCACCAGACCGAGGAGGTCGCTTCGGGCCGTCGGGAGCGATATTTTGTATTTCCCGGCGATCTCGCTGATCGTGTAGGGGCGGTCCGGGTGGCGGATGAAATCCTTGAGGATTTCCGCCTGCCGGAATGAGATCTCTGGCATCTCTTCGAGAAGCGTGATGGCGTTCCGCTGTTCCGCCCGCGTCTCCTCGATATACTGCCTAAGCTCCTCCATCGCCCGCGAGATGATGGTGATGTTGTAATCGATGAAGTAGGTCATGTCGTTCTCGTCGGTCTCCGTGTAGAGGTAGGCCTTCGTGTATTTTGCCGGAGCGGTGACGAAGATACGCGATATGGAGAGATACTCGAAGAGGCCGTATCCGTGTTTGAGCACGTACCAGTAGAAGATCGCCCGTGCCGTCCTGCCGTTCCCGTCGTTGAAGGGGTGGATGTAGCCCACGAGGAAGTGCAGGATGATCCCCTTGACGATGGGGTGCACGAAGATCTCGTCGTCATTGGCAAGCCGGCAGAGATCATCGAGCATGGCGGGTATCTTCGTGCAATCGGGGGGGACGTGGTAGATTTTACCATAATCCACCTTGTCCCGGACCAGGATATCGTTGGACGTCCTCAGATGCACCTCGTCCTCGCGGCTCTCCAGCGTCCCCTCGGTAATCATCCGGTGGATGGTGAGGATAAGCTCGGGAGTGAGCGGCTCCTCCTTCAGGTCCTTCAGGGTGCGGATCGTCTGGTAATTATTCAGGATCATCCGCTCAGAGGTATTCTTCGGGGCCGTCCCCTCCCGCAGGAACTTCTTGGCGACCTGCCGGGTCGTCGCCGCTCCCTCCAGTTGACTGGACGCGATCGCCTCCTCCATAATCGAGTTGGCGAGGTATTGCCGCTTGTTTGCCTCGCTCGGCCGCTCCCCGATCAGTGCATCGAGGGGGGCGGGCGATGCCTTGTCGATCAGGTGGAGCTCCCGCTGGAACTTTCCCAGCATCATGAATTTGAACGATTCGTCGCCGATGTCGATGGCTGCGGCGCCATAGTTGCGGATGTACTTCAGGAGCAGCCAGAAGAGTTTCGGCTCAAAGGGAAGCGGCTGCCGCTTTAGGTCGTCCCAGTGGATATACCGGGCTTCATTGTACCGCTTCACCGCCTCGGTGATCTCCTCGTCTCCGGTAGTGTATGCGAGGAAAAAATTCGAGAACTTCTCGCCGTAGTGTGCATACAGGGCGTTTGCATCCGGGGGCTTTTCGGGGGTTCGCATCGGTACATCTCCTAAAAACTGTAAATTATTGTAAAATTTACAGTTGTTTACAGGTGGTATTGATCGTGGGTGATAAAAAAAGTATCTGTAAATTATTGTAAAATTTACAGTTGTTTGCAGGTGCATATGATAGCGTGGGTGTTCAAGATGTCAGGTCTACCTGACATAGATGCCGATCACCGCGAGTAAGTCAAGTGGAGTTGACACTCTTGCACAAAAAAGAGGGTCCGCGTCCCCTCCCCCGCTTCACCTCATTATAAATAGACACGACCGAGAGGCTGATGATGTTCATCGTCGTCGCCGCATACCAGAGGTAGGCCTCAGTCGTCGTGAGGAGGACGATCCACCCCGACCAGAGCATCAGGATTGATCTACCAATAATTGTATTCCTTCAGTGTAATGGGGTAATAGTTATCTTACGATTGTGCAACTACCTTATCATACGGTAGGAAAATATTCAATAAATTCTACCACAGAGAGGTCGGTTAAAATGACTATAAGAGATTTTTTTGAATTCGATCTGTGGAAGTTCGGTATCGGGGTAATTATTTGGCTTTTATTGATAACTCCCCTCTATTGGGCACCGTATATAAAATATGATCTCGGCAGCACTATTGATTACCTGTTTTTCATCCTTTATGTTATCCTCTATGAGATGTACTTGGCCGCTTGGGGCATCATCCTGTATCCTTTTGGGTGTTCGGTAATGGAAATCTACAGGGCACGAAAAGCAGGGAGACCGATTGAAAATAAGATCCTTACCGCCCTCGGGATTCTCCTATTTCTTGGCATTGCCTATATCATGATTTTAGGGATATTGATTTCTTATTCGGATGTAACGCCTGTACCTGTCCCAATAATTGAATAAGTGAATGTATGCTTTGCGAAGAAGGATATGATTCGACCTGTGAAATTCTATCCTCACGACCTCTTTACCGCCTGCTCAGCTGTTCTCCCCCCTCACCGTCCCCTCTTCACCTCAGTATAAATCGACACCACCGAGAGGCTGATCAGGTTCATCGTCGTCGCCGCATACCAGAGGTACGCCTCGGTCGTCGTGAGGAGGACAATCCACCCCGACCAGAGCATCAGGCAGATGATCGCAAAGGAGAGGAAGGTGTCGATGGCGAGGAATGCGAGCGGCCGGCCCACGAGGCGTCCCGCCTGGGCAATCGTGCAGTACTCGAAGGGGGCGGGCCTTCCTGCAAGGTCGAGGGCGCTTCGGCCCGTGTTCATCGCGAGGTCCGCCGCTGCCCACGCGACGACGAGCCAGCCGAAGAGGGCGAGGGCCGGTGACGGTGACGGGCCGGCGGTGCTGACGAGCCCGGCGACGTCCGCCGCCCCCGTCCCGACCCGGACGGCGGTGAGGCCGAAGAGCAGCTTGAAGACGCAGAAGGGGATGCCGATCGTGGCGCTCAGGAAGAACGGGCGGCCGAAGAAGCGCTGGATGCGGTCGGCCTCCTGTGCACACCGGTCCTGTATCCTGCACTCGTCATCGTCACCCATGGCCGAAACTCCTCCGTATGTACCAGCATTGGTCGTCCTGCAAGAAAAGATAGCATTGCCCGCGACGGGGGGATGTGCCGCCCCCCGCCCCGCAGGCGTTGCCTGAGAGAATGGAAGAATGAAAGAATGGTGGTGGAAAGCACCGGGCGGGCATCCCCCCGCCCGCCCCGGTCTTTTTTAGAGGTTCACCGACAGCTCCATGATATGCTCGCCGGGGGCCTCCTCGCCGAACCAGTAGACTTTGGTCGGATTGTCCTGGCCGGCGTTGGCCCGGTGGGCGAGCCATACCATGTTCTTCTTCGTCCCGTCGGTGCAGGTGACCGGCTTTGCCGAGATGCCGGCCTTGAGCGTGCCGTCGATCAACGTCTCGTGGAGGTCGGAGGCTCCCGCACCCCCGCTCCCTGCGACCAGTTCCCTAAACCAGTCGCGCCCGATGAGGTCGCCCTCGCCGGTGCCGATGATATCGCACGCGTTTTGGTTGATCTCGGTCACGATCCCGTCGCGCCCCAGGCCGACGATGGCAAATCCCGAGATCGTCAGGCACTTTACGATGAACTCCGTCTGTTCAGAGAGTGCCCGGTCGAGGTAGCTGCGTTCGACATTGAGAATGTCGAGGATTTCGTTCATGTGGACGAGGTCGCGCTCGTGCTCGACGAGCTTCTGCCGGAGGGTCGCGTTCGTCGCGGTCAGCTCCTCCTCGGCCGCCTGTCGCCGGAGGGCCACCGCCGCCTGGTCGCAGAACGCCTCCAGGAGCCGGAGGTTCTCCCCAAGAGCTTCCTCCGGCAGGCAGAAGACGACCATCCCAAAGAGCTCGCCGTCCACCACGAGCCCCTTTACATAGCATTGCATCGTGCCCGGGAGGGGATGTGCAAAGAGATGCTGGTCTTTCTGCACATCTTCTCCCGTCACCGGCCCGGTCATCTCCCCCGTCCCGAGCCGTACAAGCTGGTCGTCCGTCATCACAAGGGGTGTGCCTGATGCTACCGGCTCCACACCGGTGCTATCTCCGGCGAGGGCTGCGGTCTGCACCGCCCGGACGGTCCATGTCCCCCCGGCCGTCGTTGGCGATGCGGTGACCACGGCGGACCCGGCAGGAAGGGTCCGGCAGATGGTGCCGGTAATGTACGAAAACAGGTCGCATTCCGGGCCGAAGGATGCAATCTCGCTCGAGGTGGTCGCGAGAAACCCGAGGTCATGGATGTGCTGGCGCTGCTGTGCCGAGAGCTCCTGTTCGGTGGTGATGTCCCGGGCGATGGAGAGGATCACCTCCCTGCCGTCCATCGCAAGGAACCGGGTGTTGATCCGGAAGGGAACGGTCGCCCCCTTCCGCGTGCGCAGGTGTCGTTCGAAAGTAAAGGTCTTCCCCTCCTCGAAGGGGAAGCATTCCGGCCGTGTCCCGTCCTCTCCCTGCGAGTAGAGGTCGGCGATGCTCATACCAAGCATCTCGTTTCGGGAATAGCCGAATGCCCTGCATGCTGACTCGTTCACCTCGATAAATCTCCCCGGGATCTCCTCGGAGGCGGACGTGTGCAGAAAGATGGGCATGTGGACGCTTGCAAAGAGCGTCCGAAAGAGATCTTCGCTCTCCCTCAGGGCGATCTCCGCCCTGCGGTGTTCGGAGACATCCCGCAGGATGATGAGGGTGCCGTGGCCCCCTCCTTCGAGCACCGTCTGGATGCACCGGATGGCGAAGAAGAACTCCTCGCCGCCCTTCTCGATGGTCACCTCAAGCGAGGCTTCCCTCCCCTCGAGGCCGCCCGTCAGAAAGGTGACCACATCGTTGGTGAGACCGGGGAGTTTGACCTCCCCTATCCGGTGTCCGATAACCTCTTCCTTGGCAAGACCTGCGAACCGGAGATACTGGTCGTTGATGAGAGCAATCGACCCCTTTGCGTCGAGAACAATGAGGTATTCCGAGAATGTGTTGATCATCGTCGCAATCGGCACCCGTGTCGCAGCCGAGTAGACCTTTGCGTTTCCGACCACCTTCATGTCAACCTGGCCCGCCACCTGGAGGATCTCCATGTACTTTGCAACAGAGTTGCGGTTGACCTTCGTTTCCCGTGCCAAGTCCGAGATCGTCACTCCCTTGGGCCGGAATTTGATGATGGTCATCAGCCTGCCCGTAATGTCGGGATCGCGATCTCTCTCTCCTGTCTGTCCTGCCATTCAAACCCCCCCTGAATACAGGGTCTGCCGATGTCTCTTCGGCAAGTAAACGTGAATTGATATGATATATAAATCAATCCAAGATTTTGCGCAAAAATGGTCGAAATTTGCCAATTTTCGGGTAGTGCTACCTGAAGTGCCATGCAAAAGAGCCTAGCAATACCGCCTATCTCCCCGGAACCAACTGATCGTGGCAAGAGAACGGGCAAAATGCGCGTCATGCGCTCCCAGCGCCTCCTCGACGCAGGCGCATCCCGCCGGGTGGCCGATGGCACGGAGCGCCGATGCGGCGACGACGCGGTGGACCTCCTCCGGTGATTCGGCAAGAACGCCCGCAAGCGCCGCGACCGAGCGTGCATCCCCGATCTTTCCGGCGGCCCACATGGCGGGCACGCTCCCCGGTGCAGCGCTGGAAAAGGTGGCGATGAGGCAGTCGAGGGCGGGCGTTCCCACCCGTACCAATGCCAGTGCCGCCCCCCAGCTGGCACTGGCATCGCCTTCGTTGAGCACTCTGTGGAGCGGCCCTATTGCAGGACTCCCGAGCGACCCTGCCCGGGAAATCGCCTCGAGCCTCCGGAGGATGTCTCCGGAGTGCAGGGCATGTACCAATTCGTGCACTTCCCCCGCCGGGTCTGGTCGTTCGGTGTCCGTGGCCGCTTTCCCCCCCAGGTGCAATAGGTTCCTTATCCCCGATTATAAAAGCCAGTTTGCAAAGGAGAAGTGCATGGCACTTGAATTTCATGCCGGTGCATGATCACGCCTTTGATGCGAAAACGAGGGCCCTCCTGCATGCCGGGTGTCCCCCTCCGGCGGGAGTGCATGGCGCAGGCGTCCCCCGGGCCGCCCTTCCCCCGTCGCCGGGACGACCCTCCCTGCCGCCCGCCGCCCTCACCAATACTTATATCCCATCCTTCCCCGTAGTTATAAGGTACCTATGGAGATCAAGATCATCGAGCTTGAGGCGGACAAGGTGCGCATATCCTTCGCCGGAGAGACGCACACCTACATGAACGCCCTCACCAATGAGATCCTCGCCGACCCGGCCGTCGATGTCGCGTCCTACGACTTCCGCTTCCACTTCGTCGACCCGACCCTCCTCGTCACCACGAAGGACGGCGCCGACCCGGTTGCAGCCATCATCCGGGCGGCAAAGACGATCGCCGCGGACTGCAACGACCTGATAGCACAGATAGAACAGCAGTAAGTCCCCGCGGCAGCCGCCGCGGAGATGCCTCTTTTTTTTATCCGCGGGTTCGGAGCGCAAGCGCCATACGGGCCGGCACCGGGGGGCACGGGGCCCGGACACGCGGCAGGCCTGATGCCGGTGGTGGGAACCGGCCTCCATGCCTCCGGCCCGCCGGTGGGGAAAAACCCTCCTGCCCGCCCGTCCCGCGGCGAGGGAACGCTCCGCGTCCGGGCAGTGGGCGTCCGGTCCCCGGCCGGGGGACAACGAGGGTCGGAAAAAAAAGTATGTTCGGGGAAAATCCCTGCGGATATCTCTTAATCGGCCCGTTCGGTGAAGGCGATGGAACCGGCGATACGGGTGATCTTCACCTTGACCTTCTGGCCCGGCTTTGCCCCTGCCACGTACATCGTATACTTCCCTATCTTTGCGACCCCGTCGCCACGGCGTGAGAGGAACTCGATCTCGACGTCCATGATTTTGCCTTCCTCGAGCTGGCTCCCGACCGGTTCGCTTCTCACCCGGCGCTTGCGGATCGGCCGGTGGCTGCCGCAGGCATCGCAGCGGAGCAGCGTGATCCGCCCGTCCTTGACGAGCCGCGTGTCGGGCTTGCCGCACTCGGAGCAGATCACGTAGTCTTCGGTATACTTCTCGACGAGGGTGCGGATCTGTTCGATCTCGAACTTGCCGTTGAAGACCGCCCGGTTGCCGTCAATCTTGCCGGAGGTACCAAGTTCGCCGAGGAGGAACTTCATGAAGTGGTCCTGCTCACGGCGGAGCACGGAGGCGATGTCCGAGAAGTTCTCAAGGACGGTGGTTTTCCCTTCGATGAAGACCCGGGCCTGCGGGACGGTGAACCGCCCCTCGTCGCCCGAGGTCTCCGTAATATTTTCATATGCCTTGTTCAGCAACGCTTCGTACGGGTCGGTCATGGCTGTACCATTGGTCGTGCACACTCTTAATAGTGCTTTTAAGAGAACGACCTCCCGGCACTATATAAACTCCCTCCCTGATGCGCACCCTTATTAGTGCACGGTACCAACCATTCTGCACCATGGTATCTGCCGGGGATCTTGCCTATCTCGAGGGTCAGCTGGGGCGCACCCTCACCGACCTCGAACTCGCCTGTTTTGACAACCTCTGGAGCGAACACTGCAGTTACCGCTCCACGAAGGCACTCTTAAAGACCCTCCCCACGACCGGGGAGAACGTGCTCCTCGGGCCCGGCGACGACGCTGCGATCGTCCGCTTCTCGGAGGGCATTGCCCTTGCCATCGGCATGGAGTCGCACAACCACCCGTCCTACGTGGACCCGTATGACGGCGCGGCGACCGGGGTGGGGGGCATCGTGCGCGACATCATCTCGATGGGCGCCCGGCCCATCGCCCTGATGGACCCCCTCTACTTCGGCCCGCTCGACGACGAGAAGAACCGCTACCTCTTCGAACACGTGGTGCAGGGCATCGGGGACTACGGCAACTGCATCGGCGTCCCCGTCGTCCGCGGCGAACTCGTCTTCGACGAGGACTATGGCGGCAACCCGCTCGTCAACGTCGTCTGCGTCGGCATCGTCGACCCCGACAGCTACCTCACCGCCCGCGTGAAGAAGCCCGGCAACCGCCTCATCCTCTACGGCGCCTCCACCGGCCGCGACGGGCTGGGCGGCGCCTCCTTCGCGTCCCGCGACCTCTCCGAGGACGCGGAGGCCGAGGACCGCCCCTGCGTCCAGGTGGGCGACCCCTATACCGAAAAACTCCTCATCGAGGCGACCTTGGAGATGAAGGCGACGGGAAAGATCGTCGCCTGCCGCGACCTCGGGGCCGCGGGCCTTGCGGGCGCCTCCTCCGAGATGTCCTCCACCTTCGGCGCGAGAATCGTCGCCGACCACGTCCACCTGCGCGAACAGCGGATGAACGAGGTCGAGATCCTGCTTGCCGAGTCGCAGGAACGCATGCTCATGGAGGTCGCCCCCGAAGACGTTTCGGCGCTCACGACGATCATCGAGAAGTACGACCTCAAGTGGAGCGACATCGGCGAAGTGATCCCCGAGAACCGCTACATCGTCACCTTCAACGGCGCAACCGTCTGCGACCTCCCCATCGACCTCCTCGTGGAAGGCGCCCTCGCCGAGACGCGCGAGGTCAGCCCGTATGAGCGCGAAACTCCCTACACCGCCCCTGCGGCCGACCTGAAGGAGGTCTGCCTGCAGGTCCTCTCCCACCCCGACATCGCACGAAAGGACTGGGTCTCCCGGCAGTACGACCACGACGTCCAGCTGCGCACGGTCGCCGTCGGCGGCGACGCCGGTCTGCTCCGGCTCGGGGACGAGGCGCTTGTCCTCTCCTGCGGCTGCTTCCCCCGACAGATCGCGCTACGCCCCTACGAGGGGACGGCAAACTCGGTCTACGAGAACGCGGCGAACCTCGCCTGCCTCGGGGCCGACCCGCTCTGCATCGTCAACTGCCTCAACTTCGCAAGCCCCGTCCACCCGGAGGTCTACTGGCAGCTCTCCCGTGCTGTCGCCGGCATGGGCGACATGGCCCGGGCCCTCGCGACGCCGGTCGTCGGCGGGAACGTCTCCCTGTACAACGAGAGCGACGAGTTCGACACCCAGATCAAGCCGACCCCCTCCATCGGGATGGCCGGCAAGGGGCCGCTTGTCAGACCCGCCGCCCCCGTCGTGGGGGACACCCTCGTCCTCATCGGCGAGGCCGAACCGGCCCTCGGCGGGAGCATCCTCGACGTCGTCACCGGCTGCGGCGGCAGTGCGCCCGCGATCGCGGACATCACGCTTCTCCCGCTCGTCCGTGACCTCGCCCGCTCGGGCGTCGCCGTCACCGACATCTCGGCGGGCGGTCTCCTCGCAACGCTTGCGGGCCTTGACGACGGCTGCATGGCAACGCTCGCGGGCGACCCGTGGGAGGTGCTCTTCTCCGAGGCGCCCGGCCGGTTCCTTGCGGCCGTCGCCGACCCCGATGACCTCGGGGATCTGCCGTACACCGTCATCGGCACCGTCGGCGGCGGGGATATGGCGATGGTCATCGGGGAGACGAGGCTGTGCATTTCCGCAGGCGAACGGGACGAAGCGCTTGATTCAATACGTAGCAGGATGATGTTTGAATAGAATGGGCGGATTTTCCCCGTTCCTGATGGTGGTGTGACATGATTCGGATACTCCTGGCAGACGACGAGCCCTCCCTCCTCGAGGTGGGCAAGATCCTTCTCGAACATTCCGGGGACATCGAGGTGGTGACGGCCAAGAACGGCGACGAGGCGATGGACCTCCTCAGAAGCGAACACCTCGATGCGGTCATCTCCGACTACCAGATGCCGGGGATGGACGGCATCACGTTTCTCAAAAAGGTGCGTATCCGCTACCCGGACATGCCGTTTCTGATGTACACCGTCCTCGGCCAGGAGGACGTCGTGATAAGCGCCCTGAAAAACGGCGCCGACTATTACCTCCCCAAGGGCGACGACCCCGGCGCCGAGTTCAACGAACTCGCAACACAGGTCCGCCGGATGGTCAAGAACAACGCCCTCGAGCGTGCACTGCACGAGAGCGAGGAGCGCTACCGCTTCATCATCGAGAACTTCAACGGCATCGCCTTCGAGCGCAAGCCCGACCTCGCGGTGATCTTCGCCCACGGGGCACTCGAGCGGATCACGGGCTACCCGGCCGAGGAGATCAATGGCAAGGAGATCTCCTGGGACATCCTCGTCCACCAGGAGGACCTCCCCCTCATCTACGATGCGATGA
Organism: Methanovulcanius yangii; assembly: GCF_018687785.1. NCBI lineage: Archaea > Methanobacteriati > Methanobacteriota > Methanomicrobia > Methanomicrobiales > Methanomicrobiaceae > Methanovulcanius > Methanovulcanius yangii. Next base: position 2,062,275 of record NZ_LTBL01000001.1, read on the forward strand.
AGGAGGCGGAGCGCGACCCGACCCTCGCGACCGACATCGAGTACCGCATCGTCACCAAGGACGGCGAGGTGCGGTATGTGCAGGAGTTCGCCCACTACCTCCGCAAGAAGTCCGGCAAAATATACGCGGTGCAGGGCACCCTCTACGACATCACCGAGCGGCGCCAGATGACCGACCAGCTCATCGCCCAGCGCGACCTCGGCCTCGGGCTCGCCGCCGCACGGTCGCTCGGGGAGGCCCTCGACCTCTGCCTTACGACCGCCTGCAAGGTATCGGAGATGTCCTTCGGGGCCCTCTACCTCGAAAACCCGCGGACCGAGGAGTTCGAGATCGTCCGGCACACCGGCTTTTCCGACGCCTTCATCGCCTCCATCCGCTCGCTCGACAAGAGCACCCCCATCTGCCGGACCGTTGCAAAGGGCGAGTGCATCTACTCGTTCTTCGACGAGATGAAGGACTTTCTGGGCTGCGAGGTCTCCCACGCCCGCGTGCAGGTGGTCCTCGTCATCCCCATCGTCTACAACTCGTCCTCCATCGGGTTCCTTCTGCTCGGCTCCAACTACCCCGAGGAGATCTCCGACTCGTCGCTTATGTCCCTCGAGGTGATCGCATTTCAGGCGGGCAACGCGATCGCCCGCATCTGGGTGGAGGAGATGCTCGCGGAGGGCGAGCGCAGCTCCGGCTGGGGCGACGAGATCCGCTCGAAGACGCAGGTCGACTGATCGGGCGTCTCCCCCTTCCCGTTTTTACCGGTTCCGGTTCAAAAAGGGACGGTCTCATAGTGCCGGGCGATACCCCCGCCGGGCACTGCAATCGTTCTCTTCCGGTGGGGACGAAACCTCCGGGTGCGTCCTGCAACAGCACTTTTTATGGTCCCGACCCCCATAGGGAGGAGTATGCAAGGACGCGTCCCCCAATCCGAACTCCTCTCCCGGATGACCCGGTTCCGGACTGCGATGGACCGGGCAGACCCGGCATGGAAGCTCGCCGCCGTGGTGAGCAAGGTGAACCTCTACTACTTCACCGGGACGATGCAGGACGGGCTCCTCCTCATCCCCCGCGACGGCGGTGCCGTCTTCTGGGTCCGAAAGAGTCTCGAGCGGGCACGAGCGGAGTCCCGGTTCGGCGACATCCGTCCGATGGGGAGCTTTCGCGATGCGGCGGCAGCAACATCCGTCCCCGCGACCGTCCACATGGAAACGGAGGTGGTCACCCTCGCCTTCCTGGACCGGTTCAAAAAGCACTTCCCCTGCACGAGCGTCCGCCCCGCCGACGGGGCGATCGCCGCCATCCGGGCGGTCAAGAGCGCCTACGAGCTCTCCCTCATGGAAGAGGCGGGCAGGATTCACCGGCACGTCCTCGAACGGCGGGTGCCGGAACTCCTCGTGGGGGGTATCAGCGAGGCGGCGTTTACGAGCTCCCTCTACCCCCTCCTCGTCGAGGAGGGCCACCACGGGACCGTCCGGTTCGGGATGTTCGACACCGAGATGCTCCTCGGGCAGGTGGGGTTCGGGGAGAGCTCCCTCTACCCGACCTGCTTCGACGGCCCCGGCGGGAGCTACGGGATGTGCGCCGCCGTCCCCCTCCTCGGGAGCCGCGAGCGGACACTTCAGAAAGGCGATCTCGTCTTCGTCGACGTCGGCTGCGGGGTCGACGGCTACCACACGGACAAGACGATGACCTACGTCTACTGCGGCGAGCTTCCCGAGGAGGCGGTGGCGGCCCACGCCGCCTGCGTGGAGATACAGGACCAGATAGCGGCGATGCTTCGCCCCGGCATCAGCCCCGCGGAGATCTATGCAACCGTCATGGACGGCCTCGATACGGCGTTTCTCGAAAACTTCATGGGCTACGGGGGGCGGAGGGTGAAGTTCCTCGGCCACAGCATCGGGCTCCAGATCGACGAGCTCCCGGTGATCGCCCGCGGGTTTGCGGAGCCCCTGCAGGAGAACATGACCTTCGCCCTCGAGCCCAAGAAGGGCATCCCCGGCGTCGGGATGGTGGGCATCGAAAACACCTTCGTCGTCACCCCCCACGGCGGACGCTGCCTCACCGGCACCCATCCGGGCCTCATGCCGGTGTGCCGCGATTAGGGGGAAGGCATCCGGAGGGGCCGTTTCCCGCTCTTCCTGCTCTTTTCGCTCTTTCCCCTGCACTCTTCATTCCGGTTTCTTTGATCCCACCGCCCCGATTCTTCCTTTCTCGTATCGCATGGCCTGCGAAGACCGTCCGGCACCTCCGGTCTGCCGGTGAATAATCTACAAAAAAGAAATGTGGTAAAATTCAGTCGGCAAGGTCGCGGAACTGCGGCATGAGCCCGCGGACCTCTTTTCCGACCTTCTCGATCTGGTGCTCCTCGCCCTGCCGCTTCAGGGAGGTGAAGACCGGGCGGCCCACCTGGTTCTCGAGCATCCACTCGCGGGTGAACTCCCCGTCCTGGATCTGCCGGAGCACTTCCTTCATCGCCACCTTCACCTCGGGGCCGATGACCTTCGGCCCGCGGGTGAGGTCGCCGAACTCCGCGGTATTGGAGATGGAGTCCCGCATCTTCGTAAACCCGCCCTCGTAGATGAGGTCGATGATGAGCTTGCACTCGTGCAGCACCTCGAGGTAGGCCATCTCAGGAGCGTACCCTGCCTCGACGAGCGTCTCGAACCCGGATTTGATGAGCGACGTCATGCCGCCGCAGAGGACCGCCTGCTCCCCGAAGAGGTCGGTCTCGGTCTCCTCCTTAAAGTCGGTCTCGAGGACGACCGCACGGGTGGCGCCGATGCCCATTGCATACGCAAGGGCGCGCGATCGTGCCTTGCCCGTGTGGTCCTGGTGGACGGCGATGAGGGCCGGGACGCCGCCGCCGTCCTCGAAGACCCTCCGCACCATGTGGCCCGGCCCCTTGGGGGCGACCATGATCACGTCCACCGTGGGGGGGGGCACGATCTGTCCGAAGTGGATATTGAACCCGTGGGAGAACATCAGGCAGTCGTTCTCCTTCAGGTTGGGCAGGATCGATGCCCGGTACACCGCCGCCTGTGTCTCGTCGGGGAGGAGGATCATTACTACATCCGCCATTTTAGCTGCGGTCTCGACATCGTAGACCTCGAAGCCGTCAGCGGAGGCCTTCTCCCAGGATTTCCCCGGCCGAAGACCAATGACCACGTCAAGACCCGAGTCGCGCAGGTTGAGGGCCTGGCCCCGGCCCTGTGATCCGTAGCCGATGACAGCGATCTTGCAATCGGCAAGATCTCCAAGGTCTGCATCCGATTCGTAGTATTTCTGAATCATTTTTCACTTCCTTTAGCCAACAGGCGTCCTTCATAAATATTATAGCATAGGATAAAAAACCTAACACTACTCAAAGGAAACGGCATGATACTGGTTGAAATTTTTCCCGAAACGAACCGTTTCCCCGAAAACTGAGGTTAACAATGGAACTCCCAGATACACAGTCTAACCTGCCGGAAGTGAGGATCAACCTCACCCGCGTCGGCGTAAAGAATGTTCAGAAACTGGTGGAGGTTGCACGCCCGGGCAAACGTCCGGTCATCTTTATCTCCAAATTCAATGTCTATGTGGATCTTCCGAGCAGCCTGAAAGGGGCGAATCTCTCGAGGAACTTCGAGGTCATCGACGAAGTCCTGCAGGAGACGACCGAAGGCATGGTCAACGGCATCGAGGAGGTCTGTAATGCGGTTGCCCGAAAGCTCCTCGACCACCACGAGTACGCCGACCGCACCGAAGTCAATATGAAGAGCCTGTACATGGTGAAGCGGGAGACCCCGGTCTCGAAGACAGAGTGCGACGAGGTCGTCGAGGTGCACGCAAGCGCGATCGCCGACCGCAACAACGGCAAACCCATCGTACGGCGGATGATCGGCGCCGAGGTGACCGGGATTACGGCCTGCCCCTGTGCACAGAACATCATGAAGGAGCTCGCCTCGAACAAGCTCCGCGACCTCGACGTCGATGAGGAGAAGATCACTGCATTTCTCGATGCCATCCCCATGGCCTCCCACAACCAGCGGGGCAAGGGCTACCTGATGATCGAGACCGATGACGACCAGAGGGTCGAACTCGACGACATAATAAACGTCCTCAAGGACTCGATGAGCGCACGGATCTTCGAGCTTTTGAAGCGGGGCGACGAGTCCCATGTGGTCTTCTCGGCCCACAAGAACGCCCGGTTCGTCGAGGACTGCGTTCGTGAAATGGCGAAGCAGGTGGTCCAGAAATTCTCATATCTTCCCGGAGATTCGATAATTACCATCCAGCAGACGAATGAAGAGTCCATTCACCAGCATAACGCCTATGCGGAGCGCAAGGCAACAATTGCGGAACTGAAGGCAGAGATTGGAAACGGGGACTAATTCTCCGGTATTTTATTTTTTGAAAAGTTGCCTGTTTTTCATGAACTTTGGGCAATTCTCCATGAAAAATCAGTATAAATTATTTAATTTTACACGATTATTCTGCGATCCAAGCGAAACTTATTTTAAAATAACTGTTTAGATACTCCTTACGTACTTCATGTGGGTACGTGTGTTGCAACACACTGTATGACATCCATATTGTGTGTGTTTTCGTTTGTAGCGCCAGATGAGTAAACAAACACAATGTTTGAGGCGAAAATTTATGACAAAAGTTGTTGAGATTTCCCCAACTACAAGGCATGAGGGCCACACCAAGATCACGATGCAGGTCAATGACGCAGGCATCGTCGAGCGTGGTGACTGGCTCAGCCTGACGCCCGTCAGGGGTATTGAAAAACTCGCCATCGGTAAGTCGATGCACCAGGCACCCAAGATTTCTTCCCGTGTCTGTGGTATCTGTCCGATTGCCCACACCCTTGCCGGTATCGAAGCGATGGAGGCATCCATCGGTTGCGTCATCCCCGATGATGCATACCTTCTCCGTGTGATCCTCCAGTGCGCAAACAGGCTGCACAGCCACGCACTGCACAACATCCTCTCACTGCCGGACATGTACATCCCCGGAACGGACACCCATATCAACCCGTTCACCTCCGAGGAACCTGTCCGCAGCGTCGCTCTTCGGATCCAGAAGCTCCGTGAGATCGGCCAGACGGTGGGCGAGATCGTCGGTGGCGAACCTATCCACCCGTCCAACCCCCGTGTCGGCGGTATGTACAAGAACATCACCCCGCGTGCAAAATCCAAGCTCTATGATCTCGCCAAGGAGGCACTGCCCCTTGCCCGTGACCACATGGAGTTCATGATCACGGTCTTCAAGGACTGGGATGCACGCCCCATGGCATCCGTTGCAAACGGCAAGGAAGTCGAGAAGACCGAGAAGTTCGGATTCCACGACCAGGGCTACATGGCAACCGACCCGCTCTACGGCAGCTCCTCGCTCGATATCGAGCCGATGTGGTACCCCGAGCGCTGGACCGAAGTCCGCCCGTGGGACTGGTACCAGGGTGAACTCGAAGTATCCCTCGAGGATGCAGAGTACCCGATTGGCGGCACGACCCCGGTCGGCACCAAGGTATGGCCTGCAATGGAAGCCTGCACCGGTGTCCCCCTGTATGACGGCGCACCCGTCGAGGTCGGCCCCCGTGCACGTCTCGCGATGTTCCGCAACTACGACCGCAAGGGCGCAATGGGCCTGCAGATCGCACGCCAGATGGAATACATGGACTGCCTGTACAGCATGATCGAGGCGATCGATGCAGTTGACACGTCCGGCGCCGTCGTCGCAGACGAGATCCCGCAGGGTGACGGCTCACTCGGCTGGGCAGCAAACGAGGCACCCCGTGGAACCGATGTCCACCTGGCAAAGGTCAGGGACGGCAAGGTTGAGTGGTACTCGCTCCTTGTGCCGACCACCTGGAACTTCCCGACTGTCAGCCGTGCCCTCGAGGGTGCACCGTGGCAGCTCACCGAAGTCATCATGCGTGCCTACGACCCGTGTGTGTCCTGTGCGACCCACATGATGGTGGTCGACGACTCGAAGAAGGTAGTGGCCCAGAAGATGTTCCAGTGAGAGCCTGACAATGCTGGACTGGTACGCAAAGAAGATGATCGTCGGCATCGGCAACCCGCTCTATACGGATGACGGGTTCGGACCGGCGGTGATCGAGGAGCTCAAGAAGCTTGCCCTCCCCGGTGACCTCAAGGTCATCGATGCGGGGCTTGCAGGGCCGCATTTCCTCTTCACGCTCGTGGCGCAGGCCGAAACACCCGTCGATACAATGGTGATGATTGACATCCTCGACTTCGGCGGAGAGCCCGGCCAGCTGACGAGAGTGACACCGGACTTCCTGACGGAAGGCGCGAAGGAGCGGTACCTCGACCCCCATTCATGGGGTGGACTCAAGGAACCTCTTGAGGAGCTTTCGAAGCGGACGAAGGTCGTCATCATCGGCTGCCAGCCGGAGAGCATTGAGTTGTCGGATATCGGAAACGAGTCCGATGACGTCGGGTTCTGGCTCACTGAGAACGTGAAGAAGGCCATTCCGAAGGCGGTGCAGCGTGCACTCGCCGAAGTAGGGGTGGATTATGGGACTACTATCATATCTGAAGGAGATCTTCACGGGGAAGCAGGAAGCGCCTGAGGCACCTGTCGCTCCTGCCGCACCCGCAGCACCGACGAAAGTCGAGGTGCCGCAGCCGGCTGAAGCGAAGCCTGCTCAGACCCCCGCAGATGTGAAGGTTGAACAAAAACCTGAAGAAACAATAAAGGAGGAATTGCCTGTGGCAGATAAAATTACGATTGGACACGTCCACATGTCCGGATGTACCGGATGTCTCGTGTCCCTCGCAGACAACTACGAAGGTCTGTTTGCGCTCCTGGACAACTACGCAGACCTTGTCTACTGCCTGACCCTCGCAGACGTTCGTGACATCCCGAAGATGGATGTTGCACTCGTCGAGGGTTCGGTCTGTATCAACGACCACCACTCGGTGGAAGACATCAAGAAAGCACGTGAGAACGCAACCATCGTCGTGGCACTCGGCGGCTGTGCGGCATACGGCAACATCACCCGGTTCGCCCGTGGCGGCCAGTGGAACCAGCCCCAGCACGAGAGCTACCTGCCGATCGGCGATCTCATCGACGTCGACCTGTATCTTCCTGCATGCCCGCCGTCCAAGGAGTCCATCAGGAATGTCGCAGTGATGGCATACCTGCTCCTGAAGGGAACCGACGAGCAGAAGGAGCTTGCAGCAGCTTACTTAAAGCCCCTCATGGACCTCGCCGCCCGCGGCACCGAGGCCTGTGGCTGCGACCTTATCTACGACGTGATCAACCAGGGCCTCTGCATGGGCTGTGGTACCTGTGCCGCATCCTGTCCGGTCCGTGCCGTTGAAATGGTATATGGCAAGCCCCAGGTCGACCGCGACCTCTGCATCAAATGTGGAGCATGCTATACCCAGTGTCCGCGCAGCTTCTTCAACTTCGACGTGATCAACCAGTTCGAGGCGATCGGCGAAGCAATTGACGCTGCAATGGGCAAGGGAGGTGAGTAACATGGTTCTTGGTTCTTATAAGACAGCAATTTGCGCCCGCGCAGCAGACCCGGGCATCCTCGCAAAGTCGCAGGATGGCGGCATCGTCACGCAGCTCTTCGCGTTTGCACTCGAAGAGGGCATCATCGACGGTGCAATTGTTGCAGGACAGGGCGAACAGCCGTTCCAGCCCGAGCCGATCGTCGCAACCACGGTGGACGAACTTCTCGAAGCCCGTGGAACCCGCTACACGATCAGCCCGAACATGTCACTGATCAAGGAAGCAACCCGCTCCTACGGTCTTGACAAGGTCGGTATCGTCGGTACCCCCGTGCCAGATTCAGGCACTCAGAAAGGCACAGCTCTACCCGGTCGGCATGCGTGCCGTCCCCGACAAGATCGCGCTCGCACTCGGTATCTTCTGTATGGAGAACTTCCCGTACCAGGGTCTTGAGACCATGGTCGAGGACCTCTGCAACGTGAAGATGGAGTCGGCAACGAAGATGGACATCGGCAAGGGCAAGTTCTCGGTCTACACCGAGCGCGGCGCCGTCTCGCAGATCCCGCTCAAGCTCACCCACAAGTTCGAGCAGGGCGGCTGCCACGTCTGTCTGGACTACGTTGCAAACCTCGCGGATGTCTCCACCGGCTCCGTCGGCACCCCCGACGGCTGGTCGACGGTCTTCGTCCGCACAAAGGTCGGAGAGGATGTCTGGAGCAAGGCAATCGCTGCAGGGTACTTCGAGACGAAGGACATTGCAGATGTGAAGCCGGGCCTGGATCTTGTGACCAAACTCGCAAACGAGAAGATCACAAAGAACCAGAAGACCCTCGAGGAACGTGCATCCTTTGGCGTGAACAAGGGACTGCGCAACCCGTACCTCTAAATCCCTTTTTTTTCTTTGGCCCCATTTCTCAAAAGCAGACCGCGACAGCGAAGCGCATCCTTCAAACCGTCCGGCAACCCGGCACCCCCCCGGCCTGCACGGCTCCTATGAAACCCTTCCGGTGAAAACAGCAAATTATATCTCTGAATCCGGTTTTTTCTCTGTAAAGGGGCGTGGAATATGGTGCAGCCGGATTTTACGAGTGCAGAACGAAAATATCAGGAACTTCGCCGCAAACGCAGGGCAGGGAAGATCGGCGCGGCAGTCTACCGTGATCAGGTGAACGGGCTGCGGGTGCAGGACGAGAACGGGGTATGGTGGCAGCCGGACCCGGACCGGGAGGGGTGGCTCGCATGGAACGGGACGGCGTGGGCTCCCTCCGTCCCGCCTGCCCTTTCTGCGGTGGCGAAGACGGCGCCGGCAGCGAAGCCTGCCGCCCCCCCGAAGACGGGCAAGGCCACAAAGACACCCGCCTCGCCGCCTGCGTCGAAGACGCCGAAGACGCCGAAGACCTCCCCCCGCCCTGCGGCAACGAAAGCGCCGGCGGCGAAGGCTCCGGCGAAGAAGCGGTCGCAGCAGTTCTGGGACCGCTTCGCCATCATGGGCGGGGTCGTGGCGGCCATCATCTGGTTCCTCTACTCGAGCATCCGGGGGGTCACGGTCGAGGGCATCGACTGGATCACGCCGATCATCATGATCGGGATGCCGGTCATGCTCGCGAAGTACCGCAAGGAGATCGATATCCGGCTTCTCCCACTCCAGCCCCACCGGCAGAAGCTCTCGAAGCCTGCGATCTTCGTCCTCGGCATCGCGGCCCCGATCGTGGTCGCCTTCGTCCTCTACAACATCCTCGGGATCGAGGAGTACACGCTCCTGCACCTGAATCTTATCGTAGGGCCCCTTCTCGCCTACGCGATCATGCGCACGCCGGTGGTGGATGAGGATCAGATGATGCAGAAGAAGGGCAACCGGGGCGTCGTGGTGGGGGCGATTGTCCTCGCCTGCCTCCTCTTCGTGGTGCCCGCCGTGGCCCACGACTGCCTGGACGACCCGCTCAACGCGAACGACTGCCTGAGAACCGACGGGACCGCACAGGTGATCTCCGGCGGGGCGTCGCTCATCCTCACCGTACTCATCAACGGCCCGATCTTCCTGCAGGGTCTCTCCGGCGGCGGGACGGCCGTTGGAGGCAGCGGTGGCGGAGCGGGCCCCGGTGCCGGGAGCGGGGGAGAGGTCATCCCCGGCGCATGGCACCCGGACGGCACGCCGTGGACCGAGGAGGACGAACGTGCCCTCGAGGCCGACCGGCAGCGGTGGTACGACGAGCGTGCCGATGAATGGCAGTCCGATCTCGACCGACGGCGGCAGGAGGAGGGACTGGTCTATGACGAGCGGACGGACTCATGGTTCAGGCCGCCGATCAAGGTGGACCGCATCGACCACACCGCCCTCACCCTGCGGGACGCGGACTTCGACCCCGCGGAAGCGTGGTCGGCGACGCAGGACGGCAATGTGCCCCATGCCTTCGATGTGGAGATCGGGGGCTCGAAGTTCCAGCTCGACGGCGGGATGCTCACGATCGACGGGAACTACGCCGAGCCGTTCTCGGACCTCATCGCCAACATCGACTCCTACAATATCGAAAAGCACCGCCTGCAGGCGCTCGACCGCCTCTACGACGACCAGCTGGACCAGTACCGCAATCTCGACCGGCTCCTCGACGATGCGAAGTCCGACCCCACGAAGGAGCACCTGATCAAATATCTCGAGGACCAGCGAAGTAATCTCAAGCACAATATCGCCGACATCCAGATCGCCCGCGACAACTCGTCGCAGAACCTCCAGATACAGGCGGACCGGATCGTCTCCCGCGGCGTGAAGGCGACCCTGGAAGTGGGCGGTTCGGTGGGCCTGGACGCGGGCATCGGGAAAAACGTCGCGGATGCCGGGCGGATGGGCAACAACCTGATACAGAACTACGACCAGGGCAACCTCCCCGGCCAGCGGGGCACGTTTAGGATGGACGCCCCGGACGCGGACGGCGCCCGCCACGTGCGCCCGACGGGGGATGTCGGCGGCGGCACCCCGCGGCCGGACGTGGATGTGGACGTCCCTGCGGGCGGCGGTAGGCCGTCCGTCGACCTCGATGCGGGCGCAGGCGGCTCGCCGGACGCCCCGGAGGCGCCGGATGGCGGCGTGCGGCCCGAGGCGGAGGGTGGCACGAGACCCGGCGAGGGTGATACGGGACGTGCCGGGGACGCCGACGCCGGTCGGCCCGATGCAGGGACATCGCCGGATGCGGACGGTGGACGACCGGATATGGATGGTACCCGGCCGGATGCCGATGCAGACGCGGGCAGGCCCGCCGGGGATGCCGATGGCGGCGGCGAAGGACGGGGCGGTGCCCCCGAGACCGACCGTGCCGGGGGAGCACCGGATGCCGAGAGCCGTCCGGATGCAGACGGTACCCGGCCCGACGCCGCGGCGGACTCCGATGCCGGGCGCCCGTCGGCGGACGCCCCCGCCCCCGACGAGGGGTCGCGGCCCCTCGACTGGGAGGACGGCCAGCGGGGCGGGACGAACGACCTGCACCCCGAGGGCACCGACGAGGCGGCCCACCGGCAGTGGCAGCAGAACGTGGAGAACGGGCGCAAAACGACCCGCGAGATGATGGACGCCGTCGAGAGCGGGGACCAGACGCGGATGCGGGACGGCGCAAAGGACGTGATGCAGGACTACCAGTCGAGAAACATCATCAAGGAGGCGCCGCCCGACGTCCAGCGGCCGATCGTCGAGCAGATCGACGCCGTCAACCGCGACATCGACAACCAGTGGGTGAAGAACATGAACGACAACGGCGTCCGGTGGGAGAACCCCGACGGGACGACCCGGCCGGTGACGACCGACGATGTGATGGACTTCCGCGGCACCTCGGACGACCCGAAGATCAACATCGACCGCGACGTGGGCTGGGACTCCTCCCGCGGGCGGCCCGTCGACCCCGACGGCCGGGCGCTCACCCCCGAGCGGGGGCAGGAGCTCTACAACCAGGCGGCGCAGTCGCAGGGCGTCGATGCGGAGCGGGCGCTGCACACCGTCACCGGCCCCTCGGAGGGGTCCCTGCAGGTGGAGGCCTACCGCGTCCGCGACGGGATGGACGTCCCCGAGTATCTGGACCCCGACACCGTGCGGACATGGGACGGGGCCGAGGCCCGCCACGCCGCCGATATCGAGAGCGTCAAGGCGTCCGATGCGGTGAACCGCCTCGGCGACGTCGACGGCACGCAGGAGGCCTGCCGCGGGACGGTGAAGGGCTTCGACCGCTACCGCCCGATCTACGAGGAGGGCGGGGCGGCCCTTACCCCCCGGCAGGAGGACGTGCTCACGGTCGCAAACGAGGTGGGCAGCGGCCGGATGTCGCCCGCCGAGGCCGACGCCCTCCTGCAGAGCAACCACAACATCAGCCTGAACGACGGCCTCAAGGAGATCAACCAGCTCCACGAGGCGGCGGGGGTCCTGAAGAAGTGATCGCCGTGACAGGGAGGATGTGAAATGGCGTTTTGCCCGAACTGCGGGAAGAAGGTCGGAGAGGATGCCCGCTTCTGCGAGCGGTGCGGAACGAACCTTCTGACCGGCGGGACGGAGGAGGCGGCCGCGGCAGCACCGGCCCCCCCTGCGTCCCCATCGACGTCTCCGCCTCCTCCTCCGCCCCCGCCACCCCCGCCGCTGGGTGGTGCGGGTGGGGCCAAAGGTTCCGGACCCGGCACCGGGCGGAGGGATGCAGCGAAGATAACTCCGTCATCCTCTTTAGCCCCACCACCTCCTCCGCCACCCCCGGCTCCCCCGGCGGAGGCGCCATCCGCAGGGGCACCGCCAAAGGACGGCAAAAAAACGGGGATGACCCGGATGGCGGCGGGTATCGTCTTTGTGCTCCTGACGGTCATCTTCGCCGTCATGGGAATGGGCGGCCTGCCGTCCTATGGTTCCGGGGATGGCACCGGTGCGGGGGGAGAGGCCACCTGGTCCCCCACCGCCGTCCCGACCACCGCGGCGGCCTCCGCGGCCACGCCCGCCCCGGTCCGCTCGGACCTCGCCCGTCTCGACGTCACGGCGAATGTCGACAGTTTCGAGGTGGAGCTTTTGGGCGGCAGCAGGGCGGATGATATCGTGGCAATCGAGATCGCGGTGAGCGACAACTACGGGCGCCATGTCGTCTCGTGGCAGTACCCGTTCATCGGGGAACGGTTCTATCTCCCGCTGGAGATGTACGGCGGCAGCCTCTACGGCACCCGGTATCTCCGCTGCGAGGCGGTGTTTGGAAACGGCGACCGCGAGGTCGTCTTTGCCCAGTATTATACGTAAGGATTATTCGTCGGGACTGCTCTTTTTCGCCGGTGAAAAGATGGGGGGTCACCCTCTGAATTATTTTTATGTCGTCATTCAGGAGCAGCCGAAGATGTTGCCGCAGGAATCGGTGTAGAGGAAATATTCATCCGCCGCCATCGCGAGTGCCGCCAGAATCATCCCGGCGCCGATGGCAATCGCGACCGCGGAGACGAAGTAGAGAAAGATGCTGACCCAGCTGAAGTTCACGAAGCCGATCTCGCCCTTGTTCATCCGGGTCGCCGTGTGGTAGGCGTCCCAGATGGTATAGAGGTAGACGACGCCTGCGAGGAGGATGAAGGGGTAGCCCGGCAGGGAGAGGAGCGTTATCCCGAGGTAGAGAAGCACTCCCTTCAGGAGGGCGCCGTTGTAGGTCTGGCCGAGGCCGGGGAAGAGGATCGAGGCGATGATGGCCATTGCGACGCTCTTTTTCGGGGCGCCTCCGGCAGGAGTGGCAGGGGCGGCTGCAGGGGACGGGGGAACGGTGTCCGCCGCCGGGGGAATTTCCGGTTCGGCAGGGGCAGGTGTAGGTGCCCCCCTGGCGGGCGGAGCGGCGGCCTGCGGCCCCGGTGCGGGCGTATCCTCGTCCCCGAGGGAATAGCCGCAGAAGGAACAGTACTGTGCGGATTCGTCATTGAGGGTCTTGCATGCCGGGCATTTTTTCATCCGATGCCTCCTTGCCCGTACATCGGCACCCAGTCGTGAAATACTTTCTTAAGATGGGTTTGGGGGGGGGATGGGGGCTGGGAAGGCATGTTCCCGCAGCATTTTGATACCTTTATTAGCCTCTCCAAGAAAAATCCCCTTACTGTTCATGAACTTGAAATTTTGGGGTCTCGTTGGAGTCATGGTTGTTGTCGTGCTGGGTGCGGCATGTGTCGATATGCCGGGAGAGGGCGCCCCGCAGGTCGTCGTCTACACCTCGGTCGATCAGGTCTACGCCGCACCGGTGCTCGCGGCCTTCGAGGAGCAGTCCGGCATCGATGTACTCCCGGTCTACGACGTCGAGGCGACAAAGACGACCGGTCTCGTCCAGCGGCTCATCGCCGAAAAAGAGTACCCGCAGGCGGATGTGTTCTGGAACGGCGAGGTGATGCAGACGGTGCTCCTGAAAGAAGATGGGGTCCTTGCCCCGTACTCCTCCCCAGCGGCGGCGGACATACCGGCAGGATTCGTGGATGCCGACGGGTACTTCACCGGCACCTGCGGTCGTGCACGGGTCATCCTCGTCAATACCGACCGCCTTGCACCGAAGGAGTACCCCACCTCGGTGATGGACCTTGTGAACCCGGATTATGAGGCAGACGATATCGGTCTTGCCGTCCCGGTCTTCGGAACCACCTCGACCCACGCCGCCGCCCTCTATGCCGCCCTCGGCGAGGAGGACGCCCGGGCCTATTACGAAGAGGTGGCAGACCGGCACGTCCGCATCGTCGACGGAAACTCGGTCGTCCGCGACCTCGTCGCGGCAGGTGACCTCGCCTGGGGCATGACCGACACCGACGATGCCTCCCGTGCCGTGGAGGACGGCCTGCCGGTCGCAATCATCGTCCCCGACCAGGAGGAGGGCGGGCTCGGCACCCTCGTCATCCCCACCACGGTCGCCCTCGTTGCCGGGGGGCCGAACCCGTCGGAGGGGCAGGTCCTCTATGACTATCTCGTCTCGGCGCAGACCGAACAGATGCTCGCGGATATCGGCTGGTGCCAGATTGGCGCCCGGAGCGGCACCGTATTTCCCGAAGGGGAGGGATTTTCCGGTGTCCGGTGCATGAACGTGACGGCGGATGCCATCTATGGGAACCTGAGCACCTCACGGGCGGACTGCACTGCTCTCTTTATCCGGTAGGGTGGTAGGGTGGCGATGAGCGGCGGTGGAACACGACGAACGACGGCCTTTGCCGGCAGGGTGCTACCGGCGGCTCTCGTCGGGATATTTCTTCTCGTTGCCTACGGGCCCCTCGCCGCCGTTGCGGCGGACGCCTGTGGCCTCCTCTCCGGTTCAGGCGCTGCCGCCCTTCTGGCCATTCCCACGGGGCGTCACCTCACCCTCTTCCTCCAGTCGCTCCTTCTCGCGGTGGCGGTGGCGGTGGCGGGGACCGCAACAGGGTGGTGTGCGGCAACGCTCTTCTGGCGCTGGACAGAGGGCCCGCTCTCCCTCCTGCGCTGGTCGTTTCTGGCCTTTGTCCTCGTGCCTCCCTATCTCTGGGCGCAGGCATGGCTTGGTCTGGCCCTCGTGGCGGGCGACGCCGTCGGGGTGACCGGCATCGCATTTACGTGGGGATGGCTCTTCTCGTTCTGGGTCCAGTACGCCTCTCTCCTCCCTCTTGCAACCGGCATCTGCCTTGTCGGCCTCTGTATCACGGACACCTCCGCCATCGAGGCGGCACGCCTCTTTCTCGGGGACAGGAGGGCGCGTGCCAGGGTCGTCCTTCCCCTGACGGCACCGGCCGCCGGGGCGTCGGCTGCCCTCCTCTTCCTCCTCTCCATCACCGATTACAGCGTTCCGTCGCTCTTCTCGGTGAATGTCTATGCCCTTGAGATCTTTGCCGAGTATGCGGCCACCAACAGCGCCGGGCGGGCCTTCCTCCTCGCCTGTCCCCTGATGGCCGTCACGGTGGCGGTGATGTACCTCCTGCAGGGGCGGCTTCGCCGCCTCGTCCATGCCGCCGATCCCGGGGCACGCAGTCTTGCCATTCCCCTCACCTGCTCCCGGGCGTTTTCGGGAGTGCAATGGGTATCCTGCGTGATGCTCGCAGGACAGTGCGCCGTCCTCATGGTGATGCTTGCATTCGGATGGGTGGCAGGTTCGCATGCCGGGGGGTTTGCCGGGTTTGCCCTCCCCGCCATGACGACGAGTGTGCTTCTCTCGTGTGCGGCGGCTCTCTGTGCCCTTCCCCTTGCCTACCCCCTTGCAGCCCGGATGAACACGGATCGTACGGGGGTCTGGTGGCTGGTGGTGTTGGGCCCTCTCGCGGTGCCCGCGGCCCTCGTGGGCGTCGGAACGATCGGACTTGCATCGGGCGCCGCCGGGGTGCTCTACGGCACGTGGGTGCTTCCCATCGCAGCCCTCCTGGCACGGTTCGTCCCCGTCGCCGCACTTCTCCTTCTCGTCCAGCTCCGCCGCGTGCCCCCGCTCCTCTTCGAGGCGGCGTCGGTCTTCGAACCCGGCCCCATGGACGGCTGGGTCCGTGTCAGGCTCTTCCTCCTCGGCCCCGGCATCATTGCCGCGGGGATGGTGGTCTTTGCGCTCTGTGCCGGGGAGCTGGGGGCGACCCTTCTCCTTCTTCCCCCGGGGGCGGAGACCGTCACCGTCCTGATGTACAACTATCTCCATTACGGATCTTCGGGGGATGTGGCGGTGCTGGGGGCGTGCATGCTTCTTTTCATGCTCGGTGCCGGAGCGGTGGCCCTTGCCATGATGCGGGGGAAAAATGGGGGGCACCACCGTGGAACCTTCGGGTCATGCCTGCGGGGTGGTGTCCGTGATTGAGTGCCGGGGGCTTGCAAAGGCATACGGCTGCGTCCCGGCGGTGAAGGATGTAACGGTGACCTTTGCCGGGGACGCCGTCATCATGGGCCCGTCGGGGAGCGGCAAGAGCAGTCTTCTCCGTCTGATTGCAGGCCTCGAGATTCCCGATACGGGCACGGTGGCCATAGGCGGCACCGTCATGAGCACGCCGGAACGGGTGGTGCCGGCCGGTGACCGGGGCATCGCCGTGGCCTTCCAGTCCCCGGCCCTCTGGCCCCATATGACGGTGGAGGAGCACCTCAGGTTCGCCGCAGGCCCGTGCCCCGAAGGGAAGGAGGCCAGGATACGGGACCTCCTGGAAAGGAGCGGCCTCTCTTCCCTTGCGGGCCGGAGACCCGGGGAGATCTCCGGAGGGGAGGCCCGCCGGGTCGCCCTCTGCCGGGCGCTCGTCGCCGCCCGGCCCGTCCTCCTCCTCGACGAGCCGGTCCAGAACCTCCCCGGGGAGATGCGGGATGCGATGATCGGACTCGTCCGGGACTACGCCCGCCGGGACGAAAGCCAGCTCATCTGGGTGACCCATGACGCGGCCGAGGCCCGGTGCGTCGGGGCCCCGGTCTGGCGGATGGAGGACGGCAGGCTTGCCGCCCCGCCGGAGAACCCCGGCGGTGGGCAGTACACCGATCCTGACGGTGACGGGGGTGGCGACCGATGAACGATTCGTCCGCCGACCGTTCAGGGACACGGCTCTCTCCCCTCCTGCAGGGAGCGGTCGCGCTTGCCGGCGTCGTCATGGTGATCGCCCTCATCATCGCGGTTCCCCTCATCATCCAGGAAGAGACCCTCCCGGAGGGGATTGTAATCCTCCGCCCACCCTCGGAGGTCTCCGCCCTGTACATCGGGGCGGACGCGGTCTGGACCGGCGGGGCCGACGGCCTCCTCCTCTTCGACCGGGCGACCACGGCCTCTCTCCCCCTCCCGGCGGGAGCGCCGGTATTCGGGCACGTACGTGCCATCACGGGTACCGGTGACGGCGGCGTCTTGATCGCCCACGACCGCGGCATCGCCCGGTACGCAGGCGGCGTGTGGGACGCCTCGCCGGACGACCCGCCGTTCGGGCGTGCACTCGCGCTCGCCGCCGCCCCCGACGGGAGCATCCTTGCCGGCACGGCGGACGGCATCTGGCGGCACGAAACGGAGGCATGGGTCCGGGAGGCGGACCTCGGTGCCTTCGGGCTGCAGGACTGCGAGGTGCTGATGATCGACAGCCGCGGGTGGATATGGGCCGGGTGTGCAGACCCGACGGCGGGCGGCATCCTCGTCCGCCGCGACGGTGCATGGGAGCGGGCCGGAGCGGCCTCCCTCCCCCACCCGGTGGTCCGCGGTCTTGTCGAGGACGCCTCCGGTGAGGTCTGGGCGGCGACCGGGTTTGCGAGCCGCGGCGGTGCGGCGGTCTTTGACGGGACGACGGTCGCCGCGACCTACACGACGGAGGACGGACTTGCCGGGGGTGCCACCCGGACCGTCTTCGAAGACAGCGGGGGACGGATGTGGGTCGCCTCCGAGTACGACGGCGTCGCCGTCCTGCGCCCGGACGGCAGCTGGCAGTACCTCGATCGCGGCTGCGGGGTCGCGGGGGACGAGGTGAAGGCCATCGTCGAGGATGCGGACGGCAGGCTCTGGATCGGAACGGATCTTGGCCTTACCGTCGCGGACGGGTTCGACCGCTTTCCGGTCCGCACGGTACAGCCGTGAGGCCTACCCCTGGAAAAAACGAAAAAATTTGCGAATACGGGGCTACACGGCCCTGTCTCTTTTCAGGCCTGGTGGTCCAGCTCGTACCCCTTGACTTCGCCAACAAGCTCCGCTGCGATGGCTCCGCCAATGACGGACGGAATGAGATAGAAGAGGAAGATCTCGCCGATGACGACCGCGGGGGAGACTCCCTCGAGGAAAGCCGGGTCTTTGAGGGATATGACCATGACGGCGGTAACGGTGGAGACGACCGCGACCACGCTTCCCATGATGACGCCGACCTTCCCGAACCGGCGGAACCGTCCCCACGAGACGAGCCGGTGGTAGTAGTTCGTGAGCTCCGAACTCCCGATGAGACCTCCCACAAATGCGGTCCCCAGCGGATAGAGGACGGCGACTGCTCCGGGGTCTACTGGTCCGAAGAGGAGGAGGCCGAGGTTGAGCGAACAGGTCACGATGATGCCGAGGATGATACGTCCTGCCATGGGATTCCTTAAATGAACTGAATCGGCGGGATTTATAATGGTTTTTGAATTGTGTGGGGAGAGTGCCGGAAAAGTCTCCGGGCCATGCATGCTGTTTTCGTTCCGGTGGTCATGCCCGGGGCGGCACTTATTTAGGAACCCGGCAAGAGTATATGGGAGCTGGTTCTTATGTTGTGTCCGAAATGCGGAACGGAGGTTCCGAACGGCTCGTTTTTCTGCGCCGAGTGCGGGGCGGACATCGTCCCTGCGGGCGACGGGGATGCGGTAGAGGATGCCTGCCGGACGGTCTTTGAGCAGGATGCGTCCCGGCGCGATGATGCCGAATGGTCCGTGGTTGCGGGTGGTGATGAAGGTTACGAGGGCGGCGAATACGACGGCAGGAGCGATACAGCCGACCTGAACCACGACATGCTGCAGGAGGCGGATGGTGGCGAGGCCACGGCGGCCGCGGAGGCCGACTGGTGGGAGGCCCACTTCGGCGGCGGAGCCGTGGTGGAAGAGGAGAGGCCGCCGTACGATGCAGACGAAAGCGACGCCCCGGCCTCCTTCCCGTGGGATGAACCGGGGACGAGTGCCGGCGAGGGGGGCAGGGAGCGCTTCCCCCCCGACGATGGAACGCAGGATGAGGCGTATGATGCACAGGCCGCCGGCGTCGGCGCCGACCCCGACGAAGAGGACGCGTGCGATGGGGACGCGGGGGACATGGAACCGGTGGAAGCGCGGGAGAGCGAACCGGCGGACAAGCCCCTCCCCGCGGCGGAGGATGCGGGGGACGAGTGGTTCGATGAGGACTCCTCTCTCTTCGGGAGGGAACCCGGCGGCGATGTGCCGGAGCGGGATGATACCGGGGAGTCCGGGGATACGCCGGAAACCGCGGATACGACGGAAGAGGATGGGGCCTCCCTCTTTGCACCCGCTTCAAAGGACGACGGGAGGATACGTATCCACGAAGGGGGAATGAAGGGCCCCCGCCGCCGGGTCCCGATGCCCTACGACCCGATGGACGACCTCCTCGCCGATTCCGAATCCCCGGCGCACGAGGAGACCGCGGCAGCCGGGCGGCCGGCCCGGAGGGAGACGGGGCCTGCCACACCGCTCCCCCTTCCCCTCATCGCCGGGGTGGCGGCGGTCATCATCGTCGTCATCGCGGCGCTTCTCCTCCTCGGGGGAGGCATCGGCGGCGGGGACGCCGGTCCCGTGACGACGGACCTCCCGGCAGAGGCGGCCGCCGCCGCGGAGGCGCCGACCGCACAGGAGACGCCTGCCGAAGGAGTTGCTGCCCCGATGCCCGCCTTTACGGGCTCCATCGTCCTCCTCGTGACCCCGACCTTCGACGGGTACGAGGCGGTCGTCACCGGCGGGTCGCGTATCGGGGACGTTGAGATGATCACGGTCACGGTGGAGGACAAGGCCGGCGTCCACACGCTGGACTGGTACTACCCGTACAGGGGCGAGTCGTTCGTCCTGATGCGGGGGATGTACGGCGGCGCCCCTTCACAGGTCGAGCGGGTGACGGCCGAGGCCGTCTTTACGACCGGGGAAAAAGAGCTGATATGGGATGAGGAGTACTGAGGGGCCGGGCCCCCGCACTCTCCTCATGCTTTTTTGTACACGTCGACCGGGTCTATCTGGGCGTTGATCATCAGATCGAAGTCGATCGTATCGGGCCATCCCGCCCGGTTGAACATGTCCATGAAGCAGATGCCGACCACCTTTGCATCGTAGCCGCCGATCACGCCCTGCACCATCTCGGCGCTGACGGGTTCGTTCGGCATCGCAAGCCCGCCCATGATGACGACGACCTTCGGGTCGAGGGGCTCGGGGCCGTCGGCGGTCACCTGCATGCCCACATGCGGGACTTCCCGTACGATCTTCGCCTTCTCCTCGTCCAGTCGCGGGACGAAGACGTAGGTGAACGGCAGGTCGCGGGCGGCGTAGCAGAGGAGTTCGACGAAGGGCGTGCAGGTGCCGGGGCACCCGTAGAAGACGACCTGATCGGTGTCCATGATCCCCGACTGCACCATGAACTTCTTGAACGGCCGAAGAATGCCGGCAAGACTCTTGTCTGATTCAACCAGTTCCATAGGGGAAAGTGCACGCCGTCGACCTTAAAAATTCCCTTTGGCCCTGAGAAAGGAGATCCATTTTATTTTTGGGGGGCCAATCTTCAACCGTGACGGGGGAGAAGGCTGGGCGCAGGCTCTTCGGGGGAGCAGACCCCGGGGTGGAGGGATTCACCGGTCTCGAGGCGTCGATCATCCTGATAGCCTTCGTCATGGTTGCCGCGATCTTTGCGTTTACGGTCCTCGGAAGCGGCTATTTTTCGACGCAGAAGGCGCAGAAGACCGTCTATACGGGGGTCGAGCAGTCCACCTCCGCCCTCACGGTCGTGGGGGATGTCTACGGCATCGGTGAGGTGCGAGGAGAGATGACGAGGGTCCGCGTCACACTTGGTACCGCCGCGGGGGGGGAAGGGGTCGATCTGGAACGACTTTCAGTCACAGTGAACACGGAGGACTGGGTGGCGACCCTGCGGCAGGCCGACCCCCTCTCCACGCCCACGGCGGCGCCGGGTGAGTGGTGTGTCTGTGCCAAGACCGGGGACCCGGCACCACCGCTCTTCCTCTCGGCGGGCGATCAGGCGACCCTCATCGTCGTCCTCCCCGCCGGCGCAGGACTCTCCGGCGGCGAGCGCCTGACGATCGAGATCCTCTCCCCGGTGGGTGCACCGGTGACGATATCCCGGACGATCCCGCCCCTCGTCTCCACGGTCACGATCCTGACCTGAGGGAGGCGCCGGGAGCGGGCGAACGGGATGCCCGATGCCGGTGATGAGGCGGTGCGGGGATTAGGGCATATCATACAATAAAAGAGTGGGGAGTCTGCCGGGACTCCGGTCGGTGGCGGCCGGTCCTTTCAATACCACCGCTGCCCGAAGAGCGGCTCTTCATCAAACGGGACGATGCGCTTCGCCTCGACGCTGTAGGGGATATCCACGTGGGTGCGGATGGCATCCTCCATCCGCATCGATGCAGAGGAGATCGCCTCCTCGCGGGAATTGGCACCCCTGACCCGCATCTTGACGGTCATCGTCACCATCCATCCTTCATCCATTGGTTGTGTGTCACCTCACCAAAGGCGGTACGGCACCTAATGCCCGTCATCACGGATAAAGGATACGGTCCCCCGCATGCCTGCCGGGGGGAGCGGTCCCGTATCCGGGCAGACGGGCCGTGGCGGCGGAAAAAGTGGCGTCTTCCTCCTCACGGGACGAAGATGGAGAGCATCTGCGGGAATGGACGGGAACGTCCGCTCATACCGGCACTCCTCCAAAGAACCGGGGAAGAACCGGGGAGGGAAGTGGTGGGATGAAAGAAGATACGGGCCGTGCCGGGCCCGGATGAAAACCATGCCGCGGCGTGACCGTGGATGTACCCCTGCAGGGAAATGCGGAAGGGCCGGCAAATTCGCATCCGCATGGCCGATATGGATTTTCTCCCCGGTGCTCCGGGGGAATGGTTTTATCCGATCGGGTGAGACTTCTTGTGCAATGAGAGTACTCCCGGAGGGCCATGACCGGCTCCTGATCGCCGTGATTGCGGTACTCGTCCTTGTCGTCGGCATCGTCTTTTTCCCCCTCATCAACGTCCTCGTCATCGCGGCCGCCTTCGCCACCGTCCTCGTGCCCTACCACCGCGTCCTCTCCCGCCATATCGCCCCCGGCCTCTCCTCGTTCGTCATCACCGCGGCCGTGATCATCGCCCTTGCCGCCGTCCTCGCCGTCTCCTTCGGGACGATCGCAGCCAATATCGGGTATATCCAGTACCTCTTCGACACCATCTTCGACTGGATGCTGGGGGACAGCGAGCTTGCGCAGCAGCTCTTTGCCGCGATCGACATACCGGGGATGATCGATGAGATCATTGCCAATATCAGCAGCAACATCGCCGCCATCCTCGGCCGGAGCGCCTACTTTGCGATCATGGCGATGATCCTCTTCCTCTTCCAGTATCTCCTCACCGTCTACGGGGAGGAGGTCTACGGGCAGGTCTGGTCGCGTATTCCCCTCCGTTCGCGTGCGGGGCTCGGCACCATCCGGGATACGGTCGTCGACACGCTCTACTCCCTCTTCATCGTCCATGTGGCGATCGCGGTGATCGTCTTTGTCGCCGCCATCCCCTTCTTCACCCTCCTCGGCTACGGGCACGTGATGTTCTGGGCGGTGAGCTGCGCCATCTTCGCCCTCATCCCGGTCTTCGGGCCGGTGATCATCATCGCGTTTCTCGCGGTCTACACGATTGCCATCGGGGATGTCCGGGGGCTCGCCCTCGTCGTCGTCCTCGGGTGGCCGCTTCTCTGCGCCATCCCCGACTGGTACCTCCGCCCCGTCCTGATGGGGAAGCGGTCGAAGATGAATGCGGTCCTCACCTTCATCGCCTTCTTCGGCGGTATCGCCATCCTCGGCATCCTCGGGTTCCTCTACGGCCCGCTCGCTCTTGCCGTGATCGTCGCCTCCTACCGGGTCCTGCTGGGGGAGTACCCCCCGGCGGCAGGAGGGGAGGAGACGGCGGGCGCCCCGGGCGGCGGACCGGCACCGCCCCTCTGAGGGCCATGGGGGCACCGCTTCCGCCTGCCCGGTGACGAGGTGATGCCAAAACGCCGGGCAGGCCCCGGCCTGCCTTTTTCCGTGCACCGGCAGGGGTTGCGCGGCCGGTTCGCACCCCGGATTTTTGTAAAAAAAAGAAATGTTCAGTGATGCCAGCGGGCCGTTTCGCCCGCGATATCCTTCTTCCAGATAGGAACGAACTCCTTGATGCGTTCGAGTATCCAGCGGCACCCCTCGAATCCCTCGGCGCGGTGGCCCGCTCCCACGACGATGACGACGATCGTCTCCCCGACCGGCAGAAGACCGGTGCGGTGGATGATGTCGACCGAGTGAAGGCCGAATGTCTCCGTCGCCCCGGCGGCGATCTCCTCGAGGTCCTTTGTGGCCATCTCGGCATGCGCCTCGAACTCGATGGCTTCGATGCCGTCGTCGCGAACCGTGCCAACGAAGACGACCTGCGCTCCCATGCTGTCCCTTCGTGATGCGGCTATCAATGCCGCGATGTCGATATCCTCTTCCTGTATGGCTATCATTCTCATTATCCTCCCGAGACGGGCGGGTAGATGACGACCTCGTCGCCCTCGGCAAGAACGCATTCCGCCCGCTCCTCCGGTGTGAGGCGCCTGCCGCCCACCATGACGAGGACGAAGTCTTTGATGCCGCCGTCCTCCTCGAAGAGGGTGTCCGCATGCCCCTTGCGGGCGACGAGCTCCCTGAGTGCGGCGGGCAGCGTCGCCGCCTCCTCCACGGTAAGTTCGTTTCTCTCGCCGAAGTCTTCTCTGAACCGTGCAAAGGCACGGATGGTAATGTTCATTGACTGGTATCCTCCGTCGTATACAGGTGGCTGCAGACCGGGCAGGCCGGTTCGCGGGGGGCCGGGAGCAGGTCGCAGGTGGCGTCGGCCCCGTTCCAGAGGAGGAGCCGGTCGGTGAGCAGTGTGCCGGTGCCGGTGAGGTACTTGATCACCTCGCCCGCCTGAATGCTCCCGATGACGCCCGCGGTAGCCCCGAGGGCCGGGAAGGTCTCCGTCGGGGGGTGGGCGGGGAAGATGCAGCGCAGGCAGGCCGAGACGCCGGGGATGACGGTCGTCGCCTGGCCGTAGCACCCGGCGATGGCCCCGTGCATCAGGGGGATTCCTTTCCGTACCGCGGCGGTGTTGAGCACATCGCGGACGGCAAAGTTGTCGAGGGCATCGACGACGGCATCCGCCCCCTCAAGAAGGGTGGCGGCGTTCTCCGCCGTGATCCGTTCCGCGACCGGGATCACCTCGATATCGCCGTTCAGGGCCCGGAGGCGCCGTGCGGCGCTCTCCACCTTTGCGGTCCCGATATCCGCGTCCCCGTGGAGGAACTGGCGGTTCAGGTTGGAGAGGGAGACGGTGTCGCAGTCGATGACGACGAGCCTCCCGATGCCGGCTGTTGCAAGGTACGTCGCCGCCGGCGACCCGAGGCCGCCTGCTCCCACGACGACCACCGTCGCGGCGCCGAGTGCCTCCTGCTTTTTGGTGCCGAAGATCATCTCCTGGCGGGCGTAGCGCCCTTCGCTCACCTGTTCCCTGGTTCCGTTCCCGGCAGGCATGGTTGTTTCCATTTTCTGGTTTGCAGGGCAGGTGCAATGAAGGTATTGAAAGCTTCCCCCCGCCCGGCATACGATTCAGATGAAGCAGTCGTCGGCCGTACGATAGGCCGTAAGAAGAGCCGCCGCCGCATCGTCGCCGAGGACGGCGGCTGTCATCCCGTAGAGCTCGGTGAAGTAGTCCTGACGGAGGCAGCAGAGGCTCTCCTCGCCGGCATCGATGAGGGCAAGGAGGTCTGCGAGCTCCTCTGCCGTCAGGCGCTCACACCGCCGGCGGAAATCGGCGGCGTCCGTCGCGTAGTGGTTGGCGACGGGGGGAAGAATCGAGCGGTAGGCCGTCCCCGATTCGCTGCAGTCCGCCCCTTCCCATTCGGGGGCGAGTTTTTTGAGAATGGTGATGTCCCGTGCGGATAGTGTTCGTGCCATCGTCGTCGGTCTCCTTGGTGCCGGGAAAAAAGAGGACAGGTGAGGATATATGCGTTGTGAGCCGGTCCGGACCTAGGACTGCCCGGTGGCAGCCAAAAACGGCGCCGGATATTCGACGGTGCCGGCAACCCCGATGAGGGCGTGCGGCTCGAGGGCGAGGACCATGAAGGTGGCCTCGGGGGCATCGAAGGGCGCGGTGATGCCGTGGTCCTGTGCCGGGACGAACCGGAACCGCGGATAGTAGCCGGCGGGGCCGAGGACGACGATGATCTTCTCGCCTTTCCTGTGGCAGCGGCGGATCCCCTCCTCGATGAGGGAGGTCCCGATGCCCTGCTTCTGGCGGTCGGGGAGCACTGCCACGGGGGCGAGCGCGATGGCGGGTATGCGGTCCCCGTCGGAGGAGACGATGGCGATCCTCGAGAAGAGGACATGGCCGACGATCGCACCGTCCTCCTCGGCGACGATGGAGAGGTCCGGGTCGAACTCCGGCGTCTCCCGCATTCTCTCGATGAGCCGCGCTTCGTTCGTCTGTCCGAATGCCTCGGTGTTGACCCGGGCGATGGCAGGGGCGTCGCCCGCCCCTTCTGATCGCAGGATGAGGTTCATGGAAGCGTCACCATGCCGCGAATTGTCATGGCAGTATCTTGGCGAGGGTCACGAAAACCTATTCGGTCGATGCCCCCGCCGCCTCCTCCATGCCGTCGCCGTTTCCTATCCGGCGGCCTTTGATGGTCTCGGTGCGGATATCCGTCGTCGCGTTCTCGATGGTGACGAGGGCCCGGCTGATCGTCTCGGTCCGCTTCTGGATGCGGGCGAGGATGGCGAGGAGGTCGAGGGCGACCTGCCGGTATTTTCCCGCCTCGCCCGCCTCCTTCGTGCGGATGTAGTCCTCCTGGAGGGTGTGGGCGACGGGGAAGATATCACGGTACGAACAGACGAAGACCCGTTCGCCCCGCCCGGCGGCGACGAGTTCGGGCGCGGCGTCGAGCACCCCTTCGGGAACCACGAGGATCGCATGGGCGGTGGTATTCGGGAGGTTCTGGTACTTCTGCACCCGGGCGATCTCCCGCTTCACCCGTGTTATGATCTCCTTTTTCAGCTGTTTCTGCCGGGCGGGGTCGTCCGTTTGTTCATACTCTTCGAGGACGTCCATCAGGTCGGGGAATTTCGAGTCGATGGGGATGTACCGGCCGTCCTCGAGGTTCCACGCAAACTCCACCTCGCCCGAGCCGGTCCGAAGCGGAGTTACCACGACGCCCGCCCGGATGCTCTCGGCAAGGGCCTGGCGCAGCCGCTCCTCGCCCATCGCCCCGCGGGTGGACGTGCCCGCCACCGCACGGGTGAACTGGCGGATCATCCGGTTCATGTCGGCGAGCTGGGCGTCGCGTTTCGACTCGATCTCCTCCCGTGCCTTCCCCTGCCCGGCGAGGAACTCCTCGTAGGAGGACTTCTGGGCCGTGTAGTAGTGGCGGGTCTCATCCATCCACTGCGACATCCGCTCCTCCCGCTCGGTATCGGATGTGCGGTGGCGGTCCTCCTGGCTGCCGAGGAGATCGCGTGTGTGGGTCAGGTGGTCCATGAGGCGGCGTTCCCGCTCCTCCTCGAACCGGGCCCGTTCCCGCTCGACCTCGCGGCGGGACGCCTCCATCGCTTCGAATCCTGCCCGGACCGCCGCGATCTCCGCTGCAAGGCTCCCGAAGGAGTCCCCTCCCCGCCAGGCCTGCCCGGCCCCGGCCCGTCTGCCGAGAAGATATCCGAGAACCACGCCTGCGGCGAGGGCGACGATGCCGGTCGCTGCAATGAGGAACAAATCTGCCATAGAGAGCGGTTTTTTGTTTCCCCTTCAAAAGGTTTCTGCGGGCGGGGAAAAAGTGGACGCTGTCCGGACGGGGGGAAAAGCTATACCTGAGTGTCGCCCCACAGGGGAGATATGTTGATCATCGGGCATCGCGGGGCACGCGCCCGCGAACCGGAGAACACGGTAAGAGGGGTACGGGCCGGCCTGCGTTGTGCGGACATGGCGGAGGTCGACGTCCGGCTGAGTGCCGACGGCGTTCCCGTCCTCATGCACGACCCGACGGTCGAACGGACCACCGGCGGGAGGGGGCATGTCCGGGCCCTCTCCTTTGCGGATCTCCGCACCCTCGACGCGGGCCGCGGGGAACGTGTCCCCACCCTCGATACGGTGCTTGCCGTTGCAGCCTCCTACCCGGGCAAGGGGCTTGTCATCGAGGTGAAGGAGCCCTGCGCCGTCCCTGCCGTCGCGGCGGCCCTCGGGCGGATACGGCCGGACCGCCTCATCGTCACCTCGTTTCATCCCCGGGCGCTCCGGCGTATCCGGCGGATTGCCCCGGACGCCCCCACCGGGCTCATCGTAAAGTCCGGGTACCGGGAGGCGTGCGAGGTCGCCGTCGAGGTGGGGGCGTCCGCCCTCTTTTACCTCGCCGGGGAGGACGACGGGGCCGTAGCCCTCGCCGCACGGGAGGCGGGGACGCCCCTCTTCTTCTGGACGGTGAACGACCCCGCCGGATGGGAACGTGCCGCCTCCCTCGGGGCCGCGGGCGTGGTGACCGACGATCCCTGCCCGGCGCACGAGTGGTTCGTGCGGTGGCAAATGAAGGTACTATAAAAAAAGAGGGCCTGTAAGGTTCAGCTGCCCTGTTCGACCAGTTCGAGGGCGTCCTCCGGGAGTTGGACGGCTTCATATGCTCCGCTTACGGCCGGCACCACGAGGGTGAATCCTTCGGTCTCGTCAAGGCCGACCGTGCCGTTCTCCATCACAAAGTCGAGGAGGTGACCGCCTGCCGTCCGGTCATCCGTGAGGAAGTGAAGATGGAAGCCCGGAACCGTGATACCGTCGCCGGTGTATGCAGGTGACCAGATGCCGACGACCGTCCCCGTCACATTATGGAGGATGAAGACCGACTGCTCCGCCACGACCTCCGTGAGCGGCCGGTAGGGAGGGTCCTGTGCGGGCACGCTGCGGGCGGTCACGGACGAGAAGGTGCCGTCCGCCCGTATCGCATAGAAATGCGAGGTGTCGGGGAGCTCGACGGCTGCGATATCCTCGAAGGTTGACATATTGACCGTATTCATGATCCGCCACGTCCGGTCGGGGGCATAGAAGGTGACCTCCGCAAGGGGTGTCGTCACGTTGCCGGGGATTACCCGCACGGAACCGTCCGATCGGACCTGGTAGAACGTCCCGTCCAGTGCAACCATCTCGCCGTCGAGGTGGTCGACGGTCCCGAGGCCGAAGTCCCCGTGGCGGGCGAGATCGCGAAACGTGATCGTTCCGTCATACGCCCCGGCGAGGAGGTCCTCGATGAGGGCCTGCTGGTAGAGGATCTCCGCTGCCGGTTCGGGTGATTCCGCAACGGGTGCACCGGTCTGGTCGGAGTATCCGGTGTTGACGCATCCTGCGATGCATACGATGAGGGCGCCGACCGCGAGGAGAAGCGCCGTCCTGCCGTAAAGATTCATTACCTTCACTTTGGTGCGTCCGGGATAAAAATGACGGTCACACCGGAAAAAGAAAAGGTGTTCTTCTACTTCCTGTTCATGATGCCGGTGAAGGTGATGATGATACCCCACGCCACGAGGAAGATGCCGAGGATGTAGACGACGGTGGCGGTTCCGTAGAGCGGGTTTGCAAGGACGACGACGCCCAGCGCGATGGCGATCAGTCCTGCGATGACGAGGAGCACCTTGTACCACGTGTGGTCGTGGCCGGAGAATGCCTGGAAGATATTGGTAAAGCCGGTGAGAAACGCCCACAGTGCGATGGCCCAGGTGATCACGAGCCAGGCGGTCATCGCGGTCGAGAGGAAGACGTAGAGGCCGAGGAGGAAGGCGATCACGCCGAGGATCACAAGGGCGACGGATTTCCCCACATCCTGGTGCGACCGGACTCCCTGGACGGCGAGCATGGCCCCGTGGATCATCACCACGGCACCGATGAAGTAGCCCAGAAAGAGCACCACATAGCCGGTGAAGGTGATGCAGAGAACTCCGAAGATGACGGCAAGGATGCCGAGGAGGACGAAGGTCCACCAGACGGGCGTAAACCCTGCCGCCGATGCAATCGGATCAATCGATTCGTTGTCTGTCATGATGGTTCACGCGTGTTCTTTCCCTCATCATCGGATATATAGTTGATTGCCCCGGTTCCCCCGTCATACCGGCCGCAAAGGAGGCGACCACGCCCCGCATGGGAGTGAGTGAAGAATATTTCCCCGAAAGGGCATGACCACCATTTTTTTTGGTCTGCCGATGCAATGAAAGAAGTAGTAAGCAGACAGCCCGCCCAATTGTTCCGCCCGGACGGGCTATCAGGATGATCGCATGACACGGACGGTTGTACTCTCGGAAGACCCGGAATTTCTCGCTGAACTCTCCGAGTACCTGGAGGTGCTGTCGAGCCCGACCCGCCTGAAGATTCTCCGGGCAATCGAACACCGGCCAATGGAGATCCGTGAGATTGCAGCGGAGATCGATACCAGTTACGAAAATACGAAGAAGCACCTGAACAAACTTGCGGCGGCGGGAGTGATCAAAAAGGAGGCGGGCCTCGGGCGCGAGACGGCAAAGGGGGTCCATCCGGTCTGGAAGTTCTCCCTTCAGCCGGGGGGCCTCGAGTCGGTGATCACGAGTCTCGGGGTCTTCTCGGGCAGTGCGGTCCCGGCGGGATACGGCGACGTGGCTTCCCGCATCCGCACCGTCAAGTCGCTCCTGACGGAGGACGAGGTCTCCCCAATGCTCCTGGTAACGCAGGGGGAGGAGGACGGGAGGATCTATCACCTCGCCGGGGCGACCGTCGCCCTCGGAAGGGAGGACCCCCCGAATGCTGCCCTCTATGACCCCGAAACGGATGTCGTCCTTCCCACGTCGTATGCCGCCGTCTCCCGGGTGTCGAAGCCCCACGCCCGCCTGACCCGCACCGGCGGCCGGTGGCTGCTGGAGGACTGCGGCAGTACCGGGCAGACCTTTGTGAACGGCATCCCCCTCGGAAGGAATGCATCAAAACCCGTTTCGGAGGGGGACATCATCGACCTCGCAAGCGGTGCCGGAAGCGCCCGGTTCGTGGTGATCGGGGCAGAGGGCGACGGAGAGGAATGACGATGAAGGTTCTCCACCGCTGGTTTAGCATCGCTCTCATTCTCTGCCTCCTGTTTGCGGTGCCGGCAATGGCAAAGTCGGATAACGCAAATTCGGACAAGACCCCCCCCGGTCAGGTGAAGCCCACCACTCCTGTCCCGACACCGGAGCCCACGACCGCACCGACAGCGGAGGAAACACCGGCGGCAACGCCTGAGCCGACGACCACGGCGGTGGCCGCCGATGCGGCAGGCGATGAACCGACGAGCGTGCCGACGGAGAACGGCACGGGAACGGAGGGAACGTCCGGCGAGGAGGGGGTTGAGGGAGTGAACCCCCTCCTCGTCCTTCTCCCGGCCGCGGCGCTCCTTGCGGCGGGCGCCGTCATTGTCACCCGGCGGCGACCCCGGGCCGGAGCGGCGGTAGGTGGTGGTGAGGAGGTCGTACGCTCCGGGGTGGATGCTGATGATGAAGAGAGCGGAGGCCGTGGTGACGGTGCCGGGGCTGCGTCGGTCCGGACGGTGGTGCAGCGGTCGCCGGAGGCGGCACCTGCTCCCGCCGCCGCAACGGAGATGACCGGCTTTCCGGCCGCCCTTGCGCCCAAGTACCGGGGCGTCACCTACCTCGGGCAGGGGGGCATCGCCCGGGTGTACCGGGCGGAGCGGGTATCCGACGGGGCGGTGGTCGCGGTGAAGTGCCCGCTCGTCCCCGACGAGGAGACCGGTACCCACTTCATGCGGGAGATCCGGTTCTGGGAGCGGCTGCATCACCCGAACATCCTCGCCATCCATGCGGCAAACATCCTGCCGGTTCCCTATGTCGAGATGGAGTATGCCGACCACTCCCTGAAGGACTGCCTCCTTCCCCTCCCGCCGGAGGAGGCCGTGCGGGTCATCCGGGGGGTCGCCGCGGGGCTTGCCTTTGCCCACGATAACGGGGTCATTCACCGGGACATCAAACTGGAGAACATCCTCTGTGCGGCGGACGGGACCCCGAAGATCACCGACTGGGGGCTGGGGAGCGTCACCGACGGGGGGCACCGGACCCGGGTCGGCGGCTTCTCCCCCGGCTATGCGGCCCCCGAGCAGCTGCGGCCGTCGGTCCACGGTGCCGAGGATGCGAGGACCGACCTGTACCAGCTGGGCGTGCTCTTCTTCGAACTTCTCACCGGCACCCTCCCCTTCCCCGGCGAGGGGATGGGGGAGGTGACGCTCGCCATTCTCGGGGAGCCCGCCCCCGTCCCTTCGGCGGCCGGTGCCCCGACGGACGCCTACGATGCGGTGGTCCTCCGCTGCCTTGCAAAGGAGAAGGAGGGGCGCTTCGCCTCTGTTGCCGACTTCTGTTCGGCCCTGCAGGAGGCCACAGACGATGGCGGCCATCCCACGGGTGGATAAGGGGAACCGCCCGGTTCCCCACAGGGAACGGATGTATTTTCTTAATATATATGCGAACCGTACCAACAGGAATGCAAGGGAACGACGAGGAACGCGTTCCCGCCAAAGGAGTATACCAGCAATGAAACGAACCACACTGGTCATCGGATGCGTTCTCTGCCTCTGCCTCTGTGCGGTCGCAGTGGCACCGGCGATGGCAAAGAATGTGATCAGTCCCCAGGCGGACAAGCTCGTCGATCACAAGCTCGACAAGGGGATGTCCGGGAATGGGGCGCTCAGGCAGGCCGACGGCCAGGTGATCAGCAATGCCAGTGCAGCGACGAACGAGTTCAGGATGCAGCAGTTCAACGACAGCGTCGCCTGGGGGGAGGCGCTGATCGGTGAAGTGAATGCCTTGGGATATGACACCTCGAAGGCCGAGGCGGTTCTTGCGCAGCTGACCGGACAGGAGGGCGCCCTCAGAAATGCGCTTGGATCCGGTAAGCAGGGGCAGATGACCTCCGTGATGGCAAAGAACAATGCGCTCACGAAGCAGCTTCGGATGTCCCTGAACAACTGCATCCGGGCAAACGGCACGGAAAACGGCACCATGGAGATGGACCGGCTCCGTGAGAACTGCACCGCCATCGATGCGGAGTATCTTGAACTCAGGTATGAGAACCGCCTGATGTACGGGGAGGAGATCATCGACATCTTCAATGCATCAGGGTATGACACCACGACCGCAGGAGAACAGCTGGGCGTCATCGCGGCGAACAACGGCACCTTCATGAACGCGACGGCGAACGAAGACCGCCCGGCGATGAACAAGGTGATGAACGAGAACAAAAAGGCCTGGAACACGGGCAAGCGCTCGCTCTGGGACCAGCTCAGGTCCTTCTTCTTCGGCGGGGACGTGACCGAAGAGGAGAATGAAACGGCCGCTGATGAACCCGCACCGGACAACGAGACCGCAGCATCATAACACCACATGAGACCACAGATTCAGGGAGAATCCAATCTGCATGAGGACACAGGGGAAGGTATGTCCTCCATACGACACCACAACCCTTTTTCCAATATTCAATAGTTTCAATTCTTTTTTCTGCACCACATTCGCCATCAGGGCCCGGTGATTGGGCCCTGCAGAAAATCATCGATGCGGGTCTGCCCGCCCCCGTCCGGTTCAAGTGACGAGAGCGCCACCCCGACGAGGCGGACGGGCTGGCCGGTGAGGAGTTCCTCGAGAAGCGCCCGTGCAGTGACCCGGAGGATGGCGGCGTCGTGGGTCGGGTGGTCGAGGCTCTGTGCCCGGCTCTTTGTTACAAACCCGGTATAGCGCACCTTGACGGTGACGGTCCGGCAGAGGGCATGGTGCTCGCGAAGGCGGCGGACGGTGTCGTCAAGGAGCGAATCGAAGGTGGCTGCGATTGCCTCCCGGTCGGTCGTATCCCGGGCAAAGGTGCGTTCCCGCCCGATCGATTTCCGCTCCCCCCGCGGGGCGACCGGCCGGTCGTCGGCGCCATTCGCCCGTTCGTGCATGATGACGCCCCACTTGCCGAAGGCGGACCGGAGTGCCTGCACATCCGCTGCCGCGAGGTCGCCGATGGTTGCAATGCCCATCCGGGCGAGGCGGGGGATGCTCTTCGGCCCGACGCCCGGCATCGTCTTCACCGGCAGGGGGGCGAGGAATGCGAGGGCCTGCTCCGGGGGGATGACCGTCATGCCGTCCGGCTTGTCGGCGTCGGAGGCGATCTTGGCGATGGTCTTGTTCGGCCCGATGCCGACCGAACAGGTGATGCCTTCCCTGGTCCGGACCTCGTCCCGGATCGCCGCCCCGATCGCGGCCGCCTCTTCGTAGGTGCACCCGGTGCACGCGAGATAGGCCTCGTCGACGCTCACCTGCTGGAAGCCGCCCTTCGCGTACCGCCGGAGGATGGCCATCACCCGCTCCGAGACCTCCGTGTACCGCCGGTGACGGACGGGGAGATAGACCGCATCGGGGCAGCGGACATATGCCTGGCTGATCGGCATCGCCGAGCGTATCCCGTACGCCCGTGCCTCATAGGAGCAGGTGCAGACCACTCCCCGTCCGGCCCCTCCCTTCGGGTCGGCGCCCACGACGACGGGCCGCCCGGCGAGCGACGGGTCGTCCCGCACCTCCACCGAGGCGAAGAAACTGTCCATGTCGACGTGGAGAACGATGTGCTGATGCCGTGCCGCTGTCATGCCTGTATGGTTCAGGTCGCCCTTCCCGGTAAAAAAGGTCGCTGTACGGGGGCGAAGGTGACCGGAGTCGTCCCGGAAGGCACAATCATGAGTGGCATTCGCACCATCCGGCAGGAGACTGCAATCGCGTCTGTCCCCCCCCCGCCCCCCGCTCCCGCTGCGGGTTGTGCGGCCGGCCTTTCCGCAACCGTCAATATATAAACGCCGGGGCGCCAATATCAGGTATCCATGTCGCTCAAGACCCTGCTCGTGACCCCGGCAGGCAAGGAGAAAATATGGGATGTCCCCGGGAGAAACCCTCCCGACACTGTCCGTGCAGAAGACGCGTTCACGGGCCGGTTCGCCCGGCGCTGCGCCCAGTACGCCCGCATCCACTACCCGGAGGACTGGGTGATCCTCTCCCCCAACTACGGGTATCTCCTGCCTGACCAGGAGGTCAGAAACCACACCACCGATGAGTTCGGGGCCTACAGCCTCGAGTTCGATACCATCCGGGAGAACGCCGAGTATGACGGGCTCCTCGATTACGAGTGCGTCATCTTCCTCGGCAGCGAGGAGCGGTACGGCGGATTCATCGAGACGGTCAAGAAGACGTTCACGAAGAGCTGGGTGGAGTTTCCCCTGACCGACGCCCGGTCGGACGGGGAGATGCTGGGAATTCTGGTCGATTCCCTCACCCGCAATGCACCGCTGCGGCGAAACGTCATCCGCCTCGCCCGGGTGCGGGTGGACGGCCTCTTCGGGGCGCTCGACCACGACATCCCGCTCTTTCCGGAGGACTCGCTCTCCATCATCACCGCTCCGAACGGGTACGGCAAGACGACGGTGCTGCGGATCCTGCGGGCCATATTCATGGGCAACGTCGACGAACTCCGCGATCTCCCCTTCGAGGCGGTGCAGCTCGAGTTTCTCCGGGAGGAGGGGAGCGACGGCGGTGCACCCGACAGGCTCACGATCGCAAAGGAGCAGGTGACCCGCTATCCCCTCCGGGTGGACCTCCACTTCCGGTACACCGGGGCGGGTGGCGTCGACCGTACCTACACGCTCGAGGGCGGGGAGTACCGGGAGGACGAGGTCTCGGCGGCGCTCTCCGCGATCATCCCGCCGGTTCCGGTGAAGTACATCTCGGCGCAGCGCCTCTGGTACGAGAAGGTGCCGGGTGCGGGGATGCCCGGCGACCTGCTGGGGTCGTTTCCGTCCGGTGAGGAGAGCTCCTACGCACCCACGGTCGTGGCTTATGCCGAGGACATCAAAAAGCGCATCCGTGCCCTCCTCTCCGATTACGCCTCCATCGCCCAGGAACTCGACGCCACGTATCCTGCCCGCTATCTCACCTCACTCGCGGCGGGGGCGGGGGTCCTCCCGCCGGAGGATATCGGCCCCTCGCTTCTCGCCCTTCAGGAGGAGCGGAGGATGTTCGAGACTCTCGGCTTTCTGCCCTATACACGCCTCGAGGGGGAGGAGATGATCCGGACGGAGATGATCCCGGACAACCCGGCGGTGCAGCAGGCAATCGCCCTCTATATCGCCGACTCAAGGGAGAAATACCAGATCTTCGGGGCACTGAAGAAGAAGATCGATCTCCTCCAGCAGATCATAAACGACCTCTTCCTCAACATCACCCTCACGGTGGACGTGGAGAGCGGGTTTCTGCTCCGCTTCGGCGGCGTCACCCCCGTGCCTCCCATATCGCTCTCCTCCGGAGAGCAGAACCAGCTCGTGATGTACTACGATTTGATCTTCCAGACGGACCCCGGCACCCTCGTCCTCATCGACGAGCCGGAGATCTCGCTCCATGTCGTCTGGCAGCGCCAGTTCCTCGAGTGCATCCGGGAGATCATCGGTATCGCCGACGCAGACTTCATCCTCGCCACCCACTCCCCCCAGCTGATCCACACGAGCTGGGATCACACCATCGACCTCTCCGGGACCATGAACGATGAAGGGTAAGAACCGCAGGTTTGCCGGCTACCGGCTGGAAGAGATCTGGGCGGACCCGGACGAGATCCGGGGGACGGTCGAGAAGATGGAGATGAACTATCCCGGCAACGGGGGCAAGGTCTTCGTCATCGTCGAAGGGCCGTATGACCTCGAGGTCTACGACCGGTGCTTCAACCGGGATTCAACCATCCTGCGGATCGCAAATTCCAAGGAGAACGTCCGCGACGTCGTCGCCGATATCCTCGCACAGAGCGGCGAGGGGGACGCCTCCCATATCATCGGGATCATCGACAGCGACTTCTCGCTCTTTACCGGGTCGGGCATCAAGGGCAAAAACCTCTTCATCACCGATACCCACGACCTCGAGACGATGCTCATCGCCTCGCCCGCCCTCGACCGGGTCATCGAGCATGTGGCGGCGGGCGCGATCCAACAGTCCTTTTCCCAGCGGGTGCAGGGGGATCTCCGGGGGGCCGACCTGCGCCACTCGCTCACGAAGGCGGCCCGGTACCTCGGCTTTGCCATCCTCGTCAACAACCGCCGCGGCCTCAACATCACCTTCAAGCACATCAACTGCAAGAAGCGGGACAACTTTGCCCGGTTCATCGACGCGGAGACGCTCGAGTGCAACCTCTCCTCCCTCGTCGGACTGATCGTCGAGAAGAACGGCGACCGCGGCGATGCATTCATCGAGGCGCTGCGCGAGGAGATGGGGGGGTCGGCGGGGTACTACTTTGAGTATCCGTGGCACATCTGCCGGGGTCACGACCTGATCTGCATCCTCCTGCGTGACCTCTCCTACCGCTATCCCCCGAGGTCCGGCGGAGAACTGCGGGGACGCGACCTCGAGGCCCTCCTGAGAAGCTATTACCGGGCGGAGTACTTCGCCCGCACCGACCTCTGCGACCGCATCCGTGCCTGGGAGGAGACGGTCTTCGGGAAGGGGGTCGAGGCGCTCTTTGTAAGGTCGGTCTACAATCAGGTGGGGAAGAAAAGCGGGAGAAAGGGCGGTCATTCCGGCGGGCGGCGGAGCGGGGGCGGGCCGTCGGTGTGACCTGATTCTTTCATCCCGAATTGATTGATGATCTAACTTTTCTAATATTTTTTCATGGGAAACACTTTCGGCACGCACACTCTATCATTCATATTCACTGGAAATTATCCAAAGAATATCAGATTTTCAGAGGTGCAAAACTCCCATGTATTATGCGCACACATCCGAACATTCCGATAAAACCACCTGGCAGCCTCTGAAAGATCATCTGGAAAATGTTGCAGTTTTGGCATCACAATTTGCGGATGACTTTGAATCTTCTGCCTTCGGGTATGCCGGTGGGCTGTTGCATGATCTGGGCAAATATTCTCCTGAGTTTCAACGTCGTCTGGAAGGAGCGTCTGTCAGGGTAGATCATGCGACCGCCGGTGCAATCGAGGCAAGGGCTTCCTATCATCCGGCACAAAGCAGGATTCTTGAATACATCATCACCGGCCATCATGGCGGGATGGAGAATTTTGGCAACCCTTCTTCTGGGCTGGAAAAACGCCTGAAGAAAAATTTTCTTGCGGACTATTCTGCATACCGAGACGAGATTGAAATTCCTTCCTTGGATGGCTTAAGTCCTCCCCTGACTCCATCTGACAGTGGGATGGGATTTCCCCTCTCGTTCTACATCCGAATGCTCTACTCATGCCTTGTCGATGCCGACTTCCTTGATACCGAACATTTTGTCGATCCTGCAAAGGCAACTCTCAGGGGAGAGTCGGAGTCCTTCGATGTTCTCATTAAGAAATTTGATACACACATGGAGGGTATTACGGCAAAAGCGGATGAGACTGCGATAAACGTACGTCGTCAGGAAATCTATCGGCAATGCAGGGAGAAGGCATACTTTCCCACCGGTTTTTTCACCCTCACTGTCCCGACGGGGGGCGGCAAGACGCTCTCCTCGATGGCATTTGCTCTCTCTCATCTGGAGCGGCACGATCTGAAGAGAATATTCTATGTGATACCTTACACGAGCATCATCGAACAAAACGCGG